>CAZUTM010000001.1:0-2528 GCA_964623665.1 uncultured archaeon
CCCATTTGTTTTTCATTATGTTGGGTCTACATTTTGTTGATATACAAAAAAGATATTGCGGATGTGTTGGATCTGATGGATCGAACCGGGAGCGTTATTCCCACCCGTATGCGCTTTTTCTTTTCGATTAATGCTCTTTTAATCGTGGTATTATTCATTATTCCGTTTATCTCTCCCGTAGTAACAATACTCACTTTCGCATCGCTGATATGGCGTGCCAGTATATCCAATAAGGAAATGAATGATGGTGAATCCCTTGGTATCTTCTCTAAAATAATAATTGTAGTATTATCGTTAATCCCATTGGTGGCCGGCGTTTTTGTTTTGCCCGGATTATTTACAATTGCTGTAACATTTTGGAATGATAATTGGATTGGAAATTTAGATGCTATAAACTCTCTGAACATGGCTCTCGCCACATCCTTTACAATCAGCGATTTTTATATGCTAACTTCAATCATCAGAGGAGGACCATCAGAATATCAATACCTCGAAACACAAAAAGAACTAACATCACCATATACATTCGGAAAAAACCTTGTTCAGATAATCGCATTCGGGCTTATGGTCTATTTATGGTATATCGATCATATCTTTTTCGTGTATATGACTTGGATTGGTTTAATCCTCGTTGTAATCATATGGCTTATGACAACCGCTATAAGTTCAAAAGAACGAAATTTCAATATTTCAAATAACATTATGGGCTATATTCTCGTTGCCATCTTCTTTATTGCCAACCTCGTGGCTTTTCCGGGTGCAGAAGCGAATATTATTGTCCGGAATATCTCTTTATTCATCTCGGGTGTGGTCTATCTTTTCGTGTTCTTCTATGCGCTATTTCATATTGATGAGATCCGGTCCGATTGATCACAAATTATCGATCTCTTGCATTCAAATTCGAGTTTTTCCGACATTTTTTTATTTTTCTTTCTTCAGTCAACCTTTCAACGAATAAAGAAGATTATGAATTTGATGAAAATGATTTATTTACCATTTTGTTCTTTCTTTGATTGGTGGCGAGATGGTCGATTCTGCTGATCTTGAACTATTAAGGAAGGTATTAAAAGAATTTAGCCCGGAAATAATTGATATTTATGATTTAAGACGTGAAACCGGTGATGAGGATGGATCTAAAACCGGGCGTCAACATGAAAATCACATTTTGGGTATCATTTTAGGCTACGATTTTAAAGATGAGACCGAAGGCCAAATAACAACCACAGATATCGAAAACGAATACGAATTGTTCTTTAAAAAAATTGCGAGGTCAACCGTATCCACATATTTAAACCAATTGGATAAAGAGGGCGTCCTTACAAAGCGTCGGGATGGCAGAACGGTGTTTTATTTGTTGAAACAAAAACCGCCATATAACATTCACCCATTCTGGATTATTCGAAATTTCTGTATCTTAACACCGTATTTTTATCGTGCAATCATACTTTCTAAGTTATATGACTATTTAGACAAGAAGGAACAAAGTAATGTCAACGAGGCGGTGAAATTCTTAATCGGATTGGCTATTTTGTTAATTTTACGAAATCGAATTATCAATTGTTTAATGTGTCAGTTTGCAATCAAGGAAGACTATCGAGAAATTCGGGATGAATTCGATTTGAACATAAAAAATCGTTCCGATGTTCTTCCGGAAGAAATTATGAAATATTTAAACATCATAGCAGAAATCCCCATTTTTGGCGGCTTTAATCCGTTAAATGAAAAGAAATTTGAGGAAATTAATGGAAAATTACGGGAACTTGCGGAAAGATATTCACAAGATATTGATTTTCAAAGTTCAGTGGCAAAACGTAGAAGAGATATTCGCTTAAAACAGATCGAGCAAAAAATAAAAAAAGAACAAGAAGAAAACGAAAAGAGAAGAATCGAAAAAGAAAAAGAAGAAAAACTGAATAAGATCAAAGAAATGGCAAAGAAACATACTAAGAAACGCTCGGAAGATGGAGAAATGGATTTGGAAGAAGAGCCTGAAAAAGAATAATAGGGGAGCAGACCATATTGATAGGTTATATTTTTGCTATCATTACCCATTTAAATATTTTTAACAAAGTATAAGGTTCTCACGCAGAATCTATCAATGGATTCTGCCTTTAAATAGTTAGAATGGGTTTTCTCTGATTTTTTCATGTTTATTCTAATTTTTTGCCGGATTTCTTGGTGGATTTCTTGCTCGTTTTTTTAACCGGCGCTTCTTCCGTTTTTATTTCTATAGTCGATTGTCCTTCTTTTGCGAGTTCTACCGAATTCGGTTCAATTCTCGCTTCAAGGTCGTTTTCGGCCTTTGCTTCCGTAGATTTTTTGCCGGATTTCTTGGTGGATTTCTTGCTCGTTTTTTTAACCGGCGCTTCTTCCGTTTTTATTTCTATAGTCGATTGTCCTTCTTTTGCGAGTTCTACCGAATTCGGTTCAATTCTCGCTTCAAGGTCGTTTTCGGCCTTTGCTTCCGTAGATTTTTTGCTCGATTTCTTGGTGGATTTCTTGCTCGTTTTTTTAACCGGCGCTTCTTC
>CAZUTM010000001.1:2628-30430 GCA_964623665.1 uncultured archaeon
TTTTGCTCGATTTCTTGGTGGATTTCTTGCTCGTTTTTTTAACCGGCGCTTCTTCTGGTTGAAAATCTAATGTTGCTTTAGCATCTGTTATAATCTCTGCGGGTTCGGCGTTGGCAGGAATTTCTATGGTTATTTTGGTTTTTGATTCCGAAGATAGTTTAATTGATTTTTTCGAGGATTCCTTATTTCTTTTATTTGTTGGCCCTTCCTCTGCTTTATTATCAACAATTTCTTGTGAAACTTTGATATTCTCTATTGAATTAGGGTTTGAGGGTAATTCTATAATTATTTTTGTTTTTGGCTCAATAATTTCATTTCTTGTTTCACTCACTGTAGTACTCGATTTCTTGCGGGATTTCTTACTCGATTTCTTGCTTGATTTTTTAGAGGTCGACTTACTCTGCTTTTTCATACCCGTTTCTGAAGTGCTTATTAAATCTAAACCTATTTTTGATTTCTCAACGGCTTGTTGTGAAATTATTGAATAACCCCGAGGAGCCGAGCGGGAATAAATAATAATATTTTTTTCAAACAAATCCGACAATACATTATCATGATACTCGTTTTTAATTCCAAACTCTAAAAATAATTCAAACAATCTGGTCTTTGTAGGGATAACGCCTTGCGCAGAGAGAAACTGTACTAACCTTTCTTCATCGATCTTATTGGAATCTATTTGATCGATTAAACCAATTTTAACCTCTTGAATACTTGGAGACTTGCTTTGAACAACCGCAGTTTCAGAAATTTGTGTGTATTTGTTTTGCAATATAAAATTCGGCACTGCACAATTGTAATTCCAAGAATATCCTCTTGGTGTTGTTTTTGAGTATTGGATTATATTATGCTCCTTCAAATCATTGAATATTATCTCCGCAAGTAGGGATTTAATCCATAATTTCTTCTCAAATTCTTCCAACATCTTCGTTCGAGAAGAAAATATTTTGTTTTCGGTAAATAATTCATACAATTTGGGAATAATTTGATGTCCTTCAATCTCTGAAAGATATGTGGGTTTAAAGGCGGCTTTTGTTTCAGAATCGGTCAAAATTGCTTGAGATTGGGCCGATTCCGCGGTCCACGAAGTGGGTGAGATTGTTTGCGGGGTCGTAGTTTCTACGGTCTGCGAAGTGGGTGAGATTGTTTGCGGGGTCGTAGTTTCTACGGTCTGCGAAGTGGGTGAGATTGTTTGCGGGGTCGTAGTTTCTACGGTCTGTGAAGTGGGTGAGATTATTTGTGGAATCATCGGTAGAATAGGCTCTTCCTCTTCTACCAATTGTTCGATTTTCAAGATTGATAAATTTTCAGGTTTGCACAGCAATTCGATCGTCGGTGTTTCCTCGTACGGAATTGCTGAATAAATTGATGTCTCTTCAATTACTGGTATATCTACAAACGGAATCGAAGAATAAATTGAAAATTCTATAGACTCCGCTGGTTCGGTGAATTGTATTGATGTTTCGATAAAAAATTGATCGAATTCATTTAAATGTGGTTTTTCTGTAATTTCAACGCGGCGTAGCGATTCAACAGTTCCAATCCTTTCTCCAATTTGCTTGGATTTTGCGACTTCTCGACTTGCAATTTGATGTGGTTCTGCTGTGTTTGTGTGTTCGGTTTGGGTTGAACTGACCGGAGAGATTTCACCAGTTGGTGATGAATATATAGCTTGTCGAGCGTTTGAAGTGTTGTTTGGTTCCGATTGACCGAAATATTCTGCTGAACTTTCGGTGACTGATGCGGACTCTGCTCTTCCGAAACTATCGGAGGAAGATTCTGGGGGGAGGGCTTCATTGTCCGAGCAAAAAACACGCGGCTGAAGAGGTTGAACAAATTCGGTGGATACCGCATGCACGGGAATATGAAGAGATGGCTTCACACCATAATTATAATCCTGCACGACACGAATAATTTTTTCATATCCAGCAAATATTATCGATTTTTTTCCTGTGTCATCTAACTCTACCACCTCAATACCCATGATAGAATTGTTTATACGAATCTTCCATTTCAAATCATGGCTCGCAATTGTATCCTCTTTTATTTCTAATGCTGCAAAGAAGTCATTACCGATACCCAATAACACTTCGGGATGGCCTTCACCATCGATATCTGCGATTTTAATTTTTGTGATACGACTGGGAACTGGAAACCCTTTGATCAATTCGTATTTTTTATTTATATAATAGAGAACACGATCATCTCCACCCGCAAGCAAAATGGGTTCATTGGTTATATCTAAAATCCCAATATCCATTGAATTTATCTGTTTTTGAAATTCTAATTGATGATCGATCGATCTTGATATCGGATTGATAAAATTCAGCTTTCCGCTTTCATTAGCGCACATAATTTCATATTGACCATCACAATTCAAATCTGCCACTAATAATGCGGTAATTTTATGCTCCAGATTTAATTCCCACTTTAAATGATAAAATTCAGCATCATAGACTCGTAAATATCGATCATAACTCGTTATAATTAAATCAAGATTCCCCCTTTTCTCTAAATCACACACATCTAAGTGCGAAACCAAGGAGGGGATTTTTAATTCATATTCTTCCTCAAATTCACCCAATGCGGAATTGAAATTTAAGACCCGAACGGTCTTATCTGCACTGCCCGCAAACAATTTTTGATAACCGCTGCCGGTAAAATCTGCCGCTTTTACTGCACGCACCCAATTTCCGAATTCAAACATTTGTATCAACTCTAAATTGGAATCATATATCAATAATTGATTGCTTTGGGTTCCGAAGGCAAAAAAAATATCCGGCCCTTCGTGTATCACACAAGAGCACAGAATAACACCTTCCTCGCGGCGCTCTATCAGATTCTTAACCGAAAATTGTAACATAGCAACCAACTACTTGTAAGCCATATTGAATGAAATACGTGCGTGTCATGTGGAGAATATATTTAAATAATAAAAATCCACGCATTTAAGCTTTTGTGGATAAATTTAAAAAACTCGATAAAACCTCTCCATACATTGAATTATCCATGTTCGGAACTCAGCATGGATCTTTGATGGGTTTAGGCCTTAGCCCCGAAAATTTTTTTTTGAAATTTGTTTTTTGACTGAATTTTTTTATGTTTTCAAGATACTCTGCACCGCGCGGCTAAGCTATGCTGCAATGCGCTGCAGTGCACTGCGTTGCGACATAAAATAAAAAAAATTTATCGAAAATATGTTAGCATCTGTTTACAGCGAGTCCTGAGCGTTACCTCTGTTACTCTTGATATAAGCGAAATTTCAGTTTGTGTTCTATGCTCGTCGGTGTCTCTGACCGCCATATACAAGGATGCCGCCGCCACCCCTTTCGGATCCTTTCCAAAGAAATTCAATCCCCTCCTGGCAAGATATTTAATATTTTCAATTGCCTTTTGTTGTTTGGTTATAGAGATTCCCAATTCTTCTCCAAATCGAAAAATGAGCATTTCCGGTGTGATTGGAGCATATTTATACCCAAAAACGGGAAAAATTTCTCTAATAATAATATACAGCGAGCGATTGACCGTCCGAACATTCGTCTGAGTTACCTCTGTAATCTCTTCAAGTAGTCGTGGATATTTGTGAATACGAATTGCTGCATAAAGGCAAGCCGACAGAAAACCGATTACTGACCGGCCCATTGTCAATTTACGTTTTGCAACATGTAAATAGATTTGCCAAGCGGTTTCTTGAATAAAATCTGGAATGCCTAACGTATTTCCCATATGTTGAAGTTTCGGTTTACTTTCCCAAAGATTTCGTTCAAATGAGTTTACTAATGAGTTTTGAATTTTGTTTAAGCGATTATATAATTGTATTTTCCCCGCAGCTAAAGGAATGCCTTGATGATCGTTGTGATACGTGCCGATTATCGTTCGAGGCCCGAAAGCTCTCCAACGGGGTTCGGTACGTTTTCTTTGATTCATTTCTTCATAGGTATACGCCCGTTTTTCATGATTAAGAAATTGTCTGCCATACACCGTACCGCAATTTGAACACACTTCAAGCGAATCATCATTGATAATGATTTGAGGTGACTCACAGCAAGGCTTTTCCCTAATCTCTTCCTCAATGAAATAAGGCTTTATTTTGGTAATCATTCGGATCGTCCCCGTGATTAATTGAGCTTCATTTTTGTAATATTTAAAATGCACTTTTTCACAAGCGGATTTGTAGTATATTTCTCCGAAAACCGAATTTCGAATGTTTTTTATTAGAAAACGCGTGAAAAAAGAAAATTGAAAAATGCTTTTAGTATTGGATACTGAGTTGTTTCGGATCGTAATCCTCTGCTTCACCGGTAATGGTATATTTGATTTCGATCGTTTTATTGGGTTCAACTTCTGGAATAGTCCAAATCAACATATTTCCGCCTTCATCATCGGTAACTTCAGGGTTCTTCTGTGAATATTTACCATGTGTGAACCCGGCGGGAACGAAATCGCGAACCTTCAAATTCTTAACGGTTGAGGTACCAAGGTTTTCTCTGATAAGGGTGATTTCATAAACCCCTTCTTTATTGGTGGCGTGGACCTCTTTGAACTTATTGATCTTTTTACGTTCGTGAACCGTCTTGATTTCGAATTTTTGTTCAACAAGATATTCGATGGGTTGGCCTTTTGGATAGGTCTCACCAATATACTTGGCGTACGCATAGAAAACCACATCTTTTTCGATTTTATCTGCAACAATCGGGAAGTTTGCCGTGAATGTGTCTTTGGGTTCAAAGAATTTACCGAATTTACCTTTGATATCTTCAATTTTGATTGTCAATAATTTCCCTTCAGTTTTAGTGTCCGGATCGGTAAAATCGGTCACTTCTACCCACGAAGGTTCAACTTTCACCACATTATCGTTGAATTTCAATTCGATCTTGTCCGCTTCTGGTGGGATAAATCCTTTCTTTAAGAATTCTTGCATCTTTAAATCATTGAAAGGTGCTCCGCCATCATTGGTTGTGGTCAATGATGATTTCATTTCAACTTGTACATAAGAAGGAATTTCATGCCTGTCAAATGCGATCGTACCGGTTAATGAAGCCACTGCAAGTTTTACATCATTGATTTGGATTTTGTTCATTGCAGAAATTTCTTCTTGGCGCAGAAGCAGGAATTTGAATTCTTCTGTGAATAATGGGCCTTCTTCATGTTCCGAATCGACGTCGAAAGGAACTGAGTCCCAAATCGCTTTCGCGGGTAGATAAATTTTATCATCGGGATCAATATCGATGAACTTCTTGTTCGGATCATCAAAGTCGTAAACATCACAGTTGATCAAGTTCATTGAGAAATCGGATAAGTTTCTGAATGAGACCTCGCAATGGTACTTCTTAGGATCGGTCTCATCTTGTTGAACCCCAATACCTAACTTGTGATCGGTCATCGCATCGAAATCTTTGATTTTCAAGCCGGAAACTGATGTTTTCATTGCATATGATGCTTTGATTCTTCCGGTTCTAACGGCAACACTTTTATCTTTAACGTTAATAACGATCCGATAGACCATTGATGCTTTTTGACCTGCTGCAAGTTTTTCGATCTTCCAAACGATCGCACCCTTCACATCACCGGCAGCTTTACCAACCTTTTCATCGGCGTCATCATACTTATTATATTCATCACCGCTTTTGTAATCGCTGCTTTTCTCTTCCTTGACTTCAGGAGGTTTACCGATATCTCCGCTTGAGGTGGTTGCTGCGGGTTCGGGCATGTTAATGAAATAGATATTTTCTCCGCCCTCGAACACTGCTTCTCCCAAATCTACTTTTTCAATCTTTGGATCCTCAAACGCATTATGAACTTCTTTCAGAAGGACCAAATTTAAAATTTCCTCGCTTGAGATGTTTTCGATTTCGGTTTTCACATAAATTGTGTTTTCTTTTTGGTTGGCTAAAGCATATGATACTTGTTTTTCGTCATTAATTGTTGAAATGAATTCTTTGACTTTTAACGTTGGTTTGGCTTCGCCAACAATCTCATATTCTTTTTCTATCTTTTGTTCTTGTGGAAGTTCGTTTTGATAGACTTCAGCATCCTTAAGGTTGGTTTTGTCCAAGTTTTCGAGAGTCAAGGTAATTGCCGAGATTTTATTGTTTTTTGATGGATTCTCAATGATAATTTTACCTTTTAAGGGCTCTTTAGCCTCTTTAATTGGTTGATCTTCATTAAAGTTATATTTCATTAAAATATTTTCTTCTAAACGAGTCTTAACAAGCAACCCTTCATCGACACGGTCTTTTTCCAATTCTATTTTGCCGGTAACTTCACCTGTGGACTTTTTCGTTTGTTGACCATCTTTGACATCAATTTTTCCAGAATCATATGTTTTTTTCTTAAATTCATCAGCTTGTTTCTCTTCTTCTTTTTCATCTGAACCAAACCCAGTTTTCGCCGGTTTCTTTGCCGGAGCACCAGCGGGGGATTTGCTCAAGTCAGCTGCGACTTTTTGAAATGCTGTTGTAATGTCCCCTTCTGCTTTAATTTTAAACTCCTTGCCGGGACTTCTAATTGCATCTTTAATTGCATTCAAGTCGCTAGTCGGAATTGTTGAGAAGTAAATACCATATTTACGAACAAACTCTTCTCCATTCATGGTGAATGATACAACCTTGAGTTTACCCTTGGTAACATTGACTTCTCCTACACCTTTTAAATTTATATCCATTTTTTTATCACCATCAAAGGCTATAAATTATAGAGTGAAGATTATATTTAACCATTACTCCATATATTTCATAAATAATTTTGGTTAAGGGATTTTTTGACATAATGATGCGTTTTGAGAAAATAGGATTTATGCTTGTACTATCTTTGGCTTACTACATTTCTCCGCAATAATCCGGAGATATCGAAAGCTTTTAAAGTTAGAAAAAAACTTAGTTGAAAAATTGTTCCGCCTTGATTTCTTCTGCCGATTTATTTTCTGTGATAATACATTCAAAAAACTGCCGTAATTCTTCTACGGTTTGAATTGATTCGAAATATATTCGCTTTTCGTTGCAGATCTTCGATAATAATGTTTTTGCCTCGATAGAAAGGTGATCTATCAAGTGTGAAAACATGTTTGAGAAATAAGAATAATTCACGGTGAGATTAGATTCGATAGTTCTTTGTTCAATCGAAACGTTCCCTATCGTGAAGCCTAAATCGTAATTCATATGAGTCGCTCCTTAAAATTCGAAACATTCACGTTATTATTTCTAATTTTTCCAATAAAAATCCCAATATGCCTCCAGTATTTGAAATTTATCGCTTAATAAAAATTCTCTATCTATCATTGCTGCAAAGTAAATAAAAAATAAGTGATAATTCAACAGATCGTAGATACGGGTGAAATATTAGATTAAAATTGCCATTTGAAGGAGAGAACGGAGCGAAGTTGCATCATCATCGCGTGAAAAGACTCCCGAATTTCTGATTCTTCGTGCTTCTCAAAAACGATCGGAATAGGCGTATCTATGGCAGGTTCTGCATTATAGCCATCCAAAAACGGGGCGATCAATTTTTCTACAAGCCGGCCCAAGATCAAAGGATTATAGCCTCCTTCTAGAACAAATCCAACTCGACCTCTTGTGTGTTTGTCGGCAAATATTTTAATTTCTTTGCCAATTTGTGTATAATCTGCTTCTGTTAAGCAGAGATTTCCGAGAGGGTCTGAATAATGACAGTCCAAACCGGTCTCTACGAATAACACATCCGGTTGGAATTGCTCACAAATTTTCAAGGCACATTTTAATGCTTCCAAGTAATATTTTCCGGTGCAATTGATAGGAAGCGGAAAATTAACATTGTACCCTTTCCCGGCACCCGCTCCGATATCCGAAAAAGATCCGCTGTCTTCTATATCGAAATCGAATTCGTGCAAACTTATATAAAGGACGCTCGGGTCATCATAAAAAATGGAGGAGATGCCATTGCCGAAATGATCATCTATATCCAAAATTGCAATTTTTCCTTTATAATTAAATTTCTCCCTCAGTAGTTTTATGGCAAGGGCAAGATTATTGAATACGCAAAGCCCTTCAGATACCTCTTTGTATGCGTGATGACCAGGGGGCCGATTTAGCGAAAAACCTGATATAATCTGTTCACCATTTTCAAACCGGTCAATGTTCGTTATCAATTTGGATAGTTTCACCACTGCACCTGCCGACTTCATGGCCAAATCAAAAGTATCTTGATTTGAACAGACCAAGTACCCCAATTCGCCGAAAATATCTTCAGATTTTCGTTTTACATTTTCAAATAAGAAAGGCGTGTGCAAAAATAATATATCTTTATGTGAAAGCCGTTCGGGCTCGATGATTTTCACATCCTCTCTTTCCAAAATTTTTCTCTGCTGCAAATAATTCATGATCGATTGAACACGTAAAGGATGCTCGTAAGATTCGAATTCCGGTTTATATTTTGTACATCTACATTTTCGAGCAAAATCGACGTGATAAACAAATACAAATGGAGACATGTGGAGAGAAATACCCAAAAGAATATATTAAATCGCACGAAACTTAAATTATAAAAAAAATCAAGAGGAAAAAAATGAGCGAATTTACCGATTTTCTACTGAGTATTGTAGTAAATGCTATCCCGCTTTTGGTAATGTTTCTTTTATATTTCTTGATTCAGCGACAAGCGGCAAAAAAAATTTATTTACGTTTTTACCTCAGTATTCTGCTATTTTATTTAATTTATTATATTCTTCCCGCGTTGTTTCAGCGGAATGCGTTAGATCTTGTTGCGATTGATGGAACATCGGGCACGGTTAGCCAAGGTATCGAATTTTTGATAGTTCGGGCTATTTCGATGATCTTATCGTGGTTCCATTATCCCATCATAATTCTTCCGTTCGTATTTACGGTCGCACCTTTCTTGAGTATGTTTATTTTGATTCGAAACCTCAAAGAGGAGGAGGGTACGCTTCAAGATAAACTCAAGGCCTTGAATTACGAATATAATAAATCTCCAACAAAATACATCGAGGAAAATATTAAAAGCCAGGGATGGCAAAAGGAAAAAGAATTATTCAAAACGATGGTGGTGCTTCTTCCGATCACCCTCTATTTGCTAACCGTTGTTTTAGATTTAGCGGGGTTGAAAGCCACTTCGATTGAAAATAGTGAAACTGCCATCGGTTGGTTTTTAGAAATATTGTTTGTGTATGTAGCAACCTTCCTTTTGGGATTTCAGCTCTTGGTCAGTGCCAAAATTTCAATCGGGGGGAAATATTTGGGGGAGAAAGTTAGAAATAATCTTTTCAAATCACTGAATGAAGTCGGAACTCCAATCGCCATCATTTCAATTTTTCTATTTGTGGCACAAAATCGAGAAAATCCAGAAGGCCTCGGTCTTGTTTTCTATTTCTTCGCTTATTTCATCATGGCTACATTCACATTCGTGGTCTTGATGAAAGTATTTGAGCCATTTTCGATTTTATTGCTTGTTAAGTTTCTTACATGGTATATTCAAAATAAAACGGCAAATCAAGGGGTCCAAAATATCGCGAACAACGAAAAACCACAACAAAAACAACAGATTAATTCCCATTTCATTGTAATCGGATTGGGCATTTTAAGCATTTTCGTGGTACTCTTGTTCTCGTCTATGGTAACAACAGCGATGAATTTCATTTCTTTAAAATGGACCGAAAACATAAACGAACTAATCAATCTGACCTTGGTGGGTACAAGGCCATCAATAAATCTCGTTTTGGACACCGAATTACTTAACGTAATCAGTTCATTCGGTATCCAACTTGTAAATTTGATGTACGCCTTTTTCTTCTCGCTCGCAATACCAAAAAGCAAATCCGTATTCAAGGCAATGATGTTTTATGGAGGTACGTTGATTTTAATTACGATCATCCTTAGTCCTTTGTTTATATTCAAATTTCCAATTGATTGGACCTTTGGGGATGCTTGGATAACCGGAAGTCCCATTATTTTACAGATGTTCGGATTTTCGTTTTACTCTGCACGAACAGCCTTTCTTACCGCCACGTTTGAAAATAATTTGTTCTTAACGGTGATTACCTATCCATATACAATTATTAAACCAATCGCGAATTTTGGTTTTTGGGGTGTGATCTTTTATTTCGGTCGCAAAGAATTCAGAACCCGTTCGATACAAATTGACTCCACAACAATGGAAAAAATCACTTTTGCGCCAATGGATGGGTGTCCAGAAAAATATGAAATTATCGAGTCGCATTCTCAATTGAAATTCTTGGTTACAAAAAATGCAAAAAAACAGGTCGATAACATCCCAGATCTTTTGAAAACAATCGTTCAAAGCGTTGAGACAGAGAAATCATTTGGAGAATTATTGTCGATCGTTCCCGATCGGAATCCCGAATTATTATATGAAGCATTGCGGAAGCTTTGTGTGAATAAATTTATAGTATTTTGGACCCCGGAGTTCAGTTATTATTATAGAAAATCCAAATTGGATGCGCTTTATATCATGGCAGGAGATGGCAGAGATCTTTTCACATACCAATTCTCTGAAGGTATAAAGCCTGAACCCGGGTTGATCTCCGGAATGTTTTCTGCAATTACTGCATTTATCAAAGAAACCACCAAAAGTCGCGATCTCTTGCGCTATATCGATAATGGGGATAAAAAAATTTTACTCGAATACGGAAATTATATCATTATTGCGTTATTTGCCGATAGCAGTTCTGCGGAACTTCGAGAAAAGCTCGTTAAATTGATTTTAAAGTTTGAAGCCAAATTCGAGAAAATATTAAAGCGATGGAATGGAGATTGCAGTCCATTTATGCAAGAAGACTCTTTGGTAAAGGAAATCTTCGAAATTGAATAAACTGCACCCATTTTTCCGTTTTTACATGTTTCTTTTTTTATTTCTTTATTATATAAACTCCAGCACTGTGTCGATGTCAATTTCTGTGGTGATAAATAATTCTGTTTGTGTTGTTCTTCCTTTTGCTTGAGTTGTTCTTCCTTTTGTTTTGCTCGTTGATAAAACACTTAGCACAAGGTTGGTTGGTGTGTCGAGCAATTGGAGTAGCCCCATTAAAAAGAAGAGGGAAAAAATGAAAAATAAAATAAAAATTCGTAGGAACGGCAGATCTCACCTGCGATTCGAGTGTTAAGGGGGGGTTGATCCGTATTAAATTGTAGTGTAGGAACTGGTGCATCATACCTCGCATATCATTCCATTTTTAGAGGAATAAATGTCTGTTGATGCCAATTCGAGCGGATCGACAAAAAACTCGAATCCTCGGGATTTCCTTCCTTACTAAGTATTTAGTCAAACAGTAATTTAAAGTTTATTAAAAACTTCTAATCATTTTAATAAAACAATAAATGACATTAAAATGACATAAATCACGCTTCGATTCGAAATCAATACACCGGAATATGTTGTGGTAGATCTTATGTGTTGATTTTTTATGTCGGTTAATCTTTTTATTTTGAATTTGGGCCTCAAATGAAGAAATCTAATTTGAAATAGTAAAAAAAGAATTTCGATCTTTTTGATTATTCTTCTTCTTCTCTGCGCCAGTGCGCGCCGCAGCGACCACAAATATATTTTTTACCATAGATTAAAGGATAATCGAGGATGATTTTCTCACGATCTTCCACTTCTCTGATCATATATTTGTCGGAGTTCCCACAAGCGGGACATGCAACACGACCCGTTCCTTTTTGCGTGAGAACATTTTGGGCGCCCTTCTGTGCTGGTTGTTCTGCCATTGGTTTTTTCACCTCTTGTTTTTGCTCTGGTTTCGGTTTCGGTTCTGCCTTTGGTTCCGGTTTCGGTTCTGCCTTTGGTTCCGGTTTCGGTTCTGCCTTTGGTTCCGGTTTCGGTTCTTCAACGGGTTTTTCTTTCATAATACCCAATTCGGGGTCGTAATCGAGAAATACCTTTCCTTTGGGGCTTTTTCCATTAAAGAGATCTAAGAAAGGCTGATCATCCACGCCATCTTCAAAGATATCGATCTTTTGATTACCCGCGCGTTTTACATCGAATTCTTTAGCGAACTTCATTGCTTTAGTCTTTTCTTTTGAGTTGGATGTCTTTCCTTGCCAGATCCAAATATAATCCCCAAGATCTGCAATAAAGCAATCTTCGCTATCAAGAGATTCCCGTTTGAATGGGACTTGTACGAATTTCATGTGGTCGACATTATCAAACTCTTCACTTGATATTCTGTAAAGAACATTCACATGTTCATGCTGGCCAGACCAAGACCCTGTTTTCACATCTTTGAGCATAGTTTTCGCAAGATTTTTTGTCAGCACTTTTATTGAATGGAAAAGTGCAAGAAATTCTTTCGGTTCTTGATCTTGTTCGACCGTGGTGATTTTGGCGGCGCCGTTGTATTTTTCTTGATCGATTTGCTTTGCTTCACGAGCCACCGTGCCTTTTTCGTCCACACTGCAAGATTTACCGAGCCAAATCCAGATATTCTTGTTTGTTTCATCCTCAATTAAATATGCATCACCAGAAGTGAATACGGGATCGGTTTTTTCTTCAAGTTCTTGAAGTTGGCCTTGATTTGCCATGAATAATTTCATAAAGATTTACCTCACTTGAAGTATAAATATCTTTTGTCGCGCGGGCAAATAAATCTTTTTAATGATTAACTACATTTCTATCTCTGATGCAAATAGCGGAAAAAACAAATCAAATTCCACCATTTCCGAAAGATCGGGATTATTTATTCGATTTTGAAGATAATATTTATCAAGTGATCGGTTATATTCATTTGCCGGATCGGGTTCTTTGTGTGAAGAAATATCAAAAAGTTTCTGATCCGTTGGAATTATCATCAAAAGAGTTTACTTGGAGTTCGAGATTGACTCGGAATATTTACCGTAGGGTAATTAAACAATATTCGGTCCAAGATGTTCGGGATTCTATGGATTCAAGCATTGAGTTCATACAACAATCAAATCTTTACGGCATTCCTTTAGTGTATTTTCCTAAATCTTCGATTAAATCATATTATTCTCCTCGAGATCGATTGAGCGAATTGTATACCCGAGTTTCACTGCTCAAAGCGGAATCGTTTCGTCGATGTTCTTCGATGCTCCTAACTGCTTTAAATGTGTGTGTTCTACTCATGGAGAAAGGGAATCTGGAGTTGAGAGACTTGGGTATAACGGGTTCAATAATGCTTGAGATGGATCATGCGCATTCGGACATTGATTTAATCGTCTACGGCTTGAGGGCGACCCGAAAAGTGATTGAAATGGCCGAACAATTACCGATGGAATCAAGCGGCCTTAGAACTCTCAATTATTCCGAAATATTGCAAAAAACACAAGAATTTTTGATGAAATACAAAATTTCAGAGAAAATGGCTGTAGAGATCATCAAGAGAAAAAGGCTGTTTGTTTATTATCAAAAAATTCCGATCTCAATAAAATTCAACCCTCTGGATTCCGAAATCTCGAATAATCCATTTGCATCAATTAATTCTGATCTAACATGCTTCAAAACGCTGGGCTCGGTTCATTTCACTGCGGAAGTCCTTTCAGTCGATTGGCAATATTATTATCCTTCTCTTATTTTCATTCGGTCTTTAATGATTATTGAATTCAAGAGCATCCATAATTCTCTTGAGAAGAGTGAAAAGGTAATGTTTTCGCAAGACACCGATACCATTACACGCTTAGTGATTTTCGAGCAAGACTTATCCGGCTTTTTGAAACCCGGAGATCGGGTTGAAATTATGGGGTTGCTTCAACACGCTTCAAATGTACCCGATGAATCACGTGCGTTTCCGCAGCTAGGGTCGAAAAATGCCTTTCAAGTGGTGATCGGAACTAAAGAGATGCAAGGAAAAGAGTATCTCATTTTGATTTAAGCGAGTTTAGGAAAAATCAATAAGTATACGGTTCCATGCCCCAATATTTTTAAAAATTGCTAAAAAAACCGAAGTCTCCGCTGAACCGAGCAAGAGATTCTACGGGACCACCCACTCTCAGTTCTGCTTTTGTGTACACATTCGATTATGCTGTAAAGAACGAATGGACCACCCACTCTCAGTTCTGGTTTTGTTAAACATAAAAAAAACCGCAAAAAAATCTCAAAAAAAGTTTCGGTGGACCGAGTTATCCATGTTCGGAATTCCGCGTGGATATTCGATGGGAATGTCCCTTTGCCCCACCGTTTCCCTTATTTTTTTTTAAGTCAATGTAAAATCGGAAAAAATCATTTCGCTAAGAAACATCATGCTAAATCTGAGCTCGATTGTTTTAATAAGATTTGAATTTTTGTGGCATTTCCGGCAACCGTTCTCACATCATTCAACATGCTTGCCATGGTATTGTTCGTAGACTGCAAAAATGATTTAAAGGAATTTAATGTAGATTCGAGCCCTTGGCCTTGGCTGGCTTTATATTGGGTCAATAATTGATTAACCGTTTCATCGATCTGCTGCAATTCAGCGACGATCCCGCTTTTTAACTGGTCGGCTTGCAAAATCATCTCATCAAGAACTGCCAATTTTTTCTCCGTTTCGCTGCTCATGGGTTTTCTCTATTATTATTGCGTTGTTGAAAATTTTAAAGTTTTTTCTTCTTTCAACGAAATTCATTAAAAAATAAAAAATTGGGTGATTGCAATGAATTATGAATCGTGTGGAATCGGATGGCCGTATTCCGTATTGTTCAATAGAACGTGGGTTCATTTGAGAAGGGATTTCTTAGCAAATAGTACATCAGCGCTTTTTGGGTATGAAGCCTGTTTTCTGCTTGATCGTAAATGACCGAATGCGGGCCATCCAGCGCTTCATCTGTTGCTTCGATATTTCTCCGGATAGGCAAACAATGCATCAAGATTGAATTTTTGTCGGTATAATCCAAATGTTTCGGAGTGACGCACCATTCATTTCGATACGGCACTCTGAGTTTTTTCTCTTCTTTGGCATCTCCGTAATACTTCAAGGACCCCCATGATTTGATGTAAAGAACATCAGCGTCTTGATAGGCGGTTTTCCAATCATGTTCCACTTTGAAACTGCCCCCAGAATTTTTTGCATTTGTGGCCGCGGTTTCCATAATATCATCAGCTAATTCATATCCCGGTGGACAAGCAAGCGTAACATCGTGTCCAAAACGGGTTGTAATCAGTGTAATCGAATTGGTGACGCTTTGGGGAAGCGGTTTTGGATGATAGACCCAACTGATGACCACTTTACATCGCTTTTTTTCCGGAAACTTTTCTCGAATCGTAAAAGCATCGGTAATTGCTTGACACGGGTGGTATCGGTCGTCTTCTAAATTAATGACCGGTTTGGTGGAGTATTGGGCAAATTCTCGCAGCTGTCGATTTGATTCGTTCAGTTTCCACCCGACTCGATTCGGAAACATTCTTATCCCTATGGCTGCGTGATAACGGGAGAGAACGATTGCGGTGTCTTTCACCGATTCCGATGCTTGGCCCCACCATGAGTATTGCGGATCGTTATAGACTGCATAGCCACCCAATTGGGCGATCCCAACTTCAATGGAATTTCGGGTTCTGGTCGAAGGATTAAAAAAGAACAGACAAATACTTTTGCCTTTCAGTGTGTCGAAATATTTTGCGGGATTTGCTTTTACATCTTTACTCAATCGCAATATCTCCTCGAGTTCTTCGATTTCATAGTCTTGTGTGGTAATGAAATCCTTTTTCCGTTTCAATATTCTTTCCATGTAATGCAAATGGAGCGATAAAAAATAAATTTTATATTTTCTCTCTCACCAGACGGATCACAAAATCCATGATTATGGATACCTTTTCCGTTTAATATATGTTTAAAACAATCGATCTGGAGCAATATGATTGTTTTCATTGTGCTTTAATTTCTATGCGTGTTAATAAACTACTTTAAATCAAAGAAAAGAAATTGATTTCTTTCACCAAAAGAAATATTAATTAGCTTTTCGTAAATAAATATAAGAACGTTAAATTTGGACCGATTCATAAATTAATTGCAAGTTTAAAAGAACCTTTTGTTTCATGAAGTTTGAGAAAAATCTTTAAAGGTTTTGAAGCCATACTTTTAATATCGGTCAAAAATGAAAAACATGGAGAATGATTATGTCTACGAACTATAAATTCAAGATTCTCTTGGTGGGGCCCGCAGCAGTCGGAAAAACAAGTTTAATTGAACGGTTTGGGAAATCGCAATTCGCAACCGATTATAAAATTACAGTTGGAGTTAGTATATTAACCAAGGATGTAGAATATGAGCCGGGACAATACGCAACACTTTCGATTTGGGATATTGGTGGTCAAGCGAAGTTTGCGGGTATCCGGACAACCTTTTATCAAGGTAGTTTAGGAGCATTGCTTGTTTTTGACTTAAGTCGGTCTGATACATGGGATCAATTGAAAAATTGGAAAGCAGAGGTTAATCAATTTGCAGGGAACATTCCAATGGTGGTTATCGGCAATAAATTGGATCTCTTAGAAGCGGTTGGAGAGTTCATTGACAGAGAAGAATGCAGAAGATGGGCAGAGGAAATCGGGTCAATATATATCGAAACATCTGCAAAAAGTGGAACGAACGTTGAAGCCGCATTTATTGAACTCACCAGGCGAATCATTAAGAGCCGGTCATAAACCCATCTATCCTATTTTTTATTCGGTCAACCTCTTTTTCTCATGCTTCAAACGAAGACGCCTTTTCGTCGTTTCCTTTCTTTCTAAGGCCTTTCTTCTTTAAGGCACGCACAGTTTTCCAAATCGAAATTCATTTAATAAATTCCGAATTTGATAGCATATGAGTGATGATTTGGAGTTAGAGCGAATTCGGATGGAAAAAATGAAAGCCATGATGAAGGCTCAAGAAATGAAGCGAATGCAAGAAGAACGGCAAAAGCGACAGCCCACTCTAACGGACAAGATTGAAGCATTGCTCAATGTGATATTGGAACCTCAAGCCCTTCAATATATTACGACCATGAAAACAACCCGTAATGAGGTCTATCAAAAAGTCATTATGAATCTTCTCCCTTCCGATATAATCTCGGAAATCGATACTTTGATGCAGTATCTTGCATCCGGCTTGATTCGGCGCGGCGTGATCGGCCTAACCGAAGTTCAATTCGTGGAAAGAAAAGTATTGGGAATCGAGAGTCAGATTGTTGTGAAGAAAAGAGATCATGAGGTGCAATCGTTAACAAGTTATCTAAAAGAAGAGCCGAATCAAAAGAAGAAGTAAGCTTTTTAACCTCAGAAAAGAATAAATCACTACGAATGTATGCTATCTCAATTATCTCCACTACTGGAATTCCGTTTTCTACAATTATGATTCAAAAGGAACCACAAGATGTTGACTTAGCGATGCATTTTTTCACGTTCTCTTTGCCTCTGGGAGAGATGTGCCCTGGATCTTTTGAATTAGAAGCCGGTTTAATAAGTGCGCTTTATGAGTTTTCGAGGTGCGTTGATCAACCAATTGAAACGTTAAAATTTCGACATTTAGGAAAAATCAATAAAGAACTGATTGGAGATCATATTGTATACAAAAATAAGCACATCACCATTGAATATCCTTCGAATTCTGATATTTTGATTACAACGCGCAGCGAAAATTTCATCAATAGGACCGCTTTAGAAGCAAAAATCATCGTGATTTATTCTGAAATTTTAAGAAAATATACCCCCATTGGACCTGAACGAGAATTGACTCCGCAAGACCAACAAACCATAATCGATATTTTAATCAATAAAGATCAAATCGATTTATTGAAAAAAAGAGAGAACGAACTGAAGGAAAAAATAAAAAACCTTTTGGGTGGATATAAACAGTACGGTTTGGAATCTATTGTTATATGCGGGTTCGATTTACAACCGATATTCTTAGGTATTGAAGATTCAGCATTAATATTATCAATGATGCGCGATATCGAAACTTTTCCGTATGTTGAACCTTTTGAATGGCGTTATCGAACATCTTTTGTCAAAGGCACCGAATATTGGATTTATATCGTGAATTCCGGATTGGCGTTGGATTCACATGGCATTAAAATGAACTATTATTACATGCTCATAACAAAAGAAGGCTCCTTTTTGGGCGAATCTCCGTATAAAATTTTGACGGAATTAAATGAAATGATTTTTTTTGAGTGATGTCGATTTTCATTTATCCTTCTTTTCTATTCTTTTAGATGTTGTTGCTTTTTACCAATTGCTGTGGCTACTCAAAGGAAAAAAAGAATTTCAGAAATAATAAAAAGTGTGCGATTTTTCTTTAAAGCATGAGTCAATCGAACACAGCTCCCGCGAATACTGAAAAATCAGAAATCGTGAAAGAAGAGGAGAAAATCATCGAATATTGGAAATCTATTGACATAATAAATAAGTTAAAATCTGCTAAAAAGCCAAAAGGTTTATTTAGTTTCACAGAAGGTCCACCCACCGCTAACGGAAAGCCCGGAGTTCATCATGTTCTTAGTCGATCTATGAAAGATATCATTCTAAGATATCGGTTCATGAAAGGCTATTGGATTCCGAGGAAAGCGGGGTGGGATACTCATGGGTTACCCGTTGAAATCGAAGTGGAAAAAGAATTAGGGCTTCATTCCAAAAAGGAGGTTTTAAAATATGGGATCGCAGAATATAATAAAAAATGCAGAGAGAGTGTATTTCGATATATCAAGGATTGGGAGAATCTCACGGATCGAATGGCATTTTGGCTTGATATGAAAGATGCATATATCACCTACGAGAATTACTTTATAGAGTCTGTGTGGTGGTCTTTGAAGCAGTTGGGAGATCGCGGTCTTATATACAAAGGCCACAAGGTCGTTCCGTTCTGTCCTTCTTGCGGCACTCCTTTGTCTTCTCATGAAGTTGCTTTGGGATATCAAAATGTCAAAGAGGAAACCGTATATATTAAATTTAAATTGTTAAGTCAAGAGAATACGTATATTTTAGCATGGACAACCACCCCTTGGACTCTTCTTTCCAACGTTGCTTTAGCGGCTAATGGCAGCGGAAGATATGCATTGGTGAAATATCAAGATGCGAATTATATTGTCGCAACCGCTTTAATTCCCAATGTTTTTAAAGGCAATTTTGAAATCGTTAGAGAATTTTTGGGTGCGGATTTGTTATATCAAAAATATGAACCATTATTCCCGTATTTTGCAAATCTTGCCGAGAAAAACGCATTTATCGTTGTAAATTCCGATTATGTTGATACCGAATTGAAAGCGGACAACATTTCGACTGGATTTGTCCATATTGCATGCGCATTCGGGGAAGATGACTATAATGTTGGAATCGAATATGAATTACCTTTCTTGCAACCGATTGATGAAAACGGGTATTTTGATGAGAGTATTCCGGAATTGAAAGGGAAGTACTTTAAAGTTCAGCCCGATCAAAAAGGAAAGAAAGGTGTTTGGGATACCGATAAATGGGTAATCGGTGAACTCAAAAAAATGAATAAGCTATTCGGAATGGCAGATTATGAACACGATTATCCCTTCTGTTGGCGATGTAAGATGGCATTATTATATTATGCCCGAGAATCCTGGTTCATTAAGGTATCTGCATATTGTGAAGATTTGGTAAATACAAATTCAAAAGTCAATTGGATTCCTCCATCGATTGGGGAAGGTCGTTTTAATAACTTCATTGAAAATGCAAGAGATTGGGCAATTTCTCGGGAAAGATTTTGGGGGACCCCCTTACCTTTTTGGGTCTGCAGTAATGAAAAATGCAATGAAATCGAATTTATCGGTTCATATCAAGAATTAAAAGAGAAATCAATTGGAAATATTGAACTTCAAGACTACCATAAACCGCATATCGATGCCGTTAAATTAAAGTGCAAGAAATGCGGTTCGGAGATGATTAGGACCCCCGAAGTTTTGGATTGTTGGTATGATTCCGGTGCAGCCCCCTTTGCGCAATATCATTATCCCTTTGAAAATAAGGAGATTGTAGAAAAAGAATATCCGATGGACTTTATCTGTGAAGGAATGGATCAAACCCGAGGGTGGTTTTATTCGCTTCATGCGATTGCAACGCTTGTATTCAACCATGAAGCCTATCGAAACGTTATCTCTACCGGATTGGTGTTAGATGGTGAAGGGCAAAAGATGAGTAAGTCCAAAGGAAATATCATCGATCCGTGGTCTGTATTCAACACATATGGTGCAGATGCGATAAGATTCTTGTATTATGTAATGAATCAACCTCACAAAGCGAAATGGTTGTCGCTGGATGAAGTAAAGGGTACGCTTTCGCAGTTTGTAACCAAAATTTGGAATATATACACGTTCTTTAAGCAAAATGCAGAGGCCGTGAATTATAAACCCAAAAAGATCCAACCCTCAAAGCTTACAGAAAAAATTGACAAATGGTTGTATTCCCAACTCAATAAGACAATTCAAGAGGTCGATTCGAACTTGGAAAAATATCTTATCTTTGAAGCCGCAGTTGCATTGCAAAACTTCGTGGTGAACGATCTGAGTAATTGGTACATTCGTGTATTAAGAAGCAGGTTCCAAACGCTTGATGAAAATGCTTTTGGTCTTCTCTATCACGCGATTTTCCAAGTGATTAAACTGGCCGCTCCGTTCATTCCGTTTATGACCGAACGGGTTTACCTTGCATTGAAAAATGATTTTAAAGTCAAAGGATTGGGTGAATCGGTCCATTTCGAGGACTATCCAACAGCTGATACCTCGTCGATTGATGAAAAGCTCAATGAGCAAATGGGATTTTTAGAAACATTCGTTCAAGATCTGCGGGGTCTTCGGGCGGAAAGCAAAATAAAAGTCAGACAACCCATTAAACGGTTCATTATTTATGTTAAAGATGAAGAACACAAAACCATCATCAAAGAATTCGAAGCGCTCATAAAAGATCAATTAAATGTTAAAGCACTCGAATTTATCGGCAAAGAAGAATCGGAGCAATATTATACCGAAAGTCTGGTTATTGATAAAAAAGCGATCGGTAAAAGCTTCAAAGAGTACATGAAAAAGATAACACCGGAACTTGACGCTTTGACCGTTGAAGAATATAAGAAAAAGAAAGGGAAGATCGTAATAAAAATCAGCGAAGATAAAAAGATCGAATTGACCAAGGAATACATATCTCTTAAACAAGAATCAAAAGAAGGGTTCAATGTTCTCGTATCCAATGCTGCAGTCATCATTTTGGATCAAGAATTAGGTGATGAAATGAAGAGAGAAGGCGCAGCGCGTGATTTAAACAGAATATTGCAAAACTTTCGTAAAGAACATTCATTGAAAAAAGGCGTCGAAAAATTAAAATTGGTGATCGATAGTTCTGCAAATGTCGAAGAAACGTTTGGCTCATATTTGGCGGATGTTTTACAAGAAACAAATACCGTGGAGTTAAAAAGCGAAGTCGTTTCTGAAGAGACTGCGGTGTTGAAATTGCCGGAAAAACAAATTAAAATTAAAATCTCCATAATTTAAATCATCCAACGCCTCTTGGATTTATTTTTTATTCACTTTCCTTTTTTGGCTGCAAGTGCCGAATTATTTCAGTTTTTAAATCATTATCCAAAAGATCCCGCATCTCGACTATCGTATAAATACGGGATCTTGCATCTCAAAGCTATAAACCATTATAAATTACTGCAGACAAGCGAAACATAAAGGCTTGAAGAAGATAGTGATCGAATCAAAAAAAATAAGTAATATTATATCTTTTTCAAATATTCATAGGTTTCTTTCCAATCTTTCACCGTTATAACCTTATGAGGTGCCTTATTCAACCTAGCCGCAATCTCATAATCATTTCCGCCCGGTTCGGTTCTATCCCCAAAAAAAACAATTGGCCCACATAAAAAATCTACCACTTGCCCTTTATTTTTCCCTTTGGGATAGATATCCACACTTATTTGCCCTCCGATGGATGCTTCAAGGTCAGGGAATTTCTTCATTATCATTTCACATATCTTTCTTCGTTCTTGTGTCTCTGTATCATATCGATTATAATCTAATCTCTGTTCATAGGTACAATCTCGACCGACAATCGAAAAATTAATCATGCCGATTCTATGTTCAATATGGGTTCCAGTACGCAAGGGATATGGACTTTCTTTCAATAATTGGTTGAGAAAATTAAGTAATGCTTGGGGCGGATTCCAATCAAGCTTATAGATTTCTCTTCCTTCTGAACAATGAAGATTCCCCGCATTATTATAACAGAGAGTCACGGATTCTAAGATCTCGCGCCCTAGTTGTTCTTCGGATTTGCCATAATCCGAACCTGTGACTAGATACACCTTTTTCCCTTTGATCCATTTCAAAAAAAAATCCTTGAATTCCGGATCTATAGAAAGCCTCGATGGCGTCAATGTTCCATCCACATCGAATAAATAATTCACTTCATTGCTTGTTCTGCTGTAGTCATTCATGTTGCAATCACGCGAGGTTTACTTTAATCAACATTTGATCGAATAAATATTTAATCCGAAAATGCGTTTATATTTGTTTTAATCATGAAAAACCAGAAAGATGCAAAAATATTACGCTTTTTGACTTTCAAGATATTCTTCATACACTTTTTCAACCAATTCTGCAACATTTTCCCACGTATATTTTTTAATATGGTTCGCTGCATTTTTTAGAATCTTAACCTTGATTGATGGATCGTTAAAATACTCGACAAATGCTTTCGTTAAAAGATCCGGTCTATTTTTTTCAACGAAAATCGCATTATCTTGAAGGATTTCTTTATAAGCCGGTAACTCCGAACATATCACCGGTAACCCACAAGCGATGGCTTCGATGGGTGTTATGCCGAAACCTTCGGACGCGAATGAATACGTACAAAATAGATCCGCCATCGAATAATGGGCCGCCATCTGATTATCCGGTACCATTCCGATGAATTTTACCTCAGGGTATTGCTGTTTCCATTGTTGATATTTCTCTATCATTTTAAACGTCGGTTTTCCGCCAACAACCAATTCTATGCTCGGGATAGTTTTTCGTGCTTCATAAAACGCTTGGATGATTTGGTCGATGCCTTTATATTCTGCAACTCGTCCAACGTAATAAATTAATTTTGCATCCTCGCTAATTCCATATTTTTGACGTAATTTTTTTCCTTCTTCCGGTTCGGGTTTCAGAAATGTGTCGTATCCGCAATACACTACCTTTATTTTGTCGGGATCTCCTTTCATATAGTGAATTATGCCCTCTTTTGTGATTTGGGAATTGGTTATTATTCTATGGGCTTTTTTGGCGTTCAGTTTTTCCAACCATCGAACCACGGGGATTTTTGTGAATTCGGTTTCAAAAGGGCCAACATCATGAATGAGTCCGATGTAGGGTTTTTTTGCAGAGATGACCGGAATCGCGCCTCTTGATCCGTTTGCTTGGATAATATCGAACGTCTCGTTTTTCAATACTTTCTTGATTTCCCGCATATATTTCGGAACCCAATAAATTCGGGATTGCGGGACATCCACTAAATGGATATCGGGATCATCCGCACCTTCCCCCCATTTCGCGGCAAACAGTTTAACTTCATGCCCTCTACGCTTAAGCGCATCAAACAATCCTCGAATATATTTTGCAGAGCCGTCTTTACTATCTGGGTACACCGCAAGAGTCACAATCCCAATCCGCATAATTGAAATAAGGAAACTGAAAATTTTAAATTGATGGAACGCTTTTTTTAAAACAGCATTTTGGTTCAATCATGGGGGGTTGGCCAAGTGGTACGGCGCTCGGCTCCAGACCGAAAGATCGGGGGTTCAATTCCCTCACCTCCCACTTTCTTTTTGCACACATTACTTGTTTTTAACTTGTAGTTCAATCATAGATTCTCGTGTATAACAGAGACTGATTGCTTTGAGCACCTTTCTCTTCTTTTTATTTGATTTCAATAAGCCTTCATTTTTATAGAATCTTTTCTTATTTTATTTGTGATCGGTAGTGGATGATAAAGCGGGCTTCAAAAAATTAAAAGAAATCTTAAATTTAATTCAAGAATCATTCCAAATCGGTGATTCTGACACGAATAGAGAACTTGAAAAAATCACTGGATTATTGTGGAAAAGAACCATTTCAAATCAATTATATACAGATACCGCTGATTCAAAGAAATTATTTTATAATACTACGCGTGTCGCATCATTTATCATTCTAATCCAATTATTAGTTTATCATATTCTTCAAACGCATTCTTCCGATAAGAATCTCCCTTCATTAACTCAATTTTTGGAAAAGGATAATATTAACAGAACATTGGCTGATTTAATTTCTTCCAAGCTATACAAAAATGAAAAAGATATTTTGAAAGACCTTTTTGAATACGATCTTTTTTCATTGCTTGAGATATCTAAAATTAAAAAAGACAAGTTGGATGCTGCGATTGAATTAATCACGAATTCCGGTCTGGAGCAAGTCAAAGCGGATGTGTTGGGAAAGCTTTTTCATTCTTTAATTCCACTTGAAATTAGGCGGAAATTGGCAGCATTTTATTCATCGAATTGGGCTGGAAAAATTCTCTCCGAATTATCTATCTCTCATGCCGAAGACAAGGTTTTGGACTTAACTTGCGGATCCGGAACCCTTTTGGTTGAAGCATATCATACCAAAAAACGATTATATCAAGAATCCGAATGCAAATTAGGGGAACGTGAAATTCATCGCTTAATATTGACCAGCATTTTTGGAGCCGATATTTCTGTGTTCGCAACAAAATTAGCACAAGCAAATTTAATATTACAAAATCCCGATGATTTATCTTGTTCAGTCAATATAATCAGCGGAGATGGACTTGCAATCTTGCCGGAACATCGAAAATTCAATCTCAAGAAGGAAGATGGGGACTCCAATCTCAAGAAGGAAGATGGGGACTCCAATCTCAAGAAGGAAGATGGGAACTCCAATCTCAAGAAAGAAGATGGGAACTCCAATCTCAAGAAGGAAGATGGGAACTCCAATCTAAAAGCGGAACACATGTTTCCCGAAGTTGATTGTATCATCATGAACCCTCCGTTTAGTAGACAAAGAGATATGTCGGATTCAACAATCAGTCATATCGAAAAACTCTTGTGCTCGTATGGATTGGGTGATTATATCGATAAAAAGATGGGTCTTCATGGGTATTTCATTCTCCATGCCGATCAGTTTCTAAAAGAAGGCGGATTCATGTCTATGATTCTTCCCGCCACCACTTTCAATGCAGATTATACAGAAAAAATATTAAAATTTCTTAGAATAAGAAAATACTCAATAAAATTTGTATTCGAAATCTTAACCACAAAAAATACCTTTTCGGAAGACTGTGCATTTAAAGAATACATGGTAATACTGCAAAAAGGCACTTACAACGAGGGTGAAACCACACTTCTCATTAGTTTTTTAAAAGAACCAACCTTAGAAACGATTCCGGACCTCATTTTGGCTATTAAAAACAAATTGAAATCAAATTTCTTCGAAATCAAGTCCATTAAAACCCAATGTGCCTATCAAAACGCAAAATGGCGAGAATTATTTTTGAAATCTGAAGATATTTTAAACGGAATCTTTGACCACCCATGCATTAATCGCTATTCTCAATTGAAAACCACAATTCGTATCTTTCGCGGGTTCGATGCCACTTATGCGGATTATGTAATGATCCCGAATAAATGGTGGAAAATAATCCGAGATGATTCGGAATGCATAGAAATTGTAAAAGAAAAAGACGAACGAAAAGATAATAACGGCCATCCCACTCTTCGAATACCTAAACAATATATCGTTCGAGCGATCCGCAGGACCGCAACTGCCGAAGAAATCATCGTTAAGCCGGACTCTTACGTAATTAATCTCAATCCTTCCATCATCCACAAAACATCCGAATTAGCCGCCTTTTACAATCATTATTTGATGTTTATGAAACAAAAAATTGAAGAAGAATGGGAAAAACAGAAAACCCGGGGCCATAAAAGAGTGGTGGTGCCCGAGTCTTGGTATGCTCATCCAAATAAGCATCATTGCGATAAAACAATTGGCCATCTCTTTCACTTCTATAAATATGCAATTAAAACCAGAAAAACCACTACCCCTTTTACTCATGAGCCCGCAAGCATTCACTTCGGCTTTGGATATGTGGTTCAAACGCCTAATGACCCTTTCTACGCCGCATGGTTCAATTCTTCCTTATACTTGTTAACTCTATTCATAAATCAACAGCTGTTTGCTAAGTCCTTTTTCAAAATGACCATCGATAACTTCCAATCCATTATGTTGCCCAATTATACCTATTTCTCGGATGAAAACTCTCAATTACGACCCAAGTTCAAAGAGATCGTGGAATCATATTGGAGATTCACAAATTTCACAAGTAAAAATATGCCTTTTTTGCCGGATCAACTCAAAACACGGTTTAAACCCCGTGTTGATTTAGATCGTGCTTGGCTCAATGCATTGGGATATGATGCAAAACAAATCGAAATTATACTCGAAACTCTCTATACATGGTTAATAGATTACATTGAAAAGCGATAATCATCAAAATACTTCATTGGTTGAGAGAACTCATGAATCTCAAAAGAAATCGAATAAAAAAAAAGGCAAATAAGAACCCAATGCTTTTTCAAAGAAGATTCGAATGCAAAAATTGGAAAAATTTGCCGTAATATTCGGAAGCAATTTTCGATTGGCGCTCGCTGAACTTGATATGGTATTAAGAACCGAACAATTTCGCGGAAAAATCATCGATTATTCCACCACGGCCGCAATCGTAGAATTTCAAGACCCGAATGCGAATGTTAGTACTATTGGGAGTTTGATGATTAAATTGGGAATGTCTCAAAAAATCGTCATCATCAAAGAATTCATCGAACGTCGAACGTTCTACGATGGATTTCCCGAAAGCACAGATGAGAGGAAAACCGAGATATTCAACGGCCGGGACAAAATAAAAGCCATTCTTCGTGATGTTATCTTTAAAACATTTGGAGATGTGAAAGGAAAATCTATTTTTGTTGCAAATTCGATTTATCCTGAAGATTTCAAGACTTCGTATTACAAGGTTCTTATAAATCATTTTCTCATCTTTTCTAACAAATTTATGCTATCATATCTCAAAGAACGAGGTGCAAAGCATGTGGTATACTATAATTACCCGGAAGAACAAATCAAGAAGTCTACCTTGCACCCGCTGTTTCCGCATCACTTTTTTGCCTATAAATTATTCGAACCGAATCGAAAAGAATTCGTGTATTGCTTGACTGAAGAGGGTTGTTATGTTGGATACACCCAAACAGTGGTAGATTCCAACTTCTATAAACTTTTGGATGAACACCGGCCTTATGTCAATTTTAAGCGATCGATTCCGCCCAAAATAGCCAAAGCAATGATTAACTTTTTAGGATATGAAAAAGAAGCCCAAGGCAGGACATTATTGGACCCGTTCTGTGGCTCGGGAACCATCCTCATGTTTGCAAAATTATTGAGCTATGATGTCCATGGCGCGGATATTGGTGAAGAAGAAGTGTTCGGAACCGCCGAAAACGTCAAATATCTCTATGAATCATTAAATAAACCGTATAAAGATGAAGTCATTGATAGAAAAATTGTAAGATCCGATATCAAAAACCTTCATCAGCATTTTAAACCGGAATTTTTTGATGCGATAGTGTCAGAGCCGATCCTATTGCCCTTTTACACCGAAATACCAAAATTCAATGAAATCGCAAAAATAATGGATAAAGAAGTGCTTCCAACCTATAAAGCGTTTATCGAACAAGCCTTTAGGCTATTAAAAAAAGGTGGAAAATGCGTATTCACGAGCCCAACTGTATTAACCTTAGATGGCCCTAAAATTAGTATCCCGGTAGAAAAGATCGCAA
>CAZUTM010000001.1:30440-33407 GCA_964623665.1 uncultured archaeon
TCCCCATCTTTCAATACGATCGGATCGTTCAGAAATCCTCCAAAGCCCTTTCGGTTCGGGATTGGAAATCAAAAGCCATCCTCGATACACAAACAAAATATATCTATCGAGAATTCATCATCCTTGAAAAACCTGCCTCTAAGGGCGAAGAAAAAACCGCAAATAAACAAATCGCATCGATAGAAAAAGCAGAAAATGAAGAGCAAGAGAAACTCGAACTTGAAGAAGTAAAACAAGAAGATTTATTATCGGAAGAATCGGAAGATCAAGAAGAGGAGCAATAACGAATGAAGAATATAAACATAGATGCAAAGGACGAGAATAAAATCATCAATTTATATTTCGTTCGGCACGGAGAAACCGATTACAACGTGGAAGGCCGCTTCATCGGCGTTTCAGATCAACCGCTAAACAAAAATGGAATCGAACAAGCAAAAAAAACAGCCAAACTCCTAAAAAAAATTAATCCAAAATATGACTTGATTTTAACGAGCCCGCTTAAACGCGCAAGTCAGACGGCAGAGATGATCTCAAAAGAATTCAATCCGGAACTCCCGATTATCGTGGAAGATTTGTTGAAGGAAAGAAATTACGGCGTATTCGAAGGAAAAACCCCAGAAGAACTCAAACATATTTGTCCGGAAAGCATCGCACAATATCAAAAAGATAAACCGAATGTGAGACCGCCCAATGGAGAATTAGCAAAAGATGTTGAAGAACGGGTCAAAATCCTCCTAATGGAGAAAATTCCAACCATTTATGGGGCAAATCGAAATATTATTTTAACTACCCATCTCAATCCGATCCGGGCAGCTTTAATTCTCCTCGATATGGCTAAACCGGAAATTTATTACCACAAATTCAAGAATGCGGGTGTTGTCGAAATCCAATTCAATCATCAAGACCCTGAACATTCCAAATTAATAAACTTCGATTTAACATAACAACAAAGCCCAAACTTTTTATTTTTTAACAATTAATTCCACCATAATGAAAAATATCAATGCGTTCAAAGAATTTTATTTAGGAAATGCATCAATTTCCAACTATAAGCGATATCTCATGTTCGTTTTGATTTTCTATTTTATAATCATAGCAATCGCGCAATTGATGTTTCCGGGCGGCTATTCCATATTCGAGAACACCATTTCGGACATGGGAGGCCTCAGAAACAATCCGAATTTTTGGTGGGTGTACACAATCGGTGGAAGTCTCGTTGGAATCATGCTCATTCCGATTTTTATAATGCATCGAAATAATGCTAAAAAATTCGAAGATACCCTTTCAAAGGGCTATATCTTCTTCTCAATTCTCGGAGCACTTTCATTCTCTTTGGTATGTGCGATTCCTCAAGATTATGGACTCTCTCATGATATTTTTGCCGATCTTGCTTTCAGCGGTCTCGGATTGGGTGTCCTAATCAGTTTATTGATAGAACTCAAATTAAGTCGAAAAATTGAGCATTATTATCGAAAAAAATGGTTATTTATAATTTACGTACCCATATTTGTAATCGGCATTCTTCAAGCAATTTTCCAAAACGTTCCAATGAACCAAACGATTGTGGATCCCAAATGGACGGATTGGTCGGTTTGGCAATGGTCGCTGATGCTTTCTGTTCTATGGGTTATCTTCTCATATACAATAAGTTCAAAAAAATTAGAGCCATAAATCCATTGTTTGATTTTTTATTTTTTTATAATTAATTCTTTCGCAAAATTCAATAATACATTTCTCGCATCATCAAGCGCTTTATTCAATTCCTCATCCACTTTTATAATCTGCCATTCTTCTGTTTCCCCTTTACTCGCGCTCATATCTTTTAACTTCTGTTTCAAAAGTGCATTTTCCACACGCAACTTCATGTGCTCATATACTATTTCATCGATTTTCTCTGCTAACTTATCTTTCATTATCTGTTGAATATCCTTCTTCGCATTCTCCAATTGTTGATCCAAGTTTGACTCAAGCTTTTTCTCGCTCTCAGCAGTTGATTCCTCTGCAAGTTGGGATTCTGGCTCTCGAACGATTTCATCTTCTTTTAGAAGAGGTTCAGCTATAATCTTCTCCTCAGTAATACCATTATCGATAGGATCAACGAATTTTTGCTGTTCGAATACATGCTTGAGTTTCAGAGCCAACACTTTCAATCTGTAGAGTAGAAGATTCACATCTCCGAATTGTGGTGTCATTTTAAGAAAAATAGAATAATTTCGAGGAACGGAATATAAAATCAACGTGCCATTAACTCCGGCTGTAATGCTATATACGATTTCACCCAAGTTCTCTTCGACCTCTTTTCTGCTCGCGGTGGAGACCAAAATTGATGAAATTTGTGCGATTCGAAATTCGTTTCGATTGAAATCGGATCCCTCCGAAATAACAACGCCTAAATCCGAAAACACTGCAAGCGAAAGAATACCGGGATTGTTCATTCTGAAATCGTAAAGAAAATGTTTAACCCGTCTATCTGTGTTTGTACTCATAATTACACTATTCTTTTCGCGCTATATATCTCTTTCGATAGAAAAATATTATTTTGCTTCAGAATTCCAAATCCAAACCTTCAAATACTTCAAAATAAAAATTACAATAGTAAGGTGAGCGTTATGAGTGAAGAAGATGCAAAATTAAATGCAGATTTAGTAGAAAAAGCGAAGAAAGAGTTCGCAGACAAAAATTGGCTTGATGCAAAAATGTATTTCGAATCCTCCCGTGACTTATGCGTAAAAAATACGTGGGCAGATGGGATTCGCTATGCTGACGAGATGATCTCGAAATGTGATCTTGAAATACAGCTTGCAAAACAAGAACAAGCAAAAGCGGAAGAAGAGGCCAAGCGGAAAGCGGAAGAAGAGGCCAAGCGGAAAGCGGAAGAAGAGGCCAAACGGAAAGCGGAAGAAGAGGCCAAACGGAAAGCGGAAGAAGAGGCCAAACGGAAAGCGGAAGAAGAGGCCAAGCGGAAAG
>CAZUTM010000001.1:33507-36320 GCA_964623665.1 uncultured archaeon
GGAAAGCGGAAGAAGAGGCCAAGCGGAAAGCGGAAGAAGAGGCCAAGCGGAAAGCAGAATCTAAAGCTTCACCACCTGCCGAGAAACCTTCATCCTCTAATGTTTTAGAACAAAGGGATTCTGGTAGATTAAAATGTCCCTCATGCGGGAATGATGCGAAAAACATGATTCGTGAAGTTGAAGATAAAGATCACATTATTTTCGATTACCCATTGATGTATGGAAGGAAATTTATTTGTGGAAAATGTGGTATCCATTGGCGTAGAGTTGAGGAGGACTAATTCCGAATTTCTTATACTGCAAGTAAATTTTTATTTTTTAAATCTGATTCGCTTGCATTTTTTTTATTTTTATAGTTAATAAATTTAAAACTCCTTTTTCTTGGCTATTGAATGATTTTTTAATCCGATTCAATTTTTTGCTTTTATAATGAATCCAACAAGCCCACTAGCAGCAAAAAACGCTAATGAAAGAGATATTATGGAGATATCATCGTGATCTCATCTGAGCTCTTAGCGGATAGCTTATATAATGATAATATAGAATTGAGTGATTTTAAATGAACAAGGATCAGGAAATGAATGATGTTTTGGATGAGATTCTGAAAGAAATGGTGCAAACTGAACATCAAATCTTGTATGAAACATCTCAAATGGAATTATCTCATCATACTTCTGATTTGGAGACTTCTGAAGCGTTGTGTCCATCGCAGTCTTCAGAAGCTAATGAAGATATCGAGCGTGAGTGCGATAGCGATGAAGATCTTATGAATATTATTTCGCAAATGAAGACAAAGGTGATTGTGATCGGAATTGGCGGCGCCGGAAGCAACATCTTATCAAGATTATATGATTCGGGTGCGCCGTTTGTAGAAACGCTTGCCATTAATACCGATGCCCAAGATTTGTTTTCGACCAATTCGACAAAAAAATTACTTATCGGCAAGAAGGTCACCTATGGATTTGGAACGGGAAACGATCCGGAAAAAGGGAGGTTGGCGGCGGAACAAGATAAAGAGAGAATTCTTCCTTTTGTGAAAAAAGATATTGTTATTTTATTATGTGGGTTGGGCGGAGGCACGGGTTCAGGTGCTGCGCCGGTGATTGCGGAATATGCGAAAGAGAATGGTGCAGTAATTATTTCAATCTGTACTTTGCCGTTCCAAGCAGAAGGAAAGCAAAAAGAGTTGATTGCGTATAAAAGTCTTCATGGATTGGCGCGATTCTCTGATGCATTGATTCCGATGCCGAACAATACCATCACTTCGCTTATTCCGAATATCGGGATGCTTGAAGGGTTTAAAATAATGGATGAGTTAATTGGAAAAAATCTTAGAGCGATAACAGATTTAGTTTCTCGCTGCGGTATGATTAACTTAGATCTGGCGGATATAAAAAATGTGTTTGATACTTCGATTTCTCATTTAGAAGGAGAGGTTCAAGCGGGATTTTTAACGGTCGGCGAGATTCCCTTAAGTGTTGAAGACTCTGAACCGCAATTTTCGCTTAAATCGTTAAACAAATATTCAAAGGACAAGATTCATCGAGCGACAGTCAATATTTTGAAAAATCAAATTAATCGAATCGATCCGAGTAAGATTGATCGCTGTTTAATTTCCATAACCGGGCCGCCGAAGATGACGATATTGGAAATCAATGAGATTGTGGATTCTGTGACTCGAACGATTAAAGAAGATGCAATTCTCAAATTCGGTACCATTATTGACCCTTCTCTTGACCGAATTCAAATTGCAATTTTGGCGCGCGGTCCAAAATCCGACTATATTGCCCATTCGGAGGAATTATTCGGACCCATCAATCGAATGATCCCTTCTAATCGTGTGATTCACCGAGATTTTATTCTTAGGCGTGAAAGTCGCACGATCAATCCTAAAATAAAAATTTCTGAACCCGCAGTTCCGGCTTCCCAAGGAAACATTGAAGTTGAGGCACCGAAAATCAATGTTGACCATCAGATTTCAGAACGAGCATTGAAAACCCATTTTAGATTAAAGGCTAGTAGTTTGCTTTCTTCTTCACACCAAAGCACTCAGAATGAAATAAACAGAAATAATTATTTTAATGCGGTTCTTAAACGGAGATTCGAAAATCCCGTTCAAATACAAGATGATTCACAGGGGACGATTAAAAAGGTCGTTGATTTTGTCTTATAGACGTTTTTTTCAATTTCTATTTTTTCATGAGAATAGCGAGAAAACTTTATATTCAAAGGGTGCCAATATTTATTCAGAAAGGAAGATTCAGCGTCTCCATTGGATTATAATTTAATCCGATTTCTTTGTTTGTTTGTTTGTTTTGCTTGAATTTCCTTTCTTTTTTTCAAATAATATAAAAATACCCTATCGGCGCGGATCCAGGGCGTTGTGTTCACAAAAGCAGAATCGTCGTTGAAAATAAATCAAAAATAAAAAAGATAATTTGAAAAAATCTACATCATTAAATTTTCCGGTCTAATCCAAAGAAAATTAGGTCGCCGTTATAATGATCAATGAGAGATTTAGCGATTTGAAGGTAAGCAGGGTTAAGATTCTCGCCAAAGTCGGATAAGGATAGTTTTGTATCTACCTTCTTCTTTGCTTCAAATTGCTTTTTGTTATCGGTTGCCTTTTCCCAAATCGGGAGGTTCTTTTCAATCCATTCTTTCAAATGCACCTTTTTTTCGATTGCATGCTTCACACCATTGGGCGCTATTTTTTTCAGATGTTGCAATACCCGATTGAAATATTCGATTGAAAAGTTGGTTTTTCCTTCGAGAGTTGCCATTATTTCCTCAAAATAGGCTTCTTTGAGATG
>CAZUTM010000001.1:36330-80029 GCA_964623665.1 uncultured archaeon
GATGATTTTCGAACGAAGACACAATCAATTTAATTACGGCCTCAACGAATTCATGTTGGATGAGTTTATTTGGATATAAAACTCCTGCTGAGACCAAAGTATTGATCTCATGAACCGATTTAAGGTCCCAATAAACTTGTTCTAATGGATTCATTTCCTTGATTTTTTGAATGATTCTTTTGCTTCGATTGGCAACTTCGGTTGGGTTGTCCGGATAGATCTTTTTCAATAGATTTTCAATCTGTCCTTTCTTGTCCAAGACCTCGAATCCGATTTCTGTGAGTTTTTGAAGAAATACTTCCAATCCTTTTGATTTCAAGTCCAAAACATATTTCTTTTTCTGTTTTACGAATTCAAAGCCTAATTTTTCAAGAAAGATCACCAAATCGATTTGTTCCGGTGCTTCAATTATGATAAAATCGACATTATCCAATCCGAAATATTGAATGAGCCGAACGATCGAGTATTCCAAGATGTTTCGGAATTGGAAGGATTTATTAATCCCGATTTGTCCAAAGTTCATGATCTTCTGCTTGGGATCTTTGTATACGCCGCAAATCATGCCTTGATGAATTCCGTTGATTCTGAGATCAAAAAGGTCCGCTTCGCTTGCCTTTAGTCTTCGGTCCAATTGAATAATATCAGTTCCCGAGTTGATGATAATGGGAAAATATTCTTTGGATTTGACAAATAATTCTGCACTAATCATTTTATTCACCTCTTATCCGAACCAATAGTGTTTTTTTACCGGTTTAACAACCTTCCAAGTTACAGTGACTCCTTGTGGGAACTCGACCAAATCACCTTTTCCGAAATTGTAGATTTCATTACCCAATTTCGCTTCTACTTCTCCATCCAATAAATAACATGTTTCTTTTGTCGCATAGTACCAATTAAATTCGGAAATTTCTTTCTCCCAAGTGTTCCATGTGCGAACCTTAAGATTTTCGAGTTCTTGTTCGGTTGCTTTCTTTATTTTGATTTCTGCCATTTTTCCACCTCCTTTATGCACTTTCTACTTTTTCAGGGAACGGACCTTTGACAAGACTCTTGGAAGTCTCAATCACATCTTCGTTCTCATCCACTTCCACATCTATTAAGTAGATTGCGCCTTTGGGACAATATTCGATGCATTGAGGCTTTCCGGATTCGGTGTTCTTGCAAAGATCACAAAACAACGCCTTTCTCTTTGACGTATGTAGTTTGATTACCCCAAATGGACATGCTTTAACACATGCTCCACAAGCATCACAAGCATCTAAGACTTCTATAGTTTTCGTTTCCGGATTTTGTTTAATCGCGTTTAATTGACACGCTTTGACACAAGCGGGATCGACACAGAACTGACAGTTTAGAGCCATATTAATAAGCGGTTCAATTCGAATTCTGGTAATTCTTGAATTGATTGGGTTAAATTCGGTGTCGTGAACCATAGAACAAACCGATTCACAGACTTCACATCCCACACAATCTGCTTCCTTTACAACAAGTTGTTTTTTCTTTACTTTGGTCATTTTAGTCACTCCATGTTGCTCCTTTTATCTTTTCAGCATAATCGGTGATTCCGAGTTCCGCCAATTTCGACTTTCTTGGATACCCTCGTTCATCCCAGCCATGTGCTTTGTAGTATGCTTTTACTAATCTCATATGACCCTCTCGGTCAATTTTCCATCCTTTTGTTGGCCCATCCAAGTTAGGTTCATTATAGCAACGCTCTGGGAGTTCGTCTTCTTTGACCGGGTCAACTCCTTCGATGAGACATTCTCGGATATTGAACAATTTTCCAACATTGATTATGGCTGCGGCTCGTTTGTAAAAGAATTTATCATCGGTTTTCAATCCGGTGACCATTTCGTACACTTCCGCTTGTTCTTGAACATTTTTATAGATTCCACGGGTGAATTTGCATACAATATAACAATCGATCAAGGCCATTTCTAAATCTCCCTTGTATAGATCTTTGGCGCGTTCATCTTCTTTATCCCATGCATTTCTATTATATTTCTTTTTAATGTCCATGCTATAGGAACCGTTTCGTAAATGGCAGCATCCTCTTAATGAGACTGCAAAACCCGCAGCGGCGGTGGAAAGCGCTTTTAATTCATATCCCGGAATTGCCAGTCCTTTAACTTCCATTGAGAAATCCATTGCATTCCCTTTCTCATTCTTTCCAAATATTTTTGCTGCTTCTCGAGTACCTTTTGCAAGGATTTTCCCGGCTTCGGTGGTTTGCAAGCAGATATCTTCCACCATTTGAACCATTGCCTCGCCATCGCCCCATCGGAGTCCATTTTTATATACCGGGTTATCTCCCAACATCTTCTTGGTCAAGAACCCTTTTTCATAGGCTTCCATTGCATACCCAACCGTAACTCCGCCGGACATCGTGTCAATGCAATAGCGATCGCATAATTCAATCGCTTTGATAATTGCCGGAAAATCATCCACCAAACAGACCGAGCCTAATGAATAAATGGATTCATAATCTACCGATGAGACGACTCCGGGCCATTTTGGATGCGCTTTTCCGCTTACTCCATCTGTTGAGCAAAGATGATCGCATGCAATCGGGCATTGAGAGCATGCAGCTTTTCGAACGACCCATTTTTCTTTCATGGTTTCGCCGGAAATGACATCCGCTTTTTCCCAAAATCCCGTTTGAAAATTTTTAGTGGGGAGACATCCGATCTCGTTGAACGCCATAACGTTCACCGGAGTACCAATATCTCTATATTTAATCGTTTCTTTTCCGTTGGCAATTTTGATTAATTCTTTTGCCTTGGTCATAAATTCTTTAGGTTTCGCAACGGTTATGGGTTTCGTTCCTCTGAACGCTATTGCGCAGATATTTTTGGATCCCATAACTGCACCCATTCCGGTTCGACCTACTTGTCGATTTCTATCATTGGTAATACACGCCATATATCCCATTCTTTGTCCTGCTTGCCCGGTGGCCATCACGGCGATTCTGGGGTCGCTGAACATCGCTCTGATTTCATCTTCGATGGTCCAAGCATCTTTGTCCCAGAGGGTGTTCTTGCACGGTATGATTTGAATATTATCATCATCCACGAAAATGAAACTTGGTTCGGGTGCTTTTCCCTTAAGAATCAAGAGATTAATACCAGCTCTGGCCATCTGTGCGCCGATCGATCCCGAAGAAATACCGAATCCAATTCTTCTTGTGAGTGGCGATTTCGCACCGACACAATACTTTGAAGAGGTTGGTATAATGGTTCCCGGAAATGGACCGGTAGCAACTATAAATGGATTATCGGGCCCTAACGGATCGCAACCGGCTGGACATTCATCCCAAAGAATCTTGGTGATAAACCCATACCCGCCAATCCAATTATGACAGAATTCTTCCGAAAGTTGATTTTTCTCAATTTTCCCGGAAGTAAGGTCGATCCGTATCGCCCCTCTTACATATCCTTCCATATACTTTCAACTCTGTTGATTTTTTACAAATTTCAGTAAATTTCAAAGATATTCTCATTGATCCAAGCGCTGCTATTGCAGATCTTCCTTTCCAATGCCAAGATCAATGAATCTAATAATATTTGTTGGTTAAGCTATTAAACCTTTTCATACCAAATCCATTTGAAAATCGCAAAATAACCATTGCTTTGAATTGAAAACATTAAAATGATTTAAAGCAATTCGCTTCTCTTTGTCGACTTTAAAACGAAATATTTAAAACACTAAATGTCTGAGGTTTTTTGATTGATTCGTAAAAAAAATCGATAAAAAACTCGGTTCGGTGATATATTATTATTCTAATTGTTTCAATCGAATTTTATCAGCGTTTTCTCATAAAAGTCAGGTGGATGATACCCGAGGATATTCATCAGTGTAGCCGCTACGTTCGCGATTCCCGGGGTTTGTATTCCCTCGGTGGAAACGTGGTACTTTCTTTTATCGGGTTCGCTCTCTATGATAAAGAAAGGTACGGGGTTTAGAGTGTGAGATGTTTTGGGGGTTTTTCCATCTTTTTCAAACATCTCTTCACAATTTCCATGATCCGCTGTTACAATTGCCACTCCTTTCTTTTTGATAATCAATTCGATGATTTCATCAACACAATCGCTCACGCATTTAACAGCCCTTGTGGAAGCATTTACATCACCGGTGTGTCCGACCATATCTCCGTTCGCGAAGTTGATTCTGATATATTGGTATTTTCCCGCTTCGATTTGCCTTATGACTTCATCTTTTACTTCAACTGCCATCATTTCGGGATGTCCTTGTATCATTTCGCTGGGTTCTGATTTTATTTCGACATATTTTTCCAAAGATTCGTTGATATAACCGGATCGGTTTCCGTTCCAGAAATAGGTAACATGACCGAATTTATGAGTTTCAGCTATCGCAAAGGTTTTGATGCCCATGTTGCAAAGGTATTGGCCGGATGTATTTTCAATTTGAGGGGGTGGAACCAAATAATTTTTTGGAATGCCCAAGTCCCCGTCATATCGAAGTAAGCCTGCATAATTTATTTTTGGTCGATTCCCGCGATCGAACCCTTTGAATTCATCTCCTTGCTCATAAGCCATTGAAATTTCGATCGCCCGATCTCCTCGAAAATTGTAAAAGATAACGGAATCTCCATCTACCATCTTTCCTATCGGTTCTAACTTTTCATCCACAATGACCCAAGGCGGATTGACTTGATCGGTCATTTCAAATTTCTGTTTCGCCAACACTTCATCCATTTTTTTCTTCAATTCGGCCTTTATCTCGTCAACAGTTAAGCCTTTCAGTTCTGCAATTTTTGTTTTAATTGATTCTATTTGCGATTTCAAGCCCGAAAGGTCGGAATTTATGGAAAGTTCTGCAATTAGGGTGGTTAAGAAATCAGCGTTGGATATTGATTCTTTCATTTTATTGAGGTATTTCTGTTTGATGGTATTCCAAATCTTCTTTTGGAGTTCCACATTGAATTGATAGACTGCATTCCAATATTGCTTGGATAGATCTTTTAATGCGAGTTTTTCTTGGTCAGAAAGGGCCTTTTTATTGAGCTTTTCGTCTTTAAACACCGCTTTGAGTAATTCCATTTCTTTTTGAGCCTTTAGGGCATTTCCTCCAATTAAACGGGCGTTTTCAATCGCTTGCTCGGAGTTGAAGAAATAGCCTGGATACCCTATAAAAAATCCATTTCCGAACACATCGTCGTGAACGATTCCGTGCGTGTGCGCATAATACCCTCTTCTCACAACATTCCAATCACTGAAATATCTGTCCATTGTGACATACATACGACCACCGCCGCTTGCGATTCGATAATCGAAATCCCCAACAGATAACTCTTTAAGTTTTTGTTCCAACATGCCGATGTATTTCGGTGCAGATTTCGGATCGACATCCCGACCATCCAATAAAGGATGGACTCTGACACGCTTTACATTATCATGTTTGGCTTGCTCCAAAATTCCAAATAATTGCGTAATGTGGGAATGTACATTTCCATCAGATAGAAGCCCGATAAGATGCAAAGTTGCTCCGGGTTTCCCATTCTTCGGAGATTTAACAAGATTTAAAACCATCTTTTCCCAAGTTTCCGATTTGAACATGATTTTTTGTTCAATAGACAGATTCACCAGTTTTGCGCCTTGAGCATATATCTGTCCCGCCCCCATCGCATTGTGACCCACCTCAGAATTTCCCATATCATCGTCTGTGGGTAATCCAACAGCGGGCCCATGGGCCTTTAATTGACAATATTTGTTCTCCGATTTTGCTTTTTCGATCCATTTACTGAAGTTTTTTGGATAAGCTAATTCAACGGAATTTCCGATAAATCCCGGTTTGGGGTAGATTCCGACTCCATCTAAGATTATAAGAACCACGGGGCCCTCTGGAGTTTGATAATTCTCTAACTTATTTAATTGCTTGCTGAAATTCATAATTTTCAAAATGCCGCAATAAATAAAAAATGCTTGATTATTCAAAATTCGTCAATTCATCAAAAAACATGTTTTCACCAAGAATCTTCAATGATTCTTTTTTAACTCCAAAATTATACATCATGAATCGAATTAGATTGATTTTATTTCTGATAATAAAAAAATATATGAAAATTTTTCGAATACCATTAGATTATCTTTTCAGTTATTTATTCAATTCTTTGCAGATCTCATTATTTGAAACATGGATGAAAAATCGTCGAATTAAAACCTTTCGCTTTTTTTCAGTGGTTTATATACTTCCGAGTCACCTGCTTTTGTTGAACCGAAAAAATCGTTTGAAATGAAGTAAGAATCCCATTTTGCATCCTTTTCTTGAATATCTCGTTAATGATAATCATAAACATATATACACAAAATCATATATAATACTAATCTTTTTCTCCGCTCTGATATTCGATAAATAAAGTTGAAGTAACGCCAATTTTTCTAAAAAAATTGAGAAAAAGGGATCTGCTTTTTATTTCAATGATCATTTGATTAATTATACCTCAATGGATTGGCCTCCGAGCGATTCCGAATCAAATCTATAATTCCGAATTGCATTTATACTTGTTGTATATAGGTCTTTGCAAGGGAGATCAATCATAACATTGAGTATATTAAGGTGAAATGTATGTCTAAGGATAAATTAATCGGAGTTGTCATTTTACTCCTTGCAATCGTTGTAGGTATTATCTACACATTGATGGGTCCTGTTGATTATTGGTTAAAGAAAACCGGCAGAGAAGCGGAAGAGGTAATGGGCTTCCTTTCATTCCTTTATGCAATACAAGGATTCAACTGGGAAGTTGCAGTTATCTTACCTTTGTGGCTTGTTGTCATTCTTGTTTGTCTTATCGCTGGATGGATCGGTATTTCAATGATTACTACACCCCCACCGGTTCCTCTTGATGAATTACAAGAAGAACTCGAAAAACAAGAAGCAGAAGCTGCTAAAAAAGAATAAAATCTTTTCCATTCTTTTTTTTTCCTCCAAATTTGTTGTCTCTTACCAAAAGCATATATAATCTTGATTATAAATACTATTTATGCTCACTGAATTCGATCTTTATACGATTTCGTTCATGATCGCAATCATTTCGACTGTTGTGCTGTTTCAATTGAGTGTTTTGTTCTATTTTCAGTATAAAAAGATCAAGGAGTTCCTTTCATTCATTCTTCTTCTATGTTTTTCGGCATTTTTCATTTCCAGCATCTTTTATTTTCTTCGAATTTTTATTTCGGCTGAACCCATCTATTATCGACTCGAAGTCATGTTTAGATTTCTCGCGTTTTCCACCTTTGTGTATATTTATGAATTTAAAATTAATAAAATGAAAGTGCCGTTTGTGTTCATTTATTGCATGATATCAATCGTTGCAATAATGGTTCTTCCTTATTCTATTGCTTATGATGCCGGTTTCACGATATATTTGCCCGCGATGTATCAATTTCTATTTTTTTATCGGGCTTTGAAGAAGACTGATGGGCAAATCAAACGCATGTTTATTATTACCCTATCGGGTGCATTTGTTATGGGTATCGGAATCGGGTTGTCCGCGGAAAAGATGGTTGAATTTCTTGGTTTTATATTCCTTCCGATCGGCTTGTTAATACAATTAATAGGGCTTGCGATGATTGGCCTTAGTTTCTATCAAATAAGGTCTGTGAACGAAATAATTTGGGAGACAGAGCCAATCAGCGTATTTATTATTTTAAATGGATTATGTTTATTCAGCTACTCCTTCAAGGAGAAAGAAGATGTTGAAAATGCGGATCTTTTTGGCGGCGGATTGGCTGCTTCTTTGTTAGTTGCGAAAAATATTGTGAAGAGTGATCAACCACCGGCGCATATCGAATTTCAAAACCTTCATTTCTTGATTTCAATTGGGTTGATCGATTCTCAAGGTTCAAAGCCGGTGGCGGTAATGCTTGTAAAGAAAAATCTTTTAATCCTTCAAGATAAATTAAAAAAATTTATGAACTTATTCGAAACTCAGTTTAAATCAAGATTGATTTCATGGAATGGACAGGTGTTTCCAAAGGAAGAGTATGACTCCATAATGAATGTTTTCGCGGTGAAAATGCAGCAAGGAGGTGCAAAATAAGATGGATCTGGCAATCTATCTTTCTTTGGTTTCATTTCTTTCGGTCAATCTCATTTTAATTCTTGAGATTCTTGCTTATTCGATTATAAATCGAAATGATCAACTTCGGGAATTGAAACAAACAAAAGGATACAAAAATCCGCTTAGATTTTATTTGCTATATTCTTTCATCTTTTGGATTTCACTCTTAAGCATCGGAATTCTCTTGGTTTTCAACGTACGAATTGAATTTTTATTTTTATCTCCTCTTCCAAGCAATCAAATAATATATCCCTTGCTTTCTATAGTTCTGTTTATATCCGGCATTTTGTTGCTATTTGCGAATTATGACTTTATCAATTTGGCATCTAAAAAATATAAAATATATTATCTCTTTTTGTTCTTCTCTACTTTTGCTATTTTGACTGCGGATGTCATAATTATTATTCCTTTAGCATTTTCAAGTGAAATCCCAACTCTGAATCTTGTTTTGTTTAATGTATTGATCTTAATTGGCCTACTAAGTTCGATATATTCATATTTCTCTGTGAGCTCTCTATCGGAAGCGATAAAATCTTTTTTGGTAAAAGATCTCTTGGTCGCTAAATCTAATGGTGATTTAATTTATTCCCGCTCATTTCAACAACCAAGGAAATTTGAAGAAAAATCAGAAGATGATGAATCTCTGTTAACATCAAGCATTGTCGGACTTGAAGGGTTGTTGAAGGAAATATCTGCTTCAGAATCTGTGCTTAAAACTCTTGTCTATCGAGAACAAATTTTAATGGTCCAAAAATCAGAAAATTTTATCGTCATTTTCAACACTCACAAAGAACTGGAATCGCTAAGGGAGATTCTGATTCATATTCTTCATGAGTCGGAAATCAAAAAGGAATTCACAGATAATGATAAAAAAGCGCTGAGCGATTGGTTTGATGATGATTTAAAGAGAATTAGGTTTATTCACCGAATATTGCACATCCAAAGACCTTAAGGTCTCCATTCTCTTCGCAAGTGCCGATTGTCCACTTGTTTTTTTCATGTTCTATTATAAAAATTGAATTAATGAACGTCCCGATTTTTTCTAACGCAATTATCGATTTAAACTGAAGATCCACCACAGCAAGCTGCCCATCTGTGGTACCGGCAAACATGAAATTTCTCTTAATCGATTTACATTGAATATTTAATTTCATGATCCGATTGAGTTCGGTCAGAGACTGATCTTTGAATGTATAGAATACGAGCCCGGGATCTCCTGTAGTTTCCAAGAGTTCCTCTAAAAACGAAAAATTATACAGTTGAACGACCAAATTGTTGTGAAACTTAAACAAATCCCAAATATACGTATCGAATTTAACTGTATTCCTAACCGTTAATTTTTGATAATCCAAAACGTATAAAACCATCTCATCTCCGCCCGCATAGACCAATTGATTTTGAAAATCCGCTACAACGGCACGTATTACTTTCGGAGATTCAAAGTATGCCGTCATTTCTCCGTTTTTCGGATTTAATTTTCGAACCGTACCATCATCTGAGCAGATAAATACCGCATCGATTTTTTGCTCGGTATCATACCCAACTGCGGCATATTCGATTCCGAGACCGGCCATTTGGGCCCAATGATATGCTCCCGTATGTGCGTCGAGCACTCTAAAGGTTTTATCGTACGCGCAAATCAGAATAAATTCACGATCTTTAATCCCCAAATCGGAAAAGAAAAATTCTGAGATGGCATTCTGAAATTCGTGGATCCAAACAATGGCGCCGTCTTTTTTCATGCAATAAAACTTCGCATCCGCTCCGGCAAAATAGATTAAATTATTTCTAAATCCCATCTTGTAGACCGGCCCAAGCCCTTCGAAATTAATCCTTTTTATCTCGGTATAATCAATTAAACTAAGAAAGACAAGCTCTCCGGACTTCAATGCAATCAATAATTCATCGGATAATGCGGTTGAAGCGGTGATTTCATGTTGAAAATTCTTTACAAATATATTTTCCATTTTTGCGTTCATAGTAAATTTCTCCTTGTTTCAAACCATTTCGATAATTTTATAAATCCCATATCCTACGACCACTTTGTAATAGCCCCGATATTGAGCATCTACCTCCGGATTCCGGGAATCAATCCTAATTTTTCCTTCCGGAAGACTTGCGAATTTATATCGGGTGCAAATAATGATAACATTTTCCGGTTTCAAAACCGTGAGGACTTTGTCTGAGATCTGAAGATTTCCCCGACCGAACACAAAGCCTTGAGCCCCTATGGGTGTTACAATCAGTTTTACTTTCGGGGGGATTTCTTTCTTTTCATCAAACACTTCCAAGATTTCCCGTTCGTTGAGATCTTTTTTGATAATTTTTTTATTCCGAATTAAATCTACCCCCAATAGGGTTTTCTCAATATTTAGTATCTCAGCAATGGACCGAACGGTTGTCCCGGGCCCTAATAAATAGTGCGTGTTTTGATCCATCATTTCAACAACGAATTCGGCGATTTCTCTTTGATTATCATGTTCACTTTCTGTGTTCGGACTGGCCATTTTTGATGATTGAACAAATTGGGGGATATATGGTGTTAAAAGATATCCATACAGCTTGCTTACGACCAAATTGTTGCGAAACGCCTCTTCGTCAATGTCCATGACCTCGCTTTCTTTTAATGTTGCTGTGCCAGAAACAAATTGTTGAATCAGAATGGCCGCCGATTCGGGATTGATTGTAAAAACGCTTGAATGTATTTTAACTCCCGCGGGGATCCCGATGCACGGTATCGATGTTCCGATGGCTTCAAAAATATCTCGCGCGGTGCCATCTCCCCCCACAAATACCAGAATGTCGATTCCGATAGAACGCATTTCTTTGGCCGCCTTTATTGTATCTTCTCGGCTTGTATCTCCATCAATTGCATTCTGTTTATTAATACTAATGATATTATACTCAAAATGAGTTTCTTTTAGTGTATTTTCTCCCATTCTCCCGGGACATGTATAAATTGTAATGTTTTTGAGTAATTCTGATAATTTATCTAAAAATTGTTTGCATCGTAAATGAGATTTCGGTTCGGCCCCTAATCGCTTTGCTTTTTCCAGAATTTCTTTCCCATCTGTGCCTTTAAGGCCGACAGAACCGCCCATTCCCGCAATTGGATTTAAAATAATACCGATTTTGATATTGTGTATCATGATCCTTTTTTTCCTTAAAATTAATTAACGAATTCTGTTGTTCACTTCAAAAGTTCCTTTGATTCCAAATCGATGCCGCAGTATTCGCAAACGGTAGGAATACCTTTGAATACACGTTCGACGAGTTCGGGATTCAATATCTGATTGCAAAAATGGCATGAATAGCCCGAAAAATTATTCGGAATCGAAATCTTCATGATCGGCTTTTGAAGCTGTGAATTCTCTGTTTGTTCCAGTTTTTGTTCCATACCCAATTCCGCTTTTATTTTTTGTTCAACTTCTTTATATTTTTTCTTGATTTCAACCTTTGTTTTTTGCCATTTTTCCTTAAGATCTTTTTTTGTTTTTTCCCATTGGTCTTCTTCTTCATTTACTATTACATTCTGAGTGTATCTTTGATTATCTTTGCCCCTTTGATTGGTTTGTTGTTGCGATGGTTGCTGTTGTGATTGCGGTGTCGGTTTTTGTTGTGATTGCGGTGTCGGTTGCTGTTGCGATACTATTTGCTGTTGCGGTTGAGTTCCGATGGGGATAATTCTGATCGGTCGCTCTTGCGATTGTTGATTTAGAAGATTTGCTTGCGGCCGCTGTTGTGATTGCGGTGTCGGTTGCTGTTCCGGTGTTATTTGCTGTTGCGGTTGAGTTCCGATGGGGATAATTCTGATCGGTCGCTCTTGTGGGTGTTGATTTAGTGGATTTGTTTGTGGTTGTTGTTGTTGTGGTGTTGTTTGCTGTTGCGGTTGAGTTCCGATGGGGATAATTCTGATCGGTCGTTCTTGTGATTGTTGATTGAGCGGATTTGCTTGTGGTTGTTGTTGTTGTTGCGGTGTCGGTTGCTGTTGCGGTTGAGTTCCGATGGGGATAATTCTGATCGGTCGTTCTTGAGTATTTTGATTTGAAGTATGCTTATTAATCTCTTCAATTATTGAGCGCGGGAGTATCTTTATATTTTCTTTTTGTTCAGCCTCCACACTGTGCTTAACTTTATCAATTTGTTTATCCTTCACCACCGAACCCTGTATAGAATCGGTGATTTCCTTCTTTTCAATCGGGTCCGCAGCGACCGGGATGGGTTTTAAAGCTAGGTTCGAGATGGGTGGTTCAATTTCAGAGATTTCTATTTTTTCTTCTTTGTCTTCTTCAACTTTGATTTTTTCAAGATATTTTTCCATTTTATTTAATTCTTCGAGTTTATTTTCGATATTATCTTTTTTTTTATGCTCAATTTGCTCCGAAGGCTCGGAAGCGAGGGTTTCTTTTTCAAACTCTTTTTCCTCAACTTTATTCCGCTCAGATTTCTCGATCTCGCTCATTATTTTTAAAAAAGAACACGGATTAAAAATGCTTTTCGGAGACCGATTATTGAGGAAGAACATCAAAATAGATACCACGCTTTGTATGTTCGGTTAGCCAACGAATTGATTTTTCTGCCCATTTCAATTTTCTCAACTTGTTTTCCATGTATTCCGTTTCTCTACCTTGAGGAATCAAAGGCCGCTTATTATCAGAAATAAAGACCGATTTGAAGTTATATCCTAACAGATAAAATGGAATATTAGTTGGAAGGAGATGGTGGAAAAAGAAAAGAGATCGATCTCCATCTGTAAACCCTCCCGGATTAATGAGCACTTCGGTAATTTCGGTTTGTGTGGTTCCTATAACTTTCGTGTTTTTCTTGAGCACATCTGAAAATTCGCGAATTTTGGGTATGTTATCGCCGTGGGCATGAACAACCACGTAAGTTCCGTTTTGAGTTAAGCCAGACAACTGTTGTGGTGTAATTCCATCCAAATCTGAGAAGACAAAATCCGGTCTCACTCCGCTATCAATTAAAGCAGGACCCGTACCATCGGCAGCAATGATAAGAGGCAGATATTGTGAATTTTGCATAATTTTATTTAGATTTTGAATGTGATCTTGGAATTGGGTTGAAACGGTAATGAAAATCGGAACGATGTGTTTGGCTTCGATGCTTTCAAGATAGAGAAATAGATTTTCAATAGTTCGATCTTGACCGGAAGTCAGAATAGACGAAAGTAAAACTGCGGCTGATTGCTCCCTATCCAAATTAAAATGGAAATCTGCTTGGATTGCATCGAATATCTCTTTATACTCGTAAAAATACTTCCAAAGCGATAAATTTTTATTCATAGAAAAAAAAGTAAGAGTATCCAAATCAATTTTGGTGTTTCAAATGGAAATTGAAATCAAAGGAAAGAAAGTGAAGATTCCGGAAGGTTTTCTCTACTCGAAAGATCACTGTTGGGTAAAAGAAGAAGGAACCTTGACCATCGGAATCACCCAATACGCTGTAAACGAATTGGGCAAAATCGAGACCGCAGATATGGAGGACTTGAAAGGGAAAACCATTTCCGTTTCTGATGAGCCTTTATCCGATGCTCGAATCGAATCAAATAAAGCCATAGGAGATATTTTTACTCCCGCCAGCGGTACCGTTGCGGAAGTAAATAGTGCGTTATTGGATTCTCCCGAATTTGTCAATGAGGATCCCTATGGCAAAGGCTGGCTGTTCAAACTGAAACCTTCTAATTGGGCAGCAGAAAAAGCCAAATTGATGGATGCAATGAAATATGCAGAATTATTGAAATCTTTGTAGAACGCGCATTTTAATTAGTTTTTGCCTTTTTTTCACCACATCTCGCCGAAAATTATATATTTTCAAAAAATAATACTGAAGATATGAGTGAATTCAAAGATCTCTATTCCGAAATCAAAGCGCGTAAAATGAAAGCGTTGGGCAAAGAAAATATCGTAAAAGCCGTAGAACATGATGGAAAACTCCTTGTAATTCGCGGAAAATATGATAAACCGGAAACAGTATTAAAGTTTGCGTATGCTGCGGTCAAAGATGTCATTCGGCCCGAAGATGTCCCGAAATACAATGGAAAGCTAAAGGATTATGATTTGGTCGTAATAGGATGCCCCGGAACCGAGATCCCGAAAATCGGAATTACCATGTTCAGAGATTATGTGATGGAAGAAGGTGGATGGATTTTAGCAACCGACTGGGCTCTTCGCGCCATTATAGAACCCGCATTTCCCGGTTACGTTCATTGGAATGGTGAGAAAACTGATGATTGCGTTGTGCCTTGCCATTTAACACAGAATGACCATCCAATTGTTGATGGAATTGCAAGCGGGTTGAGCTCGGGGGAATGGGATAAAGAATCGCAAAGTGCCAAAGCCATTAAAGCGCAGATGGAAGCCGAAGCAAAAGGCACTTTCAAATGGTGGCTTGAAGACAAATCTTTTCCAATTGTTATTGATAGGCCAGCTGATGTGGTCGAACTCATTCATTCAAATGAAATACAGAAGAAATGGCGCGCGGGAACCGTATTTTGCTACTTCGATCCCGGCAATAGCGGCGGCCGTGTGTTTGTAATGATTTCTCATGTTCACCTCCAAAAAGGTGGAGCTAAAGGTCAATTTGTATCAGCAACTCTAATGACAAATATTATGGATGTTAAAGTCGGAACCAGAAAAGGCCTTATTAAAGATAAGAAAAAGGGTGCAGCATCGACGTATGTAGATTTAGCAGATGCGCTCAGCGAAGGCGGGAATTATGTTGTACCGAATCTCCAAGAATGGAAAGAATCCGATTATGAAGTTTGGAAAGAAACAGAGATGACCTCTTCATCAGATGCACCCATTTCTTACGATATGCCTCCCGATTCTCAAGGTTCGGGAACAACAAATGCAGAATTCATCGGAACATCTCAAATTATCGAAGCAAAAGAAAAACCAGGTCCGAGCCAGAAATGTGCTCTTGGAGATGGAACTTTTACGGATTATGAAGGAAAAATATATCAATGCAAGGAATGTGGAGCACCCTATCATGAGGAATGCTTGCAAATACAAATGTCTGAAGGCGTTTGTAAAATCTGCGGACGAATTTTGTTATTTTAAAATCGGTAAATATATCATTCACAACTCTTTTTTTGCTAAATATAAAATTGCCAAAGACAATAAAATTGATGACTGTCAAGTTCGTGAATTCTTCCTTTATGTATTTCATAATCTTCGGTTATAGACCGATGCAGTTATCGAAAATGAACGTCGGATCCTGAATCAAATAGTTAGCATAAAAATATCCGAAGGGATAGGTGCATTTTGATCGAATGTATACACTGAATTCAGAACTTGGATAATCATTTCCATAGAATTTCTTTTTCCAGTTCTATTTTTACCACTTGAAATTGAAGAAATCGAAAAAACGAACGCGGTATTTTTCATCCGCCCTTTTGGTTGACTATCCATTGGAGCACTCCAAAGGACACACCAACCATAATCATCCCAATAACAATCAAGGTTTGAGCGTATGATTTGTTGTATGCATTTTTAGTCGCATTATATAACAAGATAAACCCAAAAGATCCAATATAAATGATAATTGCGGCTACAATTGATTCAATCACAAAAGCTTCGCTCGTAGAAGGATAGAGCCATAATGGTTTCCCTTGTGCATCCGCGCCCAATGCAATAGGTTTTCTGATTTGGATATAAATTCCACCCATCGCAAGCCAGAAAAAGAATACTAAAATCACTACGAAGGCAAAGGTTTTACTGGGGGTAGGAATTGCACCCATTTTATCTGTGAGAACCGGAAAGCGGATTCTTGGAATTCGGATGTTCTTAGGCAAAATCCAAGGCACCTTGGGCCCATACTTGTCTTGAAGTCTGATGGTTTCACTCATATATATCTTTAAATGTGGCTCAATTTATATTGATTTTTGAACAATTCGTGAATGATTGAAAAATATAACAATTAGCAAAGTTTCCTGCTTAAAGAATAAAAAATCTTCTTGGAATCATTTGCTTCTTTGGTAATCGATAAAATCTGGAGAAGAATATCAAATTTGGAAAAAATAACTTGATAAAAAATTTTGGATTTATTTCTCTTCAATCTTAATGCATTCAACTGGACAATTAGTTGCACAAGTCATGCATCCAACGCAATTATCCTCTGCTACAATCACGGCTTTGCCATCTTTTGGTTCTGCATATACATCGTATGCACAGTTTGCTGCACAGAGACCACAGCCCGTGCAAGTATCGAAATCAATAATTACCTTGAAATCGCCCATAAATATCGCTTAAAATTATTTCGCATCTCTTATAAGGCTTTACTTTTCATTGTTTAAGCCTTCTGTTCTCATAAAAGAAAAATAATGGAAAAAAAATCACATTTAATTGAAGAGATCAATTCTTTGATTTCGCTTTTCGTTTCTTTATAATCACTCTTGTAATCACCACGATTCCAACGAGCGCGACCGCTCCGACAATGATCACCAAAAGATAATCTTCCATGATCATGTCCATCGCACTCAACTGCAATTCCATGACAATTTCATGGATGATAGTTTCTCTAAGAACTTGCTGCAGAGAACCAAGTCTCAACACACCTTTCTCATCGTACACAAATTTGATTTTGACAGTTATGTCACCGAATTTTTCTTCATAATATACGGTGGTTAAAGAGGTTAAGAAATCTTTGGAGATTTTTGCTTTAGTAGCGGTATCAATTGGAAAACTGTTGACAGAATCGCCAAGTGCAGATAATGCATTGGTTGCAATAACTGGATCGCCTAGATATAAGGATGCACCTCCGGAAATAATTAATTGCTTTGAGGCATTCACTACGGTTGCATTGATATTATATCGATTCATCCCAACGCTATCGAAGATATATGTTTTATTGAATACGATTCGATCTCCACGGAATGCTTTCTCGAATGCCACCATGTTATAGATTTCCGTTTGGTTTTTCAACGTTAATGTCCCGCAACACGACTTTTGTTTTTCGTAGACCTTATAAATTAATGGCTTTCCGGGCAAGATATATGAACCTGCCATTTCTGGTGTTACTCTCTCAATTGTTGTTGAGCCAAAATATCGATTGAACTCATATCCGTATCCTATTGAGGCATTTCCGTAATAGAAGGAATAGTTTAGAATAATATTTCCCCAATACGGGTTGCCACGAGTCCAAAGCGTTTCATTGAACTGGAAGAATTTACCATCCGCATAATTTGTGTCGCTCGGATCAGTTTGTGTTGCCATAGTGGCGGTTCGAATTTCTCCCGTTGTTATTGAAATCATAAATGATGATCCCGCGATATTGAATCCTGGCCAATAACTTGTTACTTTGATTTTTCCGCTCACCCAACAATGCGTTCCATTGATCCTTGATTCAAGGTTTTGGTATTCAATAACTGGTTCAGTTATATCGGTTGATTGAGACGGAATCATTAAATCAAATACAGGAACATTAATCCAAGAACCATTGTTATACCAAATTGAAACATTGTAATATTTTCCATATTCGACTTTAAATACATAATCTTTGATTCTTTCTCCCATTGGATCGTCAAAATCATCATAAAATGCATACACAGGTTTTCGGAAAATGTTAACAATAGTATCCATGAACTCCGCCATATGGGGTTGATGATCTAATGTGATATTTGTCCCATTTAAGTTCAAGATTAAACCTTGTAATGGTCGATTCATCCCATCGAAATAGAACGGTCTTAAAGTCAAATAAATCCCATCTAATTCGTATCTATAATCAGCAATATTCGGAGTTAGAGTACTGACCTCTGTTTCCTTGAAAATCTTTATCGAATCTCCCGAAACGAATTTTGTTTGATCGGAAAACACAATTGTGAAATTATATTGAATCTGTTGGTTTGTTTGAACTTTCGGAAACTCGTGGATATAGAAGAATTGGCTGAAAAACGATTCAGCTAATATACCATCCGTCTCTAAATCTTGGTTTGCATAATGAAAGACTTCATCCCGAATCATCGTGTAATTCGTTCCATTTATAGTGACGATCACTGAACTTATACATTTTGATTCTATATTATAGGTTTCTAAAGTGAATAAATACTTATAATGGTCTAAGCGGATAAGGTCATCAAATGCAAATCCATTATCAATATAAAGGGTACTGTTGATAATAACGGGTATTACACTTGATGAGAATGTTTGAGTTCCCTTTATTGCATGAATCGTTAAATTATATTGACCTGGTGCCAAAGTGCCTACATTTTTGACGTAAATTATTCCTTGTTTGAATTGCTTATTGTTCAGCATTCCAGTTGGCAAAAACAACGGGGCTGTCAATGTATAATTCGTATCATTGATTTGGCCGATCACTTGATCCGGAACGGTGTTGGTGCTGCTTTCCACATTCGCATAAATCCAAGCGATATCATTACAATAATCATAACTTAATTGGCCCATAACATTAAAACTGATTTCTGAATCTGATGCAAAAGGATCTGCAATGGAATTTGATGAAGCAAATGTTTGCGGTGCAAATCCTATTGACATTATCATAATCAGAAAAATTGCATACGTTTTTTTCATGGCTTACACCTTTATTAAGTGTATATATATGTTGGTGGAGAAAAATAAAAAGATTTTTCGAATTTAAAAAAATATAAATAAGCATGCGGAAATCCTTCTTTCTCTTTCTTTATATGATGGTAATGTCTTTTTCCAATTTACTGTAGCGCGTTTTCATTAACTCTCTTGCTTCTTTAATTGCCAAGCTATCGTCAATTCCAAATTTGTTATGAAGTGGGCTATATTTTGTGATTTTCGATAAAATTTTAAACATAGGGACCGCGATAAACTTCCCCGCACCGGAAATAAGGGTGGCCTTTCTTAATATTTCAAGAGATGCATCGTCCCATGCACCGAACACTCCCGTTAAGGGAAAATAAACGAAAAACGGCACGATAATGATGAATACAACGATAGCAAGGATAAGTGGAATTAAAAAATTAAAGCGAGATGTCATGGGTAAAAATATTACTTCAACAAAGAATTGGTTCAGAAAGTGTATTAACACCGTCGAAATAATTGGCGCAACCCATGATTGAAATAAAGGGATTTGTATCTTCACGATTTTTTTATTAATATAAACGTAATTCATTACGACTTTTAATAGAATTGCGGGAAGTTCGGCGCAAGGCAATAACCAAACTATCATCGGGTAGCCGTAGGTTTGAGGAAGTTTGAACACCGGAATCACCAATATCCAAGTGATAGCTGCCGCCACCGCTTCCACAACTTGCGTAAACACGAGAAAATTAATGTGCGCGGTGCCGATGATAACGTTTGATGAAAGGTTATTATAAGGCTGTTGGAACTCACGAACCATTTTCGGTATAATAAACCCGATCGCTAAAATATAACTTTCAAGACCTAATCCAATGAACACGATATCCGCAACACCGATAATTGATGCGAGAATGGAGATCATTAAAAACTGAATAAAACCGGTATATTTCCAAGATTGGCTAACGTAAAATGTTGCCAAATTTTTCTTACCGTTTAGGAAAGATTCAGATATCGATCCTCCAAGGTTTAAACTAAAAGCCATCAATCCCGTAAACGTCCCCGCTAAATTAAATAGCGCCGCAAATGTTGTATATTGTGGGACATATTGGATCCACAAAATTAACGACAGATAACTTTGAAATACCCACGCCATCGGAGGTAATCCGCTTTTAACCCCCCAGACCACGCATTCTTTCACGATTCCCCAATTAAATTCATGTTTAAAGCAATCACGAAACGTAAACCCGAAATCCTTCATCAAATCGTTGAAAAATTTAGCGGACAAGATCATAGCAAAGAAATCATCGACATATAATCCGATAATTGAGCCAATTGCAATGCCCATGATTTCTCCGACTTCCGGGTGCATCATTCCGTAGTAGCGACCGCCGATCACAAACCCGATTTCGGTGATTCTCTGGAAAAACTCACCGTGAATGAAATCCAATATTGCGGATTTGTCCAATCGTTGCAGAGTGGTTAAGGTGCTCTTGAAAATATGGAGCATACCGGGGTACTGCACCGTGGAATGAATAAGCATGATCCATATCGCAAATGCAAGTTCGGTTCTGGGGACAAAATAGAGCGCATAAATCGCGATCCCGGTGACTTGAGCCAATCCGGTGAACATCTGATACCAAATAAAGTATTGGATATACAAAAGCATCTTTTTCGGTTCTTTGACCGAGTATTCTCCGATAAAACGATTCATAATATCTGCTGTGCCCAAGTCGAGCAATTGAAAAAGAAGAGAAAAGATGCCGGTTGCAGCAGAACGATATCCTATACTTTCCGGATACGGATACAAATACCCATAAAAAAATCCCAAAAGACCAATCCCTATGATAATTGAAAACAGAGATAAAGGAAGAGAATAGAAAAATCCTCCAATGGGTCTGTGAAAACCTATATTGGCCCAAACATCATCAACGGAAATTTCGCTTTGACTGTTTTTCTCAGCGTTCTCATTATTCTCAATAATTTTATCTACTTCGTGTTTCGTATTGTTTTCTTTAATAATTGATTCCTTTGAGGGTGTTTCATGCATTGTTTTTAGCTTGTCTCTTGAGATTAAATAGTTTTTCATTGCATTCAGCATTGTTGGAACGATCGGCAAAGTTTTAAATAAGTCAGATTCGATCTCTAGTTAGAATCTCCATGTTTGAAGACATCATCGATTTCCTTTATTCCAATCGCTTCATAGATTTATATGAGTGGGCAAAGAAGGCATCTATTCAAAATATGAATTTACTTCCCACGAATTATCTTCGGTTCTTAAACCTTTTACATGAAGGGAAAATCGATGATGCGATTGATGTATTACAGCAAATTTCCACTATTGAAGTAGAGAACGAAAAGTTGACTATCGCTCTTAATGTTCTAAAGGAAAAGCGAAATATTCTATTGGAGATTTCTCAATATCTTTCCAAATTTGACAAGAATAAACCCTTTGTGAATGTTGTTCTTGATAAGTATATTCTCGTTGGTCAGGTTTCGGATAGTTCTGAATATTCAAAAATCAACTCTATCGAAAGGCTAAAAGAATTGGCTTCAAATCCGAATGTGTGTTATTATAATGGAAATATTATTGAGTTCAAAGGAATATCTTCTATTGAACGGCTTTCTGCCATCATAAATGATCAAGATTTTATGTCCCAAATGGAAAATATTAAGAAATATGAAAAAGTGTATTATTTTATTAGCAAAATAAACGAGAAGATGCAGCGCTATTTTTCAGAAAATAAAATCGGCATGATTGTATATAATCAAGAATTATATCTGATCAAATTTATTCCGATGTTCTCATTTGATAATTCCGCGCAACCAACGTCCGGGAAGAGGGTAAGTGTCTTAGACAATAATTTTGGAACCATAATCGGGATATTAATAAATTCAGATTTATCTTTTGGCGATATGGTCGTATTTCAAGAGGAATCTTTGAATTCTGGAGAGATGAATTTGCGGCCCTTAATCTCATTTGATTTGTCTCTGTTTAAAACTGAAGAAAAAAAGAATTCCGGGTTTACTCTCGAAACCGAGGAAGATATCAACAAATTTATTACTGCTGTAAAAGATTGGATTGATTTTGGAGTTCAAATATTATCTTCTAATAAAAAAATTGATTTGAAAAACCGACAAGATCTTTATATTTATACCAAAATGGAACTCCAAAAATTAGAAAATGAGCAAAATCTGAATATTAAAATCTCTAAGTTATCTCAATTGCTAAATTTTGATCATGACCAAGAAATGGAACGAAAAATCAAAGAAATACTTGAAAAAACCTATTTGATTTATATCCGGGAAACCGCATCAAAAAAACTCCCTCTTAAATTAAAAGAATTGTTAAATCGGCTTATCAACCTTAAGCTGTTCAAATCGGAAGAGTCTTTTATGAAGTTCATGAATCTCTATTCGTTCATTCTTGATAAATATTCTTTGGATCCGAAAGAAATCATAGAAAGTATTGATCTTTTGGATAAAAACTGGGATCTGAATGATCAACATTACAAAATCATTGAGAAAATCCATCTAACCGCGATCGCAAGCCTTATCGAGCCCCAAGTGGCTTCGGGAAATATTCAAGATATCCTTTCAATAATTGAAAAGAATACTCCAAAATCTAAGATACTTCAAAACAAATTGAATCTTCTAATAATCGATGTTGTGTACCATATTTATAAAAACGCCTTGAAAAAAGACACTAAGGGTGCGATCTCGAATATCACTTTCATAATGTTCTTAAGGAAATTAGCCATCCATTACGATAAAGCATTTCCATCAATATCCTTTGCGCATCAAGAGGAATCCAACAGAAGCAATGAGCCTTATAATAATATCACCTTGCTACAGCAAAAATTGGATTCATTATTTCTTAGCATTACCTCACAATTAGAATTTCTTCTCTACATGGGGGACCAATCGATCATTGAATTTCTCGAGTTAATTAAGGATTTTCCGAGCCGGATGTTAAAACCAAACATCAAAGAAACGTTAATTGGTCAAATTCTGAAGAATGCCATCGTATTAATTCCTGCCCACGGTATGTATGAACTGGGAAAGAAATTAATTGAATTTCTCGTTTCTCAGAAAAAAACCACTCAATTCGTTTCTTTCATAACAAAATTCGTTGAGAGTTTAAATCAAAGCGCATTTAACGATATTAACAACTCAAGGTATTTGGAATCTATTGTTATCATTTTCGATGCTATTGAAAGTTATCTTCCAACCCTTGCGATAAAAGAAGAGTATCTTATTCCGTTCAAAAGCGAAGTCCAAACCTTATTGAATAACTGGTACAAAAAAGGAAATCTTCCAAAGACCGATTTTAATCTTCACAAAAGGCTTCTTCAACGGCTTTCAATATACATCGAAAAGAATTCAGATGTCAAAATGATGTATTATATGATTACGATTAAAGATATCCTCGAAACTAATCCTGACAATTGGACCAATCTTGATAATAAATTTTCCTTATTTATTCCCGAAATTATAAACGATAGGAAAGTGCGAAATCTCTTTTTATCCGAAGCATACAAATGTATTGAACTGAATAAAATTGAAGATATCTTACTTTTCCAAAGAACGGTCAATATATTTCAATTGATCTTAAAATATCGATTAGAGATGGCTGTAGAGAATGAAATTATTGACAATCTCATCAAAGTATTTAATAAACAAATTGAGAAAACGCTTCTCTATTTTTTAACACACCAAGAGAACGAAGCAATTCAATCATTATTTTCAAAAATAAAAAATATTAAGGAAATAATTTCCGTTCCCGTTTTCCAAACCTTTTTCGACGAATTACTCTCGAAAATCGAATTCAATCATGAAAAACTGCCTTATGTTGAAAATATTCTCTCTCTTGTCCTTCAGACCTTTGAATTGATAAATTCTATCAAAATTGAGAAGTCCGATTTTATTAAATATTTGCATATCATTACGCTTCCGATACTTTCCGATGAGAATGCGAAATCCCGGCTGTTAATCTCGCTTAAGTCGCAATTTGATGCAAAATTTGAGATTTTTACCCAAGGCCTTGTTGTCGCAGCCTCTTCCTATTACCTTTCGGAGCAATATCAATCCTATTATTACACCCAATCCCAATCCAATTTGAATACAATCTTCAGTTTCTATTTTCAAATTATATTATTCAATTTAGAATTTGCCCCAATGGCCAATCAAATCAAGCAGAAAATCGAATTGCTTTTCTTCCTTTTCCATAATAACCGGATTCACCTCCAATCGAGAATCGTATTATTGAATATTCTATTTAATATTGTTAAACAATATAATTTCTATGATCTCTTCGAATTTATCAATAACGAGATCAGCATTTGCGGGAAATTGGAATCAATTAAAGAATATCTCGATAATAAAATTAATAAACAACAAAACTTGAAGCAAAAGACAGATGAACAAATCGATACGGATATTGAAATCCTCTTGAAAGATCAGGAAAATTACTTGAATGACTTTTTCTATCAATACTACCTCGGATTATTCTTCTTCTATAGAAAAAACTATCAAAATGCCGAAAAATTTCTGAAAAAAGCATTTGTTTTGGATTGTCCGGAAAGCCTTAAACTTAAAAAATATCGAAATTACATGTTTCTATTGCACAAACTGAATAAAAAACAAGAATTGATGAAGATATATATCGAAGCACCATCAGATATCAAAGAAAATGAAACCTTCAAAGAATATATTGCACCTCTCGGGCTAACTCAAGCATAATTTCAACGAATCATATCAATTTTTTGGTAAAAGGTTCACCTTTTACGTAATGTTGGTAAAAACTGGTGAAGGATTTGAGCAACTGATGTTGGTTCAGGAAAGATGTTTGGGTAGAAAGGATTATCCATATTTTGCGCAGAGCGTCTATATTCAACGAGAATTTCCTTTCTCACCCTCTTTTTTTTATCTAAAAAATTCAAGCGAATAAAAGCAATGAAATTATATCTTCTCTTCTATGGTTTTTCATAACGAATGATATGGCCGATAAATAAACAGCGTGTGTATTTTATTCAGAAACAAAAGAGACCGCCCGGAAAACCGAAAATTGATAGTTCTTGATCATTCGAATCAAAATTATAGTTTGGAGCAAGAAATCAGTTAATAAGCATCTCGATAGCCCAATATATCTAAAAAAATTATAATAAAGGCTAAAATTGAAATAAAAGATAAATCAAATCCATGAAAATGAATCAATAATCCAAGAATAAACAAATGGTCAGTCACCTTTTTTCCGAAAGCGCTTTTAAGCAAGATCTCGCTATTGACGCATGGAAGTGAAAAGTATGCTTCACTCAAGAAAATTATGCATAGTAGCCTCGCTCTTTATCGGAATATTTGTTTTGGGCTCATTTATAACACCATCATTCGCCCAAACCGATGAATTGCAAGGAAAAAACTTCGATCAAGAATATTGGACGTTGAACTATAGCGCCAGCCCACCGAATGCCTCCGAACGAGCCGTTGATATCAATATTGCCTATATGAATATCGGTGGCGTGAAGACCATTTATCTTGCGCTTTTAAACATGACCGCGAATAAAAGCGATCCGTTGAAATTGGGATATGCGCCATTCCAAACCACGTATCAATACTTCAAAGTTCCGGATGGCAATCATGTACTCGTACAGAATGTCTTTGCAGGGTTAGTTGCGTATGTAAACAACGCAAGCACCAATAATTCGGTTCCGGATGCTTCAGACAAAATCTTCTTCAGCTACACACTAAGCTCAAATTATCATCGAGCCTTGATTAGAAACGCCTTATCAAATGCAATCGGATACGACCCGTTGGGTTCAGAATCGCTTTATTCCTATACGGCAACCCCCTTCTTTGAAAGAATCGATAATGATGAAAAAATTGAATATAAATTTGGTATCACCTACGAGAATATGTTCATTCTCTGGCACCCGGTTGCAATCGAAACCGATGATATTGAAACAACATCAAGTGCCAAGATACTTTTCAATAGAACCGCTGCCTTCTGCCGGCTTTCGAGTTTGAATTTCACATATGTGCTTTCCTATAATAAAACGGCGGATGATGGCAAGGTAAAAATGACCACCGAATATGATATCGGCCCGATCACCGACCTCTATATTCCATATGATGATCCGATAGGCACTGGAGCAATAGGAGGAATCGTATTAAATATTAGTGCAATCGATTCCGGAAAAACACTCTCCAGATATAATACCACTGATGCGATAACAAAACGATTGAACGGAACGGCAACATTCGGGCGATTCAGTCTTGCAGTTCTTAATTATGCACGCATGATTGTTATAGAAAATGTGGATGCCCGTGCCAGAAACAGAATTGAGGAACAAGGCGCGATCGAAAATGCAAATGGCCAAAAAGTGGATCCTGAGAACGTGAATGCCACGGAACAGCACCGAATTAAATTAAGAGATGCGGTCAATAAAGAAGCATTTATGATCGATTTTGCAAGCAAACCCGATTATATTTTAAATGATGATACCGCAAACCCGATTTTGGCACCGGTTCAGCTCTATCCGAAAACAGCTATTAAGAACCCTGCGATGCTCTTGTTATATGGTTATGCAAACCGCTTTATCATGAACTACGCAAAGAAATTCATCGAAAAACAATATCCAAATGCTGATGAAGCAAGATTAAAATTACGAATTGCCGCGCATGATGGATTGTATTATGCAATCTGCTTCCCACGATGGAATGGGCTAAAAATAAATCAAGATCCAACATTCGTAGCTTTCACCGATCTTTCATCTGCTGCCCTCGGAAAAAAGATCGATGGCTTCTCTCTCTCATTACTTCTTTTAGCCGCCTTGGGAACCGCGTTTGCCGTTGTAATGATCAAAAAGCGCAAAGCGATGTACTGAAGATCTTGACCTTCCTCTTCTTTTTTTCTGTCATTTTTATTCTTATTTAAACATTAAAAAAAAGAAAAAAAAGCATGGGATATGGGCATTCCCGAAGAATATCAACGTGCTAAACAGAACATGGAATATTCTGTCTATTGAAACTTTTTTTCGGTTTACATTTTTCATGTTTAATAATGAACCGAGTTTATAACAGATCTGAAAATTTTTATCTTTATTTTTGTTTTCTATATGGATCCATGAAAATTTTGATATTATGCGCGCATCCGGATGATTTGGAATTCTGTATCCCGAATCTACTTATCGGATTGTCTCGAAATCCCGAAATCTCTTCTGAACAAAAGAAAGAATTAAACAGATTTCTCTTTTCCGAGAAAAGGAAAGGCCAGAGCTCGGAGATCTGTGTGTATTCGATGACCAAAGGTGAGATGAGTACATTCACCGATGTGATAAAATCAACGAAACGAGCTGCCGAAATCCGCATTAAAGAGCTAAATAAAAGCCAACATCTCTTAACTGGAAAAACTCCGCATTTTCTTAATTTCTTCGATGGTTATCTGAAAGTCACCGATAAAGCCGTTGCAATTATAGAAAAGATTATAGCGAGGGATCGGCCGGATATTGTATTGGCCCCCGAGCCTTGTTTGGGCTATTACCATCATCCCGATCATGTTGCCACCGGAAAAATAGCCTTCTATGCGGTTCGACGATTGCGGACTAAAGAAAAAGCGAATAAACCGATTTTATATTTCTTTCAATCGATTTCCAACGATTGGTATTACCCGGATTTCCCGTTCAACAAAGAAAGAATTAAAAGCGCTTTAGCCGCGCATAAATCACAACAAGGGATTTTGTTTGCAGGCTCGATATTAAAATGGTTTGAAACATTAATTCATGGCCTTCATATTCGGAATTATACGAGGGCGGAATGTTTGAGGTGGCAACCCGTTTTTGGCACAATTACGCAGAAAACAATCCGATATCGCTTTGAAAAGATGAATTTTCTAAAGAAAATCATATATTATGTGTCGAAACATTTTGTGGATGCTCATCCTGTGAAGTACTCCGTTCGATATGATAAATATTATGATGGAACGGTCGAATTGGAAGATGTTTAATTTGGAAATGGAAATGGAAATGGAAATCGAAAAACCGGAAATTGAGGGAGAATGGAAATGGAAATGGAAATGGAAATCGAAATCGAAAAACCGGAAATTGAGGGAGAATGGAAACATATATTTAATCCGAATCTTTCAAAAAAACAAATTCAGAACAGAGGGCATTGGTACACCAACGATCATTGCTTTGTAAAGTCATCCGATGGAACATGGCACGCGTACGGCATAGTCGGCTATAAAAAATTTGGGTTTGTGTTCTCTTGGATAATTGAGAAGAATTTGTTTCATATTTCTTCTAAATCTCTCTTTTCGGAAGAATGGCAAGAACATGACTATGCATTATCTGCATCGACCGAACAAGGTGAGCGATTTGCATGGGCTCCGCATGTTCTCTATTGGAATGGCAAATACTATATGTTTTACGCGGTAGGAGACCTCAGAAAATTCTCTTGGCTTCTCCCTTCTCCCGGAAAAATACATATGGCCACATCTAATGATGCGTTCAATTGGAAAAGATCAAATACGAACCCAATCGTTTATGCCCCGGGTTATGCTCGAGATCCGATGATTCTCTTCACTAATAACGAATTCTATATGTATTACACGTGCAACACAAGCGAGATTCACTATGCTTCCGCTGTTGCGGTAAAAAAAAGTAAGGATTTGATCTATTGGACCGGCCCGAAATTGGTTCACCAATATCCTTTTAACAAAATATGGTTGGCAGGTCATACCGAAAGCCCATTCGTGGTGGAAAGAAAGGGCATTTACTATCTTTTTACGTGCATGGCGTTGAAAAATTACAATTTGACCAAAGTTTATTGGTCGAAAAACCCCGAATGGTTTCCCCGAAAAAATTTTATCTGCGATCTCAATACCCATGCATCAGAAATCATTTTTGATGAAAAAGAAGGCTGGTTTATCTCCAATACGGGTTGGGATAAAAAGGGACTTTTTCTTGCGCGCTTAAGGTGGAAGGGCCTTTAAATTACAGACATGAAATATAAAGAGCAAAATGATCGCTGGAAAAATAACCGACTCCGCAAATCTTGTTGACATATTCTGCGGGAATGCATGTGACCCCTCTCTTTTTTTTAGATGTTCATTTTTTTCAATTCAAGCCAATACACGACTCGCAAATAGGTAAATGTGTGCGATCGAACGGCATATTATGAGTGCGGGTACGATCGAACGGAATAATATGCGTGCGGGTGCGATCGAACGGCATATTATGAGTGCGGGTACGATCGAACGGAATAATATGCGTGCGGGTGCGATCGAACGGCATATTATGAGTGCGGGTACGATCGAACGGAATAAAATAGAAAGAGAAGTTGAATAAAAAAATATTGTGCGGTGTTTAGAAGCACCGGTGGATAACTTGAGCACCGTATTGTTTGTATTCCCTGCGGGTAACCCACATTCTCTGGAAGGTCTTCAACGAAGCAAGGATAGATCCTCCAATCCAGACCGAATACATACGTTCGGGTGGTGCAATAATCTTTACATCGACTGAATCCGCAACTTGTTCTTTGATTTCTTTGGTTAACCGTTCTTTTAATCCCGGATACATGGTGGAACCACCGGACAGAACGATGTTTGCATACAAATCTCTTCGGAGGTCGACATCACATTCTTTGATTGCGTTAACAATAAGGTCATCGAGTGGTTGCAACTCTTTTCCGATAACGCTCGGGTTAAAGAACACTTCTGGTGCCAAGAATCTCTCAACACCGATTGTGATGGTTTCTCCATCGGGTAACATATAGACTTTTTCCATACCCGAAACCCGTTTGGCCAAGAGAATTTCTTTTTCTGGGTTCAATGCAACATAACATAATTTTTCTTTAATATCCCGAACGATTTCTTTTTCCGCACCGGTTGAGAATGCGTGTCCTTTTTGTCTTAAAAGTCTCTGTAAATAGTTGGTTATATCCCGCCCTGCGAGGTCAACACGGGCAATTGTGTGACTGAGCGCGAAACCTTCATAGATGGGAACCACGTGCGAAACTCCATCACCGATATCAATAACACAACCAGTGGTACGTCCAGATCCGTAGAGAGAAAGGACTGCTTGCATAGAAACATACATAGCCGGAACATTGAAGGTCTCGAACATAATTTGTGCCATCTTCTCTCGGTTTTTTCTCGGGTTCAAAGGTGCCTCCGTTAACAAAATCGGGTGTTCGGAGGGATCGACTCGAAGATCAGTAAAGAAGGTGTAGTGCCAGATTTTCTCCATGGCAATCCAGTCCTCAATAATACCGTGTTCAACAGGATAATTTAATTTCAAAACACCTTTCATCGAAAGCGCTTCTTCACCGATATAATACTCCCGCGAGTAGTGTTCTACATCAGACATAATCGAAACATATTTTGGATATCCAACGAGCGTGGGAAACACACTACGTGGTTGGTCTTCACCGGCAAAGCCGTTTTTGGACATACCAGTACCGTTGTCTACTACAAGCGGTTTCGCTGATAGGAAATCTTGTTCTTCAGCCGCCATACTTCATCGCCATTTTTTTTTGTTTAAGCCCAAATTTTTCCTCACATTTCTTAGGAAATTTCAGACTAACAATAATAGTTTGGATAAGCAACTATATAAAAATTTCCAAAGAAACGTTTTGTTGTAAGCTTGAAGAAAAATATAACGTTAGCACCTAAAAGGTTTTGCGTACGTATGTGTTAAGAGCTTTTAATTATTTGATTCGGGGAAAAAGGCTTTTAAAATCTTTTTATTGAAAAAGCCAGAATTCCTTTTTTTGTGGAAATATTTTAGTTCAACGACTATTTAAGTAAAAATATTGAAAAGGAAAATAATATTAGCTTCTCAACATTTTATCGGGTATGGAAGAAAACAACCTATTCAATCACCATTTGGTAGCCCAAGGAAAATTAGACTATGCACGAGGAAAAAGGCCTAATGTTGATTGTATCTTTTGCGCTTTGCTAAATAACCATCCGGATGTGGAGAAATTGCCTCTGTATGAAACAGATGAAATTCTTGTTTCGCTTAATATGTTTCCATATAATCCGGGACACTTGATGGTGATTCCCAAGGTCCATTATGAATCATTCGAGGATCTCCCAAAAAATCTCTATAATAAAATATGGGACTATGTTATTGCTTCGCAGAAACTCTTAAGAAAAGCGTTTTCGCCTATCGGTTTTAATGTCGGGTATAATCAAGGCGATTTTTCGGGCGCTTCAATCAAACATATTCATGTTCATGTAGTTCCCAGATATAAGACGGAATTAGGATTCATCGATATTATTGGGCAGACAAAGGTGATTGTTCAAACCGTTTCCGAGTGTTTGCAGAAAATGAAACCCCTTGCCGACGAATTTTATGGCCCCTTGAAATAGACCGCGATCGAAGGGTCTGTTTCAGTCCGTTCGGGTTCGGAAAACATACACGAAATCTCCTTTTTTGACGGGATGATCCACCTTAATGGTGATAATTTGGTGATTTTCCGTTGCAGCGAGAGGGGTATTCTCAATCGATTTTCCATCGATCTGAATACTTTTAACGATTTGGGTGAAATAAGTTGCTTCTTTATTCTTTTTCGAAGATTCTATCAAAATTTCTTCGTTTATGTTGAGGGTGCCCGATGTGGCTTTGATTACGGCTACTTGGATATTCGGATAATAATTTTCAATCGTTCCCAACAATTTCTTTTCGAGTTTCGAGGCATTTCCTTGAACATTTCGGTTATGATCTTCAACCTTCGGGCTATCGAAATAGAAGCCCGTGTGGAACCCTCTATTGAATACCGATTCCAATTGCACTTTCCATTCTTTTATTTTGTCATCGGTATAGGATAAGTCGAATATTGAATCCAAAGCTTCTCTGTAGACTTTGGCGGTCACCCCGCAATATTTCGGATCCCGGATTCGGCCTTCGATCTTTAAACCGCCTACTCCGGTGGCAATGACCAAATCCATATGTTCGATCATGCAGAGATCTTTTGAATTGAAAAAGCGTTGCCCATCAGTTTCAAACTTAATGCCTTGATCATCGCAGATCCAAAACATCCTTCGGCAAGGCTGGATGCACGCGCCTTTATTCGATGAAAATTCTCTCGAATATTCTGTTTCTTCGACCGAAAAAAAGCATCGACCCGATACCATCGAACACATCGCTCCGTGAATAAAGATTTCGGTCTTGGCCGTATCCAAGGATTTCGCTATCTCGGCAACTTGACCCAAGGACAATTCTCTGGATAAAATAATCATTTTTGCACCAAGCGCTTCGTAAAATTTTGCCGAAACCTTATTGGTTATATTTGCCTGCGTAGAGACATGAAACGGAACCCCGAGATGCCGGCATATCTGGATTGATGCTTGATCGTGGCATATCACCGCATCTATTCCCAAAGATTTGACCAATTCGATGGCTTGGTGCAACTCCACGAGTTCATCATCATAAACGATTGTATTTAGCGTGAAATAACTTTTCACAGAATGATTCTTACAAAATTGGATCACTTCACCTAGTTCATTGTACTCAAAATTCTCTGCACGTTGTCGCATGTTGAGAAAATCAGCTGCACCGAAATAGACTGCATCCGCATAAGGAATCACTTCTCTGAGCGCGGGCCAATTTCCCGCTGGACAGATCAATTCAGGTTTCGAAGCGGGCATTGCGATTTTCGCAAATTCTGGAGCATTTCGTTGATTTCCACACCAAAAAAAACAACAAAACAAAAAAAAAAGTTTGGTTTTCGGTTAGCTCTTTGATTTCGAGATTTCTTCAAAATCATCATATATGGCTTTCCATATTAAATTACGCACGCTGTTTATAAATGAAATGTGTAAATTCTTATGAAATTCCATATAGCGAAATGTTTCGTCAAGCGTCTAATTTTATTCTTTTTTTTAAGTTTCTTTTTTTCTTTGCACTCCGAAATTAATTTCGATCTAATCCGGAGCATCGCACTTTAAATGTTCATTCTGATTGCGGTGATTTTTTTGCAAACATGTAAAAATAGTCTGAAAAAACGTTTCCCTTTACAGTCTATTCCACGCTCTGAAAAAAACGTGGATATGCTGCGGGAATTCCCATATCCCGTGGAACCTTTTTTTGATGCTTTTTTTCGCTTTTAACCGACAGAATGATAATGAACGCTGGATCCGCGGTAGTGCAAACTCGAACGATAATATCCACGACGATATCTTGGGCCCACAATATAACTCATCGGGTGGTATCTAACGATTTTCTCTATAACCGGGAACATTATGTACAAGGAGGTAATATGCATAATCGGCATCGTGAAGTACCTTAGTTTTATTAAGTCTTCAAGTGAGACTTCATCTTCCAACTCAAGAATCCGCTGATTAATGCACATGAGGAAAGCCATTTCGAGCATCTCCGGGATGAAACGGAACTCTTTGGATTTCATTATGATGTTTTGAGCCCGTTTAACGATGCACCAGGATTTTTCCACCGACCAAGGTAAAAGGGTAGCAAGTGCTGCGAAGAACCCGATTTCTTGGATATTGAATTTCAAAATTTCTCTGTATTGCAAGATGTTTTCGGGTTGCTTTGCAAAGGAAAGAAGAAATGCTGAAATCACTTTTTCGTTTAAGTCTTTAAATTCTATTTTGGAATATGGGTTGTTCGGGTCTGGTGGTTGTGTCTGAATCGCTTTTTGATTTGTTATTTGCCCGGGTTGACCCATTTGGTTTGTTTGTTGATTGAATGGTAGGCCCGATTGACCCATTTGATTCTGAATATTTGAATAACCTTGCTTAGGCTGCAAAAATGGGGGGGATTGACCACTACCACCATATAGCGTTTGAATTTGGGGTTTCGGAAGCAATTGCTCAATTAGGTATTTCAAGCGAGCGGAAACATCATTGCGAATCTTTTGTGTGAAATCTTGCGACAATGACAAATTAACTGAGCGAAATTCTGTGTTGTTTCTGATGGTCCTTACATATTGATCGATGATAGGATCTTGATTCGCTCTGCTATTCCCGATTCTTTGCATCATTTGTTCAAAGAAATTCAAAATTGCAATCATGGTGTTTCTCTCTTGTGAAAATTGTAATAAGGCGGTGTATTCCGGGCTTTGGTTTAATGGGATTTTATAGGTATTGAATTGCACACCGTAAAGCCAGCCAAGCAATAATAGAATTATTTCTTCAAACTCGTCATAATTGGGATATTGCCAAATTTGATCCATACTTGAAGCGATTCTTGAGGCATTTCCTCCGATATTCACCGCAAACAATCCAAAGCTTCTTGGGAATTGACGGAATCGCGTCGTATCATCAATATCTTTCAAGATCGTCTCGAAGGCCGCATCAAGCGATTTAAGATGAAATAAAAACTCCTTAAAATCTCGTTGCAGCATGTTCGGTCGGACCTTTAATTCGTCGATGCAATCCTTTCCAAAGAGGGTTAATTGAACCCTTCTTCCATTGACAATCAGAGATTTATTGAGGATTTCCAACTTTTGATTTGTTGCCATCATTTGGTCGCGCAGAGTATTCACTTTAGTCTCTATTTCAGAAACATTTTTCTTTGCAGCTTCGAATTCCGCCCTTAGAAGATTTGATTTGCTCATTTTAAATGCCAATTTTTTGAGGATGGGGAGCTGTTTCACTTCTTGTTCTTTCCAAAGCAGAAAATTTTTCGCTTCTCTGAGTTTTTCAGATTCTTTGATAAATTCTGCTTTGATTCGAGTATATTCCTCTTTTATCTGACCAGGGTCTCCATCGATCTTGACTTCCGATAACAGACCATCGGAAATTAATACTTCTAGCTCATCGGGTCGGATCGAAGGGATGAGCGTTCGATTGAACGTCTCCAAATATTCCAATACTTTTTTACTTTCCATTTGTTTTCCTCCAATTTTTTACATTTTTTTTCGTTGACTTAACCATTTGATTATTTCTCTTCAACTTTCAAAATTTTTTTCTACCATAATTTTTCCATTGATTATGTTATTCCAAAAAAGGGATGCTGATGGGCATAATGTTGGCCTCATGATTCGATAAACATACTTCAAGTTTGCCTTGATCGAATTTCGGATAGCAGTAGTCGTCATCTTGAAGCGCAATATACACGAGATCGCAGAGTTCTTTTCGATACTCTACCCAAGGATTTGCTTCACCTTTTAATCGTAAATAAAATCCAAATACATGCGTAAGCCCATTGAGAAATTCGAACACCAGTTTGTGCCATTCATCTTGGATTTCCGCCTTGACTTTTTCTTCAGGGACCGATTTCCAAAGTAATCCTTCGAGATCTGCAAAATGGATGATGCCGTCAGGTGCAACGATGCAGTCTTTATCGAACCAGACATCATGGAAACATAATCCTTCTATTTGCTTTGTTTTTTTATTTCGACGGGCGGTTCGTACGAAGAGGGAAAGAATCGCCGACCCGCTTTTGATAAAATTCAATAGGAATCGCTCGGCTTGCTCCGGATTCGTTATTCCGAATATGTTATTAAGTGTATGTTCATCGGAAATCACATGGTCGGATTCAAAATACAATCGAATGTTAGATGGGACCAAGCGGATTGATTGGTAGAACGGCAGCGGAAATCTGCGAAACCAATAAAATTGCCTCGCAATAGACTCAAATTCTTCGGGCAATCTGACAGCAGCAATTAACGGACAGATGTATGCCCCTGAAATCGAAACGCCCGCGCTATCATTCGCAAGCATCGAAACGGAAAGTTCCCGAAGCGCATTTTCTTGACCATGACCGCCATATGGGCTTTCATTCATCCAATTTTCGCTCATGATAAATCCATTGGCCACATCGATCGATTTTATAGCCTCAATTAATTTCGGATCTGAGGATCGACAAGCCCGTAAGAGGGCTTCGGCTGAAAGCATGTGTTCGCTGAAGAGATCGGTATAGGCCCCGCAGCCTTTGATTGATAAAAAATATTCCCGATTATCTATCGTAACTGCGTGGGACGGGATAATACAATTTCGATTCTCGTCCCGAATCGCGCTGTAGTCCGCCGTGCTTCTTGATATCGCATTGATTTTGCGGAATAAATGTGCGCTGCCGGACCCCAAGTATGTATGAACCCATTCTTTCAAGTTGGCAAACTTCGGATTTGCTTCAATATATTTTCCGCGTTGGGGCAATGCGATGGCCGTAATGGTGGTGTTCCATATACCGGATAGATAATCTTGAATTTTGCTCATTTTCGTTTCTTTCCTTTTTTATTTAATTAGATCGGTTTCCATTTCGCGGAGTTTATCTCCTATTAATTTTAATTTTGGGCGGCTTCTTTCCTTGGAGGAACATCGCTCCGACCAATTGGAAATTGAGTTTTGAATATATCTTTTGAACGGGAGCATTCCATGTTGCCATTTCCGTGATTGCTTCGTAGCCCAAATCTCGGAGTGCAGATAATCGAGCATTTACTAAATGCCGTCCGATGCCGCGGTTTCGGAATGCCGGATGAACATAAAGGCCGTATAACCATCCCATTTTTTCCGACGGCGTGCAAAACGCACAGCCGATAATCACTTCTCCATTGATAATATCGGGTCGAGAATATTTCTTCACGGTAGGACTGGCTAAAATTTCCTGTACCCATGGTGCGCTCACGGGGACTTTAGCAACGTAAATCAAATCGCTGATCCTCGATTTATCAACCCACTTCGCGTTTTTAATATCATCATTACCCACATCCTCGATGGAAATAATCTTTTTTATCGGATTGATATATTCTGCACGCAACGGACTGATCATTTGCGTGTCATAAGAAAGATCTAGCCCGGTTAAATTGTCGCATTTGAATATTTTATATTCCTCAATCGTTGAAAATCTCTCATTTTTGAATTCGGTAAAGAACACGTAGGGATTCGCATATTTGATCAATTCGTTGATACCACTTCCGAAAAACGAACCCACGTGGCCCTCTTTATCCAAAATGCCGATCCCCACAACTTTATCATTGAGCACCGCGGATACGATTTTCTCATTAAATACCACAGCCCGATGTAAATATTCCGGAATCAATTTTATGTAATTGGAAGATAATTCTATTGGTTTATTTTGAATCCCTTGCATAATGGTCATGGGCCCTTTTTGTGTTTGCACTAATCTAGGTTTCCATCTTATAACATTATAAATCGGAAAGATCACCACAAGGAATCCAACAAATGGCAACCAAAAGACCAGAAGCACGGAGATATAATCAATCGGAATCTCATAGCTTGCCGCGAAAATCCGAATCGTGGAAGATTTTTCAAACTCGGAATCACTCCATGCCCCCGTTCCTTTATCTGTTTCTTTGTAGTTCTCTCCTAAAATCCATCCATCTTTATTGAAAATCATCTCGCTTGTTGAATATGCTCGGAATGTTCCATACGCATCATTGCGGTTAAATTCCCCGCTTGAAACAATCTTTGTTCCCTTAAACGGTACCAATCCGGTCCAATAGGTTCCTACTCCGGAAAATTGATATTCTTGATCCAACAACCAATAGGTGTCTGATGGGCTGTCGTTTTCGGCAACAAATGTATAAAACCAAACTTGCATCGTTGTTGCATTGAAATCTTGATCATGGCCGGTTAAATACTCCAAGGTCTCGCGGGAATACGTGAAATCTATAATATCCTTGCTTGAATTATCTTGGTTTTCGCCATATCCATCAGAATACTTATAAGTCCATTCAACCGTACCCGTTACTCTGGCGGTAGTTCCTTGAAACTGGATCTTGTAATGCCCGATCGCATTGAAATCTTCGCTGACTCCGTAATAGCGGCCCGCCGTCCCGCGAACTTTCCAATCCCACCGATATTTAAACTCGACATCATAATTAGAAACGATCTTGCTTTGGGATATTGCCGTAATCAAGAAAATGCCTTGGATCACCAAAAATCCGATGTAGAGAAGGGCTAACCATTTTCGCTTTTGCATGTTTCTATCTCCTTAGTATTCGATGATCTCTATAGGAAATCTTTCAATTTAAGCAATTAGTGCAAAAAATTTGGTTGAAAAATGTTTTTTATGTTTTCTAAAACGATGAGATCTTTAAACGTCGGTCAAATCGAGGGCTATGAATAGCGATCTGCAGAGTAATCCTTATATCTCATAAGATTCAATAAATATTATGCACCAAAATAGCAAAGGTCGTGTGTACAGCATTGTATTAATGGCAATTCTGATTTCGAGCCATGTATCGGTTTCTATTGCGGTTTGCCAAAGCGAGTTGAAAACTCTATCCGAAATTTGGATTCGTGACCCCAATATCGTGTTCTATGAAGGTAAGTATTATATGACCGGAACAACTGCTGATGATGGCTTTTTAGGCTTTAGTTCTTCCGATTTGGTGAATTGGGAGTCTCATGGATATATTTATCGCAAAAATGATTCGAATAGTTGGGCAAAAAGATTATTTTGGGCTGCCGAAATTGTACCGTATAATGGAAAATTTTATCTTTTCTTTACCGCAGATAAAGAAGGCGGGATTCGTGGGACCGGAGTTGCCGTTTCCGATTCTGCCATGGGCCCATATGTTGATCTGATCCCCGAGCCTTTGACTCCTAAGGAATTTCATTGCTTGGATGGGCATGTGTTCAAGCATCCAAACGGTTCCCTTTATTTCTACTATGTTTTCGAATGGATCAACAATGGTACTGGCGAAATGTGGGTTCAAGAGATCGCTCCGGACTTCAAAAGTCTGTTGGGCACGCCAAAATCGCTGTTTAAAGGTGGAGATGCCAAATGGTCCAATGGCGTCGTTGATGGGCCTTCCATGCTCTTCGTGAATAACACGTATTATTTGTTCTGGAGTTCGTTTAATAAAGAAACAAATGGGCATTATTGCGCCGGATATGCCTCCGCATCGGATCCTTGGGGCCCCTTTACTCAATCCAATAGACCGGTGATTTGGGATGATTGCGGCCATTCGACATGGTTTATCGAGAATTCTACGGGAAAATTGAAAATCACATTTCACAAACCGAACGGGCCCATCGGGAGCGGAAATGAGCGTGCAGTAATAAAGGATTTGTTATTCGATTCAAAACTGCGCACTTGGTACGTCTATCCGCCTGAGTCTGCATATCCGGAAAATGCATGGCTCGGTCCTGTGATGATGGTTTCGTTGGTGGTAGTTGTACTCGGAATTTCGGTGATCATAATTCGCAAATTAAAAAAAACGAAACATATTTCTTAAAAATCGAAAATATAAATCTCAGTATTCAAGATTGAAGCAATATTTAAATCATTTTTTCCCTTATTATCAATTATATGAATCTTTCTGAAGAAGAGAAGCGATTAATCGATGTCCGTGTTTATCCGATTCGACCCCATATCGGCGTGGGCTGTATCATTCGCTATTATGATCAAATTTTGCTTATAAAGCGGAAATATGACCCCGAAGCGGGTAAATGGTCGATTCCGGGTGGGCATCTTGAGCTGGGCGAATCGCCGGAGGAAGGTGCGGCCAGAGAAGCAAAGGAAGAAGTTGGAATCGATGTGAAAATCATTGGATTATCCGGCGTCGTTAACAAAATTCTTAAAGATAATCACGGGAAGATAAAATACCATTATGTTTTGATTAATTTCTTTGCCGAACCTATATTAAATAAAAATCAAGGTGAACTCGTGATTCGGCCTTCAGAAGAATGCCTTGATGCAAAATTTGTATCGATCTCGGAATTAAACACCTTTGATTTAACCAAATCGCTTCTGGATCATTTTATCTTTTTGGGCTTAATGAATAAGCCATGCATGTGATTGTTTTTGTTTTTTTTTCATGAAAAAAAAAGTTTTAATTTTTGAATCTTCATTTTAGTTTTGTGTAGCTTTGGCGTTCTCGCAAGAGAAGGCGCGATGTATCATCGTGCAGGACCGATTGCGGTATTGCTGCATTCCATAACTCGGCGATCATTTATTCAAATAACTGCCGAGTTGAATGCTACGCACAATATTTAAACAAATATCGGCGTTGATGCGCCCTATTTTGTTTCAATTTGGTCGGTCGACCAAATATTTGACTCGAAAGCAAAGCTACATATTCTTTTTTCGCTTTCTTTGTTTTCTCTCTCGCTGTTTTCTTTTCTCTCTCGCTTCTTTGTCTCATTCTCATTTCTGTGATCGTTAATCATTTTGGAGATCCATCGATCATTTTTTTAAATTTCTGTGCTTTTTGAGGATTCACCATGTGTAGAAATGCTATTTTTCCTTGAATCTCGTTCAGTTCCCGTTCCTTTTCTTCTTTTTGCAATCCTTCTTTGTTTTCATTGAATTGGTGGATTTGAGCCCGCAATTTCATACACCATTGCCTATCGGGGTTCAATTCATCATTTACCACGATTCCGGTTATCCGTTTCTTATGACCCTTTCGGTAATACTTAATTTTTTCAAGATTGGGCTTTAATTCTTCATCCGTAATGATTCCTAAGGAATAATAGACCATTTTATCTAAATTATGAATTGTTTGCTTGGTTGAAATGGCAATGTCATCCGCATATCTCGTATATACAAAGCCCATTTTTGTCCAAAAAGCGTTGAGTCGTGCATCCAAATTTTTTGCGTAGAGATTTGCAATCATAGGGCTCGTTGGGGCGCCTTGAGGTGCATACCGCTTTTTTCGAAATACATCGGTGCATAAACACGCAAGAAGGCCTGCAACCGGTCTTCCGTATCCAAATCCTAGAAACACTTTGTAGACGTGAAGAAAGGAGAGGGAAGGAAAGAAATCTTCAAGATCGAGTTTGATCATCGATTCCGCTTTCAAATGCGGTTTTGCGTTATCAACAATCGATTTGCCGGTGCAAAAGCCTTTGCATACGTCCGGGACCTCGGATTTTTGAAGAATCTCCTTCAAAATCTTTTTTTGTATCATTTTCAATCGATATTTTGGTGCCGAAATCATTCTCATCTTGCCGTTCGCTTTGGGAATAAAATATCGTCGATAATGGGGCGAATTATATTCTCTCCATCTCGTTTTATTGAAAAGAAGATGCTTTTTCTTTATATAATATCTTGGGTTATCCGGATCTTGTGAATATGCATAGCCTAACAATTCGTTAACACTAATATTCAGAAAATATGCGAGATCTATTATTGTCGATACGTGCGGGAGTTCGGTTCCCGGCTTCAAATTGAAAACAAACTTTCGAGGCATAGAAGTATATACAATTTTATTTAAATTTGGTCCGAAATATACTCTTTTCAACAAAGGAAACACAGATTCAATCATTTTTACTCGTTCGAAAGGTAGCTTTGGTGTATTTTTATTAATGGCGTTCAATAAAGAACGTTTAAATCGGGTGTGATATCTCATTGAATGGGCCTTGATTTTATTATTCACATCATTGGAATGGGCTTTTCTATTCACATTATACTTGAAATTGGCTCTTATCCTTATTTCATTAACAAACTTTTGAAAATCTGCGTCAGAATCGGTTAAAATCTTCTCTTTTATTTTCTCTTCCAAAATAGGGAATAAGGATAGTTTGTATCTTTCTAATCTCCTTATCCTTGCTCTCGACGATGATTTCTTCTTTGAGCGACGCGTGTTCGCTTGATTGTAAAAATAAAGATTCAACACGATTATTATGAAGAAAATTAAAAACAGTGTAATCCACAAGAGAAGCAATGAGCCTTCCATACTTCTCTAGTGAGCCAAGTAAAATTTAAATGTTATTTAAGTTGATTTTGCGGAAGACCACACAATTCCGATGAAAATTAGCAAGGCTCCGATAGCAAACGCAAGCGTCAAATATTCCTGTCCAAAGAAGATTCCGAAAAGGACTGCAAATACCGGTTCCAGCGAGTACATGATGGCGGCCCGGGTTGAGTCAATAAATTTTTGGGCCCAGGTTTGGATCATGAGTGTCAATGTGGTTGAGCAAACTCCAAGATAGACCAAGCCCCAAATGATAATCGATGTGAAATCTTCGATAATAAGCCGTTCGCCCGCTATCCATGAGGCCAGAAACATGAAGATGCTTATGAGAATCATTTGTATCATGATGAATGCGAATATATCCACTTTTTTTACGTATTTTTCAATGAGAACGATTTGAATTGCGTTGAAAAATGCGCCCAAAATCACCAAAATATCGCCAATATTGGGTGCAAGTTCGAGATCCGCAGAATTTGCATTTCCGAATATCATTATGGACATTCCGATCATCGCGACTGCAACCGCACCGATTTGATGCTTTTTTATTGGCGATTTGATGAGGAAATAGGCAATAAACGGCACAAATACAACATATAAACAAGTTAGAAAAGCGCCTTTGTTCGATGTGGTATATTGAAGGCCGTAGGTTAAGAAGGCTAAGAGGAAGAAGAACACTATGGCGCTTATTGATCCGCCTTCAACGGTGGTTTTGTTTAAACGCTTTAATCGACCCCACACGGGTGCGAAAGCGAGAAACGCAATTACATGCCGGATTCCTTGAAATAATAGCGGAGGAATTTGTTCCACAGATTCTTTTATGAGAAGGTATTGCGAGCCCCAAATAATGGTGGCGAGGATTACTAAAATGATTGCGATCGTTTTTTTCATTTGCAGATCAGAGTTAGGTGCTTCTGGTGGTATCTCGCTTTCCATACGGGCAGAAAGCTTAACGGCTATAAGAAGGAATGGAATTTCGGATTTTTCAAGAGTGCTAGCAAAGCACTTTAAGTATCGGTGTCCTTTGTTTACCGATTGAGTTGAAGCAAAAAATTACGATTCATGTGGTGGCCCAGTCGCATATCGATCTTGCGTGGTGGTGGCGTTTTGATCCCGAAACCATCAATGTGTGTACCAAACTCACTTTTGGGCCTGCGACCGAACATATGGATCGCTTTTCTGACTATCATTTTTCTCAAAGTCAAGTGCCTTTATATCGTGCGACCGAGCAGATTTATCCCGAGATCTTTTCAAAAATCGAGACTTATCTCAAAGAGGGTCGTTGGGAAATCGTGGGCGGGATGTTTTGCGAGGCGGAAGGCGGTGAACCTTGCGGAGAATCTCTTGTTCGGCAAATTATTTATGGAAAAAAATATTGGAAACAGCGTTTCGGTGTTGATGTGAGAACCGGGTGGCAAGAAGATAGCTGGACGCACCCGTGGCAATTACCACAAATCATGAAAAAAGCCGGTATCGACTATTATATGTTTATTCGTTGTCTCGGGTCTTACAAACATCCGCTTTTTTGGTGGGAGTCTCCGGATGGGTCGAAAATCCTTGCACACCGGCCACTGTTGCAACAATGGAATTATCCAAATATTAAATGGAAATTATATGCGAAAAAGATAGCAAAAAAATATGGGATTTCCGATGTTATGATTATGATCGGGAAAGGAGATCATGGCGGTGGGCCTAAAACCAAGGAAATCGAAAAGATATTGAAATTCAGAACCAAAAATAAAAAGAGTTTTGATGTTAAATTTAATCGTTTTGATAAATATATGGATCTCATTTCGAAAAACCCCGATTTTCCGGTATTGAAAACGGAGCTGGCTCATGAATTGGTGGGCGATCTCACAAATGTTGGAGAAATTAAAAGAGAGAATCGGGAATTGGAACAATTGCTTCTTTCAACCGAAAAATGGGCTACTATTGCTTCTTTATTATCTCCACAAATCTTTCGATTTCCACAAAAGGAGTTCGATGATGCATGGGAGTTGCTGCTCTTCAATCAATTTCATGACATCATCGGCGGAAGCGGGCTCCTCGAAGTTCATCTCGATGCATTCCGGGATTTCGGAAAAATTCGTAGACTATTAACCGAGATATGGGCTATAACCAAGGATTCGATTATTAAATCCGCGTCCAACCGTGCAGAAAAAACCGAGGGGTGTATTGACACAGTAGTGATTTTTAATTCGGTTTCATGGGACCGAACGGAGTATGTTGAGTTAGACCTTATGGACAACGAAGCGGAAGATTATATCATCGAAGATAGCCATGGAAACCGATATTCTTACCAAAAAGTTCAAAAGGATTTCAAACCAACGCTGCTTACTCAAGTAAATTTGCCTTCTTTTGGCTTCATAACGCTTTTCATAAAATATATTACGGGTTCCGATAGGGGATTTAATCATTCGTGTTCGGGTGTGCAATCGAATCAAGAGGGTTCGGGTGTGCAATCGAATCAAGAGGG
>CAZUTM010000001.1:80129-88128 GCA_964623665.1 uncultured archaeon
AGGGTTCGGGTGTGCAATCGAATCAAGAGGGTTCGGGTGTGCAATCGAATCAAGAAAATCTTGAAAATGCAAAAATCATCGAAGAGGATACGTATTGGGCAATAAAAACGCATTTTTTCAGTGTGAAGATTGATAAAGAAACCGGAAACATAACTTCAATTTACGATTTCCGATTGAATAGGGAATTGGTGAAACCGGGCTTTGAAGCAAACGCTCTGATTTCGATCAAAGATTTAGGGGATTCCGAAGGCTATCTAATTCGAAATAGACCATTGATCTCGAGGTTGCCCTATAAACCCGTGTCCGTTATAGATCTGAAAAAACCGACTGAGATTCGGGTGAAGGAGGTTGGTCCTATTCGATTTTCAATCGAAATCTCGAAATTTTTTATGAATTCGAGGTTTATTCAAGAGATAATTTGTTATTCGGAGGATCCCCGGATTGACTTCCACACCGTTATCGATTGGCACGATGTTCAGCAAATGATTAAAGTGCAGTTTCCGTTTAACATCGAATCCGGAGTTCTTACATGTGATACTGCGTATGGCACCATTGTAAGACCTGCTGATGGCAATGAATATTCTGTTCAGAAATGGTTGGATCTTTCAACTCCCGAATTCGGTGCTTCTTTGCTAAATTTCGCAAGATATGGGTATGATTGTGAGGGTTCCAATATCCGCTTGACCCTTTTGAGAAGCCCTATCGATCCGGTCCCGAGCACCGATGAAGGAATTCACCATATTTGGTATTCTTTAATTCCGCACCGCGGTTCATGGAAAGAAGCGAAAATAATGAAGTTGGGCTATCAATTCAATACTCCAATCTGTACAGCCATGCTTAACATCTGTTATTATCGAAATATACCATTAAACCTTCCAATGATGAGCTATTTCACCATCGATGCTAACAATGTTATTATGGAATGCATCAAGCCTCCCTATTCTGTAAAGGCCGACTCATTTATAATAATGAGATTATTTGAATTTCATGGCATTTCTACGCAATTCGAGATTCGTTCTATCTTTCGAATTAAATCGGTAAAAGAAACGAATTTGTTGGAAGAACTTTCGGATCCCGATTTCGGCACATACAACAAATCTTCCGAACATGCTGCTTCAAATCGCATAATGATTCAGATTTCGCCTTACGAAATAAAGACTCTTAAGATTGATCTTGCAATGGACAGCGCGATAAATAAATGAGTGTGATCTTGTTATCGAATCTCAGAAAATCTTATCATATTCTTTTTTATTTTTGGTGCCTTTAGCGGTATAATGAACGAACAGACCCAGAAAAATGAAGTTATCTCCACAGCACCGGATGAATCAAAAAAGTCGGGCATAGAAGGCTATAATAAAATAGGAATTCATCGCTTGATTGGTGGATTTTATTACAATATGGTGTTATTTCTTGGAGGTGCTATCTTTTTCATTGTAATGCTTACCGTGGTGGTTCCGATTATTCTACCTTATCCCGAAATCGAGGGGTATTCAAAAGTGGTATATGGATTGCTCGGATTCTTTTTTGGTGTATTTGATTTAGGTTCAACGAGAAGTTCAAATGAGCCACAGCTGAGCGGGCAGCTCAACGATGGGCTTCTCAAATATATCGGGGATTATTCGAGCGGCGCGCCTCTGCTCGCAATGAAGTACATTCAATTTTTCTGCTGGTTTCAAATGGTGACCGGCATTATTCAGATTTCGATTATCGCAGGCGTTGCGCTTTGGTGGTTCCCGTTTACCGAAATGGCTCATCTTACATGGTTCATTTTGGGCTATTCTCTCATTCAATTTCCCGGTTGTACGTCAATTTATGAATCGGTATTGAAAGGGTTTCAGCAGCTTGATGTGCTTGCGAAATACCAATTCATTAAAGATACCATAATTAAATACGGGACCATGGCAACCGGCGTTATTGTTGGGAGACTTGTGGGCAGAATGCTACCTCAATACGGTGAATTGATGGGTGCGACAACGGGCTATATCTTTGCGTTGTATGCTGCAGAAATCATTACGTTTGCAATGGGAAGCGTGATGTTCAGCAACAGAATGGGTAAAAAAATCGGGTTTCATTGGTATCAATTATTTACTCCCACATTTGAAAAACAAGTGGTTTCGAATTTGCTCACATTTTCGGTCAAATTATGGGTTGGGAATCTATTTTCACAGCTAATGACTCTTATCACCAATCTTATAATCATTGCGCGTATTCCGAGTTATGGGCTTTGGCTAGGGATTATATCGCTTGGTATGCAATTCTCCGGGTTTGTTTCGATGCAAGGCCAAATGGCTCGAAATTGCACCGCGCCCTTGGCAGAAGCATATACACACGGTAAGTATGATTTGTTCCGTTTCTATGTTTTTAATCTGATCAAATACAACGGGTTTATTACGGGCTATTTATTATCTCCGATGGTGATCTTTTTCCCCGGTATGTTGGGCTTGATAATTGGGATGGTTCCCGGCTTATCCAATTATGAACCGATTGTTATTACTCTTCCCATGCTTATTCTTCGAGACGCGCTAACGAATAGTATCGGTTCGGTGTCGGGAAGGCTTTTCAATGCGGCAAATCGACCCATGACCGGAGTAATATTGGGTATTGTTATGTCTCCAATAAATCTGTTTCTCACTATTTGGTGTCTCGATGTCGGAATGACATGGGAAGCGCTTGTATTGGCGCCTTTGATTTCCACAATTATAGGTATCATCGTCTCATTTATTTATTTTGATCGAAAGATATTGCGATTGAATTTCTCTTTCCGGGATACCTTTTGGCATCAATTTGCAATTCCTTGTTTGATGGTGGGGATTTCGTATGTCATTTATATGGGATTATATTCATTCGTCGTTATCCCCACAATACAAATTATCACCCCTTTTGTTTGGGCTGCCATTCTTTTTGTTGGTGCTTTAACCTTCTTCGCTATTTTCATCGCAACTCCTATCTATACCTTTTTTGGAGGGCTCGATAAGAATTCGATTAAAATTCTTCAAGAATCCGCACCTTTGGCGGGAATTTCAAAAGGTATCCTCAACGGGATCATCAAGAGCGCTGTTATCACGAATAAGATAAGTCCTTTCTCTACAGCTTTCCCCCTTCCGTTTTTCGAATCAGCGGAAAAAGAACGCGAAGAGTTAAATTGCATGAATATTCTCGCAAATAAAAAATGTGCAAAATAAACGAGCGAATTCTTCAAAAAGAATCTAACAATTTCGCTTAATTGCCTTTCGGTTTTTTTTTATATTTCTTTTGTTATCTAAACAAAATGCAAATAAACTGCAAATTCGATAATGTTTTGTGAGCAAAATGAAAACTTATGATCTTGTAATTATTGGAAGCGGGGTGGGTTTGACATTCATAAATCCTGCCCTTCAGTTGGGTTGGAAAACTGCGCTTATTGAAGACACAAAACTCGGCGGCACATGTCTCACCCGAGGCTGTATTCCTTCAAAAGTGCTGATTTATCCGGCAGATTTGATTAAAACCGCCGAACATGCTAAAAGTGTGGGTCTGAACTTCAAGTTGGAAAGCTTTGATTGGAACCTTATCGGAAAGCGGATGTGGAGTCAAATAAACGAATCCGAAGAAATAGAACATGGAATTATGCAAGCGAAAGATATGGGGCTCGATTTTTATAAAGGAAAAGCGGAATTCACGGATAAATATACATTACATGTTCAACTGAACGATACGGGTGCTTTTACCGAAGAATTCAAAGCAAAGCGAATTATTATTGCTGCGGGTTGCAGGACTGCTGTTCCTCCGATTAAGGGAATCGACAAAGTGAAGTATGTGACCAACGAAACCTTTTTCGGACCGGATTTTCCTAAGGAAAAGCCTTGGAAAAGTATGATCCTCATCGGTGGAGGCGTGATCGCCGCAGAATTTGCTCATTTCTTTAGCGCTTTCGGTACGGAAGTTACGGTGGTGGAGATGTTGGATCGATTGGTGTCTACCGAAGAACCGGAAATAAGCGAGTTATTGGAACGAAATTTTCGAGATCAAATGAAGATCTATCTCAATCACAAGGCCGTCGAAGTTCGCGAAGAAGGAAACGAAAAGATATTGACAATCGAAGACCAAAAAACGAAACGAACTCGAGAAGTAAGGGCTGAAGTATTGTTTCTCGCAGCGGGAAGACAGCCGAACACCGATATTCTCAATGTTAAAAAGGCCGGTATTGAAACAGATCAGCGAGGATGGATAAAAACAAATTCGTTTTTACAAACCAATATGCCGAACGTGTGGGCACTCGGCGATATAAATGGTAAATTCCAATTCCGACATAAAGCGAATTATGAAGCGGATATCTTGACCAGAAATCTATTTGCCGGAGAAAAAGTCACCGCGGACTACTCGGCTGTGCCTTGGGCAATTTTCACATATCCGCAAATCGGCCATGTTGGCCTAACGCAACAAGAGGCACTGGATAAAGGCTACAAGATTTATGTTGCGATCAATCACTATTCTTCCGTGGCGAAGGGCTTTGCGATGGGAATTGAACCCGACAGTAACGAAGATGGTTTTGTGAAATTAATAATAAACGAGGATTATCGAATCTTGGGAGCGCATGTAATCGGCCCTGAAGCATCCGTTCTGGTGCAACCTTTCGTGTACTTAATGAACTCCGGATATACGTGCCAGCGCAAAGCGATCGAAAGCGGAAAAGGCCCTCTATCGATAGAACAATTAAAATTAAAAAATGCGTGTCCTGAAGCCGGCTCGTTTATGCCGATTTACCATTCAATGGTCATTCATCCCTCCCTTAATGAAGTCACGGGATGGGCTATCGGTAAATTACGACCGATAAACATCCCGACCCATGAACACCACCATCATAATCAGAATGAAGAGCAAGAGGAACATGAAAACCACGGACATGATCACGCAAATCATCCCCATTAATACCCATAGATGCCGTCATAATCGAATCTTGCGCGGAGATTTCTATGCCCATCCGAGATTGCCTTGCTCAGCTAAACGAAAAATTTAGATTTTCCATTTTTTTTCATAAAATATGACTCTTGTTTCTTCCGCCAAGCGCGGAATTATCAGCGAAGAAATGAAAAAGGTCGCCATTAAAGAGCGGGTCAGCCCGGAATTCATTCGGAATGGCTTAGCTGATGGAAAAATCGTAATAACGAAAAATGTCGGCCGGAATATTGAACCCCTTGGCATCGGGGAAGGGCTATTCATCAAGATCAATGCAAACATCGGGAGCAGTCGGTATATTTTTAATTTGGAAAACGAACTCCAAAAAGCCCGTATCGCGGTTAAATATGGTGCGGATACTCTTATGGATCTCTCCACCGGTCGCACGGAACACGATCTCCGAGAAATTCGATCGAAAATCTTGAAAGAAATCTCAATCCCTTTGGGTACCGTTCCGATCTATCAATCCGCACTTCGCGCGCTCGAAAAGCGGGGTGCTATTATCAATATGACCGAAGATGATATCTTCAAAGTGATAGAGGAGCAAGCCAAAGAGGGGGTCGACTTTTTCACGGTGCACGTTGGAATTACCAAGCATACTGTTGAACATTTAAAAACTCATAAGCGGGAACTCGGGATCGTGTCTCGGGGCGGCACCTTTTTGGCTTCTTGGATTCTTCACAATAAAGAAGAAAATCCTCTCATCAAAAATTATGATTATCTTCTCGACATTGCAAAGGAATTCGATATTTGTCTTTCATTAGGAGATGGCATGCGACCCGGATGTATTTTTGATGCCAACGATTACGCGCAGATGAGCGAATTATTGGAAATTTCCCGTCTTTTGAAACGGGCGAAATCGGCAGATGTTCAAGTGATTGTCGAAGGGCCCGGCCACATGCCCGCGGATCAGATCGCACCTGCCGTTCAATTGCAGAAGCGAATTTGTGAGCATGCGCCCTTCTATGTTTTGGGTCCTTTGGTTACGGATGTTGCACCGGGATATGATCATTTGGTAGGGGCAATCGGCGGTGTCATTGCGGGGCTTGCCGGCGTTGATTACTTATGTTATGTAACACCGAATGAACACCTCGCACTACCGGATGTCGACGCCGTTAGAGATGGTGTGATTGCATCTAAAATTGCCGCTCACGCAATTGATCTGGTAAAAAGACCAAAGGAAGCCGCTGAATGGGATATGAAAATGGATAAAGCAAGAGATGCTCTTGATTGGGAAGGGATGATTCGATGCTCGATCGACCCCGAAAAGGCCAAATTTATTCATGAGAAAAATAAGCCATATCAAACAGACAAACCGTGCACAATGTGCGGCGATCTTTGCGCGATCAAACTGCTTAAGGAAAGTTTCGACTCCGATTCCAAAAAATAATTCGATCGATTTTTTTTCAAAATGTTTAAAATGGATACGATCCTTTGTATAATTGCCTCGGTCAAAGCGGCGCTTTGTTCCCGATCCCATTCCGAACTCGGAAGATAAAGGGCGTAGCGATTAGTGGTACTGCGGTTTCGCGGGAGAGCTAATACTGAGGCACTCTTTCTTCTTCTTAAAGTTTCTTTTCTTTATTCGATATTTTCGTTTTAATTTTTTGGTTCTACGGCCGGTTTGGCAATTCTTTGGAGCGGAATCACGGGGCCGGTTGAAAGCACGTTTCTAAATTCAAAACAAAAATAAAATTTTGCCATAGCACGATGTTTCTCCTTAGACGCGAAATAATGAACGGAAACAACAAAAAAAAGATGTAAAGCACGCAATCATGGGGGTTCTTACTTTGGTTTTACATAGCCTTTATAAAAGAGAATCATCATTATCGCTACAATCATCATCGTGAAGTAGAAAAATGGTGAGTTATATAATTCTTCCAAAACAATAATTACAAAGAAAATTGTAAATATAATTTGGAATATGGCGCTTAAAAAGATATATCTAAAACCTTTATTTGATTGTTCGGTATCAGAATTCGATTTTTTCATCTTTTTGGAGATTTTTATACTAAAAATGGCAATTCCTATATTAGGAACAAGGATCACGATTGCGGCCAGCCCGAGCCCAATGCCCTCGACAATCTTATTGATTTGAACGGTTTGTCGATATGCGGTGATGATTAGCGGGAAAAATAAGCAGATCCAGATTGTTATCTTTTCAATGATTGTGATATTTTCAGGTTCGCGAAAAACTTCGTTCATAAATAAATAAAGATAATACGTCGAGGTAACAAACGTTATAAAGGTTGTTCTGTCAAAATACAACGACAATGTTCCGGGCCCGGTGGTTGAGTATGCCAAAATCGTGGCTAACAGCGTTATTGATATACATGTAATAAATAAAAGCATATATAACGACACATTATTCTTGACCGTACGGTGCCGTTGACCCATTTTAATAAATATAATAATACTGATGAACAATGAAGGTAATGTAGATAAAATAACATAATAATTTGGATGATCCGAAATTGTAATTGATTCAAATATAGATACCGATTCGTACATCAAAAGATTAAAGTAGAATACCAATTGAGTAAAAATTAACGTTATTATACCGAATAACGCGGTAAATTTGTTCTCAAAATTGGATTTCATATTCATAGTCGTGAAAAATTGAATAAAAAGCTTGACTTCCTTTCAGTTGTGTGCACAAAACATTTGGAAATGTTTATAATGGTCGGGGTGTTTTTCTTACTTGCCTCGGTCAAAGCTGCGCTTAGTTCCCGATCCCATTCCGAACTCGGAAGATAAAGGGCGTAGCGATTGGTGGTACTGCGGTTTCGCGGGAGAGCCAATACTGAGGCACTCTTTCTTCTTCTCTTCTTTTAATTTTTCTATTAATTGTTCATATTTTTTTAGTTGTTTGAGAAATTTAAAAGTAGTTATTTGAAATCCGGATGATGGTTTTCATCCGTTATGCATTTGGGGCAAAAAATATAAATCAAAAAGATCTATGTAGGGAGGGCTTCAACTCCTCTTCTAATCGACGACAAAGGGGAAATGAGGTAAATTTTTCTTGATCAAACTTGATCATCCACATCTGGATAAGCATATACCG
>CAZUTM010000002.1:0-3410 GCA_964623665.1 uncultured archaeon
AATAACGTCTATTTGAAATAAAAGAAAATGGTCAAGAGATCTTGCTCAAAGGATTTTATTTGTGAAAAATTTCATCCATTAGAAAAAATTAAAATAATTTTCGAAAAAAATGCAAAAAATAAAAAACCTTCTTTTAATTTCAATCGTCGATATTGCGATTTCGGTGAGTCGATTCATTGCAGCAAGTTTTCTAAGCGATCTTCTTTCGATAATACTTCATTCCAATCACCATGAATAACGGAATCATTGGTATTATGCCATAAAACCCATCGATGGACACCATAGGTCCAGCGGGCGGGGTGTCCGGATTGATTTGAACTTTAATTGTTAATATATTCGAAATTTTCTGTCCCCAATAGTTTTCAGCCACCACCACGGCATAATATGTCCCTGACTCGTTGATTTTCACGCTTTTATTGGTGGTTAAAATGTTCGATGCGAGCGGAACCATCGTGTCGTTAATCGTTGTGAGTTCCGAGGGTGAGAGATAAAGTTTGTAAGAAATTGCGTTCGGCGACACCGTCCATGTAAATAACACCTCTCCATCAACATCGGGGTCTTGCGCATCGCTTGATACCGTAAACTCGCCCAGTTCAGACTGCGTTGCGTATGAAAGCGAGATATATTTCGAAACGTCAACCACATTTATATAAGGATATTCCGGCATTACCCAATAGTTCGTATTGTAGAAACTCATCGTTCCGTAGCCCCCAACAAGCAATTTATATTCGGAAGTGGATCCGAACTCATTCAATTCCGATTTGGGAATCTTTATTTCGAACATTCGATGATTTGAAGCGTTATTTTCGCTGGTTCCAAAACCCCAAACAATCTGAAAGTTCTTGATTGTCGAATATGCGTAATGCACATTTATATTCGACAAACTGCCCGATTGTTTGTTCAAAAATAAATATAATGCATCAAATGTCGTATTGAAAGCAGCAGAATTATTGCACCAAATCGAGAATCGGAACAAATTATTCGCTGATAAATTTCCGGACGTGGCAAAAATGTCTATATCAAAGAAATTGGTCGAAGTTGGTAATGCATAGACTTGATTACTATTCGGGTATGGCGGTTGCGGTGAGTTATTTTGTTCGTCCCATAAAATCAGTTTGCAACTTTGAACATTTTGACTATGCTTTGCTCGAAGATGCACTTGAACGTTCTGGATGGCATTGAGCTCTTCTTCTTGGAACACCTCGAACCATTCCGACGCATTCAAAACAACATCCAGCTTAACCACATGTTGCGTGCCATCGCTAATGGACGATACATTGAAATAATCACCAAAATTATTGCTTAGATATGAAATCGGATCCGAGCATGTTCCATTGGCCACGATCAAATCCTCAGGGTCATCAATATTCTCTAATATATTGTTTATTAAAATCGGATCTGAGAATTGCATGATTTGATTGCCGCTGACATTATAAATTAGCGATTCAACGCCTTTGTTGATATTTTTTCCCCATTTGATCCAATCGTTATCGAGTGAAATACTATTTGTAAGAAGCCATAGCCCCACCCATTCGCCCGTGATATCATTCGTTTGATCGCTGCACAAATCCAAGCCCACATACAGATTTTGTCTATCTTCGGCGGTGTAGATATAATTGAATCCATCGACATTGGCCGGATCGCCCGAATTATCTACGTCTAAATTATATTGGAGTTTGTGGGTTCGAATTTGTGGGCCCCACTCACCAATATTTATAAATCCATCAATTGTGATCGGTAAATTCAGTGTAGAGTCAAGCGGCATTTGTTTGATAGACGGCGATTTGCTATCATGAACAAGCATAGAACTGCTCAACAACACACCTACTATGAAAAGTACCGTAAAAATTGATGAAATCAGTTTAGGGAATGTTCGATTTTCCATAATAGATCACTACACTTTTATCGTCAATATAAAATAAACTTAATTGACATAACTGTTATTTTCGCTTGACATCGGCATTTGCCGAGAATTTTGCTATAAAACTATTTTAGCCAAAAAGGCATATTATATATAGAATGAATTATAGGTGAAATGAATGGGTTTGAGACTAGTTGGAAAAGCGATAGTCATTTCCATGAGAACACGGCGGCGTTTTATCCCGTTTGTGATCATATATGTTGCCTTGATCGTTTGGTTGAGCTATAATCTTGAGGCTGGCGCAGAGACCGAGATGCTGATTATTTCGTTCGGAGCCACTGTCCTTATCAATTTGTTATATACGCAGATAATTATTTACAATCGAAAGAAAGAGATTATAACCTTGAAATGTATCGGCTGGACGAATAGCGATATCCGGACCCTTCTTTTAGGGGAAGTAATGTGGGTCACGGTGGTTGGGTTTCTGATTGTGTTTGAGATTCTGATTCACCATGCTGCGGTGGTGTCGTATTATTGGCACCAGAATATATCTGCAAATCAAATTTCCGGAAATGCGATTGCGTTTTATGAGAACACAAAGCCGTTTCTTTCGATTCCAAACATTGCTATGACCTTCGGGTTGTTTATCGTAGCGCAGTTGGCCGGAGTCTTTATGATCTATAAGCAAATTGCGAAATTAAGACCCATTGTCACGATGCGGGTGATGAAATAAACCGAATGAAGGAATATGATGAGGTGGATAAAATGGCAGAAGAAATTATTATATTGGAAAACGTACAGAAAGATTATCGTTTGGGTGGAAATATCATTCGTGCGTTGATTGATATCAATACAAAGATCAATTTGGGCGAGTTTGTGATGATCATGGGCCCGACAGGGTGCGGTAAAACGACGTTGTTGAACGTGATGTCCGGGCTCGAGATTCCGGATCAAGGAAGAGTGATTTTCGATGGGGACAATATCGAGCGTGCTCCCGAGGCGAAATTGGCGGCGATTCGAAGGCAGAAGATCGGATTCGTATTTCAAGACTTCAATCTGATAGAAAATCTTACCGCTATTGAAAATGTTGAGTCTGTTCTTTGGCCCTTGGGTTTGGCCTCCAAAAAGATCGAAGATAGGGCTCTTCATGCGTTGAGAAGGGTCGATTTATTGGATCGAAAGGATCATTATCCGAGAGATTTATCCGGTGGAGAGAGGCAGCGTGTTGCGATTGCCCGAGCAATTATCAACCAACCCCGTGTATTATTCGCTGATGAGCCAACCGGTAACTTGGATGAAAAATCGGGAATTCAAATTATGGAACTTTTAAAAGAATTGAACAAGGATCTTGAGACCACGTTGATCATGGTTACCCATGACAGCAACCTAACGAAATACAGTAGCCGGATCATCAGAATGGAGTCGGGCAGAATCGTAAAAACGGGTCAAGGGAAATAAATTTCAAAATTTTTTTTAATTATTTTTATTTTTGTTTATCGACAAATATAAAACGGAAGAAATGTTTCGATAAACCTGTTTATCCATGTTC
>CAZUTM010000002.1:3510-43637 GCA_964623665.1 uncultured archaeon
TGTGCAGAGCGCGGATCTTCGATGGGATTGCGGCCTCATACCCGTTATTTTTTTTAATAACAGCGTTTATCCATGTTCTGTGCAGAGCGCGGATCTTCGATGGGATTGCGGCCTCATACCCGTTATTTTTTTTGTTTGGCTTATTTTCTTTGCTCTTCGCCCATGGATTCATTTTTTCGATATTTTTCGATGAGTGAGCAAAATTCACTGAATTTTTGGGTATAAAGGGTATGGAGGTGTTCTTCCGGTTCAAACACACGTTCTATTTTCACACATTTTTCGATTGCGAGGTTGATATCTTGGTAATAGGTGCCCGATGCTGCAGCAAGAAGCGCTGCTCCGTACGATGCTTCCGGGTAAAGGGGGACTTCAATTTTCATTCCGATGATATTCGCACATAATTGCATCCAAAGATCGGAGCATGTGTTTTGACCGATGATCACCAATCTTTTGATCGATGTTTTATATTTTAATCCGCATAATTTTTCTAAGCATAAGCGGGCGACAAAGCAAGTTCCTTCCATGTATGCGGCATACTTCTTTGCAAGTGAATCGAGAGTTCCGATTTCAAATCCCCGAAATTGATTGTCAATGAAAGGGAATCGTTCGCCCTTATGTTCCAAGGGATATATATAACAATTTGTGGTGGGCAAGTGATTCCGTGCTTCTTTTTCGAGATTCTTGAGATCGAGGTTTTGACAGAGAAATTTCTCGGTGATCCATTGAAGGCTAACGTTGGAGGATGCGCCCGAAATCCACAGTTTGTTGGGATGGTAGTGAGAGTATGCGTTTTCGATATCGACCTTTTGTTCCGAGCTGATGAATCTCACGACGAGAGTCGAGCCAAATGAAATCATGACTTCGCCCACTTCTTTTAAGCCCGCGGCAATGGTTTTTGCGGTACTATCCGTGCACCCGGTGATTACGGCTACGGGTCGCTCGAACCCATATTTTTTCATCGATTCTTTTGATAGCGATGCCACCAATAATCCCAGTGCTTGGATTTTGGGAAGTTTTTCTATTGAGATCCCCAAATCTTTGGAGATAAAATCGGGCCATTTTTTTCGGTCAAGAGATAGCCGGTTTTGAGGGCACTGGAATAATCGGAAATTTCGAATGACCCGGTCAGATACCCGATGATGTAATCGGGCACATGGCAAAATATAGCGGTTTTTTGATATACCAAATCTTCGTGTCGTTTGAGCCATAAGATTTTCGGCAAAGAAAAATAAGTGGTAAAGGTGAGCGGATGAGAGTAGTTGCGGGTGCGAATAATGTGATTTATTTCTTCGGCTTCCTTGCGGGATCGTTCATCATCATACATAATAGCGGGGAACAAGAATTCTCCATATTTTCCAACGGGTATAATCGTCCCTGATGTGCCGGTTATACAAATCTCTTTGAGTATTTTTTTGGCTTCGGGAAATTTTTCGGTCATTTTATTGATTATAATATCCACAGCTTCTCTCCATTCATGGGGGTTTTGTTCGTGAATTTTCACCGATTCAGGTTCAAGAACTGAGAATTTACAATAATCATAGGCGAGGTGGATAGATACCTTATAAAGCAAAGACCCATCGCTTTGTATCAACACACCCTTCACACTTTGAGTCCCGATATCTATCCCAATATACATCTTCAACCCCTCTCAATCACTCTTTGAAAAGAACTTTTCAAAAAAAGGGTTTTGGATTCCGAAATTATGCGCTCTCGTGCGGATTTTCGGCGTGAAATACATATTTTCTATCGAGGAAAAATTTTGTGGTATATCCGGCCGTCAAGGCAATGATTATTCTTATCGTGAGTGCCCAGTTGGTCAATATCCCCAAGATGAACTGGATTCCGATGTTTTCCAGTGTGGTCAAGATTGCGAATACGAAATATTTTGCAAATTCTTCGCTTGTATCTTTTATCTTTATTTCTTTTTTTTCGAATACGATGAATTTATCGAGCAAAAATTTTACGATGTATGTGATTCCGACCGCAATAATCGATCCCACCAATTCAAGGTAGTTTACGGGCTCTGTGGCCAAGTAATATTTGCGAATAAGTTCCACGGATCCGAAATAACGTTCTATAAAAGGAGCCAACCAAATGATATTGAGATGTTGGAGGAGAATGTTTAGTAAGACCATCAAGACCGCAAAAAGTCCGTATAGAATTGCTTGTTTCGAGAATTTCTTTGATTTAATGTCCATATTTCTCCAAATTCACGCTTGGAAAAAAATTTGCGCGAAGCACGCAACTTCAAATCCGATGCGCTTTTTGCACACTCATGGAAGCACCACCGGAGATTATTTTACAAATCATGGGATTTTCGATATTTATGGTAATTCTTTCGATGCTGATGAACAAAAAGTATATGATATCCCAAGAGGCAATGATGGCGCAACAAGAGCGGATGCAGATGCTTCAAGAGAAATTGCTGAAAGCGCAACGCTTCAATAATATCGAGTTATTCCAAGAGGCTCAAAACGAATTAGCGAATGAGATGAGAGAATTGATGAGAAAACAGATGATTCCGATGTGTGTTCGGTCTCTTGTGTTTCTCGGGATGTTTGGGCTGCTCGGCCTCCTTTATGGGCAATATGACAGTATCTTTCCTTTTCCGATTCTATTTTTCGGAAAGGGATGGGCCGCGGTGTATATCTTAACAAGTTTGGGGCTTTCTCTTATTATTGCGCTATTCAAGAAACTCTTTAAGAAAGGCACTACGCAGCAGCAATTTGTGGATATTGCGGGCATTCGCTCCGGAATGATGAATCTATCTATGAATCAGATGAGTCCGATGAACCCAGCGAATACGATCAACCCGAGACCTATTGCCAATAATAATTTTGCGGAACAGCCACCAAATCTGGATACTTCCTCAGATGCTCCCGAAAATGTCCCCGAATGGAAGAAAAGGATGAATGCGGAAAATGGAACTGAAGAAAGAAAAGATTCGCAGAAACAAGATAACGTTCCGGAATGGAAGCGTAAATTGCAATCCCAATAATCCATTGTTTTTTCTCGATTTATAAATATATAACCGCAAAAAACGTTTCCGTGGCTGTAATTATTCACGTTCGGAATTCGGTGTAGGTATTCGTTGAGAATGATCTTTAGTCCAAATATCATTTTTTCAAACGTTTTTTTGTATTTTTATATTGCACTTATAATTTTAGTGTTCGTGCTCTGTTGTTATATTCCAAAATTCGTAGCCGATCGACACAATTTATCGGGATGGTGTATGGGATTGATTGCCATAATTTTAGCCGCGATCTTTAACGCAATATTGAATTGGATTGTCCGGGTCTTCAAATGAAATAGCGGAAGCGCGAAATCTTTCAAAAGAGATTGCCGTTGAAAAACATCCGGACATATTTTTGAATGAGGGAACTCCATTTCGTCGGAATTGAAGTGGCAATCGCGCAGCCAAGCCTGCATCCTTTGCAAAACGGAAACCCATCCCTCATCAAAATTATTTTCCGAACTTGTAAAGAATTATACACCTTGTTCGCATGAAACTGCCTCGAAACATTCACCTTTAAAATCGGATGGATTTTGCACGGAAATACCATTTCACCATTGTACCGAATATTAATGAAGGCTTGGGCGACATGACAGCGAATCGGGGTAGTCGGGTGTCCGAATCCGCCCTTTCGAATGATTTCTGCGGTGACCGGGTCTGTGGTTAAATTGGGGAACTTTTCAACAAGCCTTAGAATTTCATTTGCCCACCGATCCAAATTCGGAATGAAATGGTTGATTTCGTTCACCTTGTGAGAATTATTTTTCATGTCTCGAATGATGTCTTCACACGGTAGCAGTTCAATCATCGCACCCAAAGATCGTGCAAGGATACACATTTCCTCCATTACATGTATATTTTCTTTGGTTATGACCGTGGAGATAATCACTTTTTTCCTCAATAGCACCGCAGTTCGTATTCCTTTGATCACTTTTTCAAAGACAGGGATCCCCCGATATTTATCATGCCTCTTGTCGGGCCAATCCAATGATACCATAATGAGTTCTAAATCGTTGAGTTTGCCTTCCTTCAGCATCTCATGAAGTTTGTATCCGTTTGTGGCGAGGGTAACCATCATTCCTTTTTTGCTTCCGTACGTGATCAATTCGGAAAGGTCGCTTCTCAGAGTCGGTTCTCCGCCCGTGAAATTTAAGACGAATACGCCAAGTTTATCGAGGTCGTCAATGACTCGCTTGACCTCTTCGGTGGTCATTTCCGGATCCAGTTCTTTTTGGAATTCTTTAGTCCAAATTGAGCAGAATACACATCGCGCATTGCAACGCATGGTGAGTTCGATTTGCGCATTAAGCGGCCTCATTACATGGTTGTTTGAGAAATTATTAAGGAAGAAATTTTTAGCAAATCGCGTGTAATTCAGCCGGGTCATTCGGTGTCAACCTTTTTCTACAATCATGTGAATTCGAACAAAAAAACGCCTTGTGGGAACAAATGAACTGTTCCATAAAAATTTCGGGGTTAGTCGCTTATTTTCGATATATTCCGAATCGGTGCGCGGCTGTTATCATTGCAATTACGTTTTCTATCTTGGATGACCCGACAATATCCGATCCCGGAGCTAAAATATACCCGCCTCCGATCGACGCCTCCTTAATTTGTGAGATCACCATATCTATCACTTGCTGCTCGGTACCAAAGCAGAGAAGATCGGAGGTCGGAATGTTTCCTATCAACGTTATATCTTTTCCATATTTTTCCTTTAAAAATGATAAGCGATTTCCCGCTTCATATTCAAGAGGCTCGATCGCATCCACATTTGCTTCTATTAAAAACGGGATCTCGTCGTGAAGAAAACCATCGGTATGCAGTAAAAATTTGGCGTTGTGCTTGTGTGCATTTTGAGAGATTTTCCGATATACGGGAACGATGATGTCTTTGAATTGCTGAGGCGAAAAGATCATCGCATTTTTGAAGGCGTGATCATCGCAAATAAAGCACATATCGATGCCCTTTTCAAACAACCGATTTTGATGTTCAATAACGACGTCCGCCCACGTATTCATGAGCAAACCCACTAAATCGCGATGTTTTTTCATGATATAGCCCAGCCGGTTCAAGCCTATCGATGCCCACGTGATATAGACCACATTTCCCGTGGTTGGTATCGGCACCATGTCAACCGCGCATCCGTGATCCCAAAGCTTTTGAATCCTCCGATAATAAGCATCATCCGGATACTCAAAACATCGAATGAAGGCAATCCAATCTTTAATGAGTTCGGGCGTCTTCAAAATTCCATCTTGGTACCACGAATCCCCATTCGAATCGCGAACAAACACCGTACCGTCATAACCGACTTGGGCATTCTGATATTTTTCAAGGATTTCTTTTGGAATCTCCGGTATATGTGAGTCCTTGGGGGGTTTTGGGCCATTGATGTGAACCCATTTCGAATCGAACCCGATCTCCTTTGCGATCATTACATCCGAGTCCGACAAGCCGAGAAATCCGTAATCATCTTTCAACTCGACTTGCCTATCGTATTTCTCAACGAACCCGGGTTCTATATGTTGTGTAAATGTGGGCACGCGGTCCGGTTCCTCGTGTGCCAAAGTGCAAAGAATTCTCTCATGCGCATTCATCTCGTACCAGATTTTATTTTGCTTCTGTTCCTTATAAAAGTATATGGCGCTTGCACGAGGAAGATTGGAAAAGCCCGTTCAATATCTCATAAAAGTGTTTTATCTGGGCACCGATTTTGCGGGATCACAATATCAACCGAACGAAAGAACCGTTGAAGGCGTTCTCATTGATGCTCTAACTAAGTGCGGATATATTGCATCCAAAGAAGAAAATCAATTCAAGCGTGCATCGAGAACCGATTTGGGCGTGCATGCGCGATGTAATCTCTTTTCGTTTATGTCGGATAAGAAAATGTATCCGATCGAGATAAATTCTAAATTACCAAGCGATGTGGGCGTATGGGCCTATGCCGCGCTTCCCGAACCCGTGAATCCCCGATTTTTGCCGAAATCCCGGGAATATCTGTATTATTATCCTCTTCGTCTTCTCCCGAACCCGTTTAATTTTGAATTGATGCATCAAGCTTTGACCTTTTTTAAAGGAACTCACGATTTTAAATATCTGTGCAAGCCCGAACCCGAACGCTCCACCACCCGCACGATCTTCGAAGCGGAATGTACCCAAGACCAATGGTTTCTGAAATTTCGCTTTGTGGGCGACTCTTTTTTATGGCACCAGATCCGAAAAATGGTTCAAGTTCTTATCGATATCGGTCAAGAATCCTTTTCGATTTGGGACCTCTCCGAGTTATTAAAGTCGGATCCGAGATATGAAGGAATTCAATTGGACAATGCCAATCCCAACGGGTTAATTTTATGGAACATGACGCTTCCCGAGGACATTGAACGGCTATTTATCGTGGAGGAAAAATCCATGGAACGATTTGTTCAGCAGTTTTCACATCGCGGATTTATCCAATTAACGCAAGCGGTGTTTCAATCGGAGATGCTCAAAGAATGGGGTAAATCACCTCTTTTTTAACTTTCAAAAAGATCGCAAATGTAATCTTGCGTTTTCATAATGTTAAATAGGATTGTAAAAACATCGCATCTGCAAAATCGACTGCTTAATTCAGCCGGAATGCCAATTGCAAAACCAATTTTATTTTAATTAAAATGGATAGTCTCGAGCGTGAAAAAATAGGAATAGAATAGCGGGTTCGTCGTTCTTGCTTATACCCCCAAGAGCGAAATCTTTGCAAGCATTGCATTCAATTGCACCTCTTCGGTCCCGCCTTGACTCAACCGATACTCGATTTCGGCCAACACCTTGATGATTTCGAGTTTTTTACGTTCGGGAATGTCCAAATTGTAGACCTCTTGATGGGCTTGGGATACAATATTTCTTCCGGAAAGCCCGTAATCTCTCAAAAAGGACTCAAGTTTGTGAAGGGAAGTTCCCAAATCGCGGTTTAATGCCGTTAGAAGCATCTCCTGGATTTCCGAAGGATGTATTTTTCCGGTGATTTTATAGACCATATCTTGGGTGATCTCTTCATCCAGCGTCGCGCACGATTGGAGATAATTCACGGCCCTACGACAATCTCCCCCGCATACATAAATCAACGCGTTGAGCCCCTCGTCGGTCAATTTTGCCTTCTCCAGCCCGGCAATATATTGTACTCGCTCCTTGATCTCCTCATCGCTTAAAGCGCTGAAGCGAAACACCGCGCAACGCGATTGAATCGGAAGAATAAGCTTATTCGAATAATTACAAATCAGAATAAATCGGCAATTATTGGTAAAGTTCTCCATTGTTCTTCTGAGGGCTTGCTGCGCATCTGCGGTCATATTATCCGCCTCATCCAGAACCAGAATTTTAAACGGAACACCCTCGGGCGGCTTGGTTTTCGCAAAATCCTTCACCAACGTCCGAATCACTTCGATACCACGGGCATCGCTTGCATTTAACTCCATATAGGTTGAATGAATTTTCATTTTATCGCCAAATATATCTCTAATCAAAGCAATCGCTGATGTCGTTTTTCCGGTTCCGGCGGGCCCTGCAAAAATCAGATGCGGCATCTGTTTTTCCTTCACGAACATCTTCAACCGCGCCATAATGTGTTTCTGTCCAACAACATCATCCAGCGTTCGGGGTCGATACTTTTCCACCCATGGCATTGTCGACATATATTAAAATACAGCCGCCGAGAATCTATAAAGTTTGCGTGTTTATCGTTAATAACATTCTTTCAACGGCAATACTCAGCTTCTTAAGGGCATATAATAAATACTATTCATGGAAAAACGTATTGCCATTAATCCTAAAAGGATCGGTCAGATCGGAACGCTAATAACCGCATTCACCATTGTGGTCTCGATCTCCTATCTGATGGTTCAATTTCCGTTGGGTGTGTTTGAAGTCGTGCCGTTTACATATCTGATTTCGATTCTCTTTGGATTGTTTGCAATCTTGCACCAGTTAAATGAAAATCCATCAATAGTTAGAAGAAATAAATGGTTGTTTTGGTTCGCGTTAGTATCGCTCCCGCTTTTTATCTTGACTTCTTTGAATGCGCTGTTTTCAAATTTTCTGATGGGAAGTTTGTACGATCGATCTTTTGGTTTTGCATCCGGACTCTATATTCTTCTTTACGCCTCCTATTTTATTCCCTTACTGATTTCTGGATTGTTTACATTCCTCCTCGGATTCCCAACTAGAATAAACACCATTAAACAACTGACAGACCCTATATCTTTGAGTTCCAAATTCGGATCGAAAAAAAGCAATATCATCAGAATCATTGGTCTATGCTATTCTATGTTTTTAATCGTAATCTGTATATTTTTCTGTTCAATGCTTTTTTTAGGAACTGTTATTCCTATCCATTCGATCACCGGGATTTTTATCCCGAACTTCAGTCTCTATTATTTTCCCATGTTTTCCGCAGCGATAGTGCTCTTTAGACTAACGAATAGGTTTCCGAACAAAAAAGTGGTCCGCATTGTATCTTTGATCGCTATTATCTCAACAAGTATGTTTCTTTTACCGATTGTATCGCTTCCATTCGATATTCAGCGTGCTGAAAATGAATTTTCCGAGGCTTTTGGCCAAAATTGGCGGTCCCGAATAGGCGCGGAAACCGATTCCTATTTTCTCAAATCTCCGGTTCACTTAAGTTCATATTTCCTTGCAGAAAAAGAACCCCAATGTAACATTATCCAAAATGTCCTATTTTACGAAGGAAATGACACGATCGACAAAGGATTGAAATTATATTTCGATGCTTATATTCCCAAAGCACCGGGCATCGGAAACTATTCGACATTAATACGAATCCACGGCGGAGCGTGGGTTTTGGGAGACAAAGGCCAAGGAAATATGTTGGAAGTAAATAAATACTTTGCGTCCCAAGGCTATGTGGTCTTTGACGTCCAATATGGAATTTACGACAGCGGATCCAACATCCCCATCACGCCCGCTTACACGTTGGGTAATTTCAGTATCAATGACATGGTTCGGCATCTGGGGGAGTTCACAAAATTCCTCTCATTACACGCTACCAATTATTCTGCGAATCTCAACTCTACTTTTATTAGCGGAAATTCCGCGGGCGGCCATCTCGCTTTAACATTAGGATTAGCAATCGCAAACGGTTCGGTAAGTCATCTATTCGGAGCGGGAATAAGCGTCAAAGGAATTATTCCGTATTATCCGGCAAATGGTCTTTCTAAGAACGTTCTGCCCGATTCAAACACGATATTCAATGACGGGCTAAATTTCATTACCCCAAACAGCCCTCCGATTCTTATCTTTCATGGAGAACAAGATGGGTTGGTGAAACCTTCAATTTCTGTGCAAATAAAGGCGGTGTATCGACAGCACGGTATCACCGAAAGTGCCTTAATATGGTGGAAATTTAGCGGGCATGCAGGAGATTTGCACTATTATGGGCCATACAGCCAAATCGGGTTATATTACATGGAAAGATTCATGTATCTCTATAAATAATGGAGATCCATAAAGATCTCCGATTCTGTTTTTTCTCTTCATTGATTGACTGATTGATTGAACATCGAAAAGATACTCCTTGAATAATTGAACATCGCAATGACCGAGCTAATCACAAGAATAAATTAAAAGAAGAAAACGATAATGACAAAAAATTATTCCTTTTCACAATTTCGATGTTATTTAGTTTCAGTACGAACAACAATGAATGCATACCCAAACATCGCCTCAGCGACTGCGATCATAATATAGAAGATTTGGTCTAAAAGTCCCATATTCTCAAAGATTTGGGTTGGAATGTTCACAAACAATGAAAGTAAAAGGATCACAATTGCAGTACGAAAATGAATCATCCTTTCAAGGGCTGTCCCGGTCAAGGATTTCAAAGCCACTTTTTGAATTTTGGTTAAAACCTTGATTATAAAGTATAGCAAGAGAAGAAGCATGAGCACCAAAGGCACAAGCTCGATTCTAGTATTCGGTGGATCCAAACTTTCGATATAAATGAAAGGTACAAAAAGAATATAAATAATATACACTATCACAACGATTAAAGATGGAACCCAATTTTTTAGATTATCAAACCATTTGGTGGATTCAGAGAGAATGTTGAAGGTATAATAAAGAAATAAGCCCGCAAGCACCACACAAGAAATCCCAATTGGGAGGAACAATTGGATTGCCCAAGGCTCTGCAATAAGATCGTACATGAATACGAACAAGGTGTAGAATCCGAGGCCCCCCAGAGCCAACCCCATGAATACACTCCCCATATATCTCGAATTCTTAGCGATCACCACAATCATCAATGAAATTCCTATGATTGCACTCATGAATTCGGAGAATAACGAAAGCATATACATTATTTCAGCCATACTTCAGTTAATTTTCGTTTGAATTTAATGTAAATGCAAATGAAAATCCGAGATCAAATTATTTCCCAAAAATGACACGACGGCGTGTTCGATCAAAAGATCGGTGTTTATTCTCGATTTTTTTTAAGTTTGAGCATCTAGATCGACATTCTCTTTCGTTTTGGGAATATTGTTTGGGCATATATCGCTATTAAATGTAATTGAATTATATTTTGATTATTATTGATCATGCGCTTTTTGTTTCTCTTGGATCTTCTTCTCCATCGCTTTCTCCAACTCGAAAATATCGACTTCAATTTCTCGGGTTTTCCTCGCAACCTCGCTGACCCAATTCCGAACGGTGCCCGGCTTCAACACAATCCCGCGCTGAATCTCGTAGGCTCGAATGATTTGAGTGACTGAATTTCCCATTTTATAGAGTTCTTTAACGGCTTCTTTGGTTGCCTTTGTATAATGCTGTTTTCTGGGTTCAAGGACCTCGAACTCTGTCGGTTTCTCAACGCCCCGAACTTTATTCTGTTGCCTGGTGCGATAGCGCTGGTAGCGAATGATAACCATCCACCCTTCGATATTCGTGATCCGACGAAGTTCCCAGCCGTTTTTGCAGAATTTGGTCTTGAAATAGGGTTTGTCGGCATCCTCGTGAACGGCGGTCAGGTCTTTGTTGAGCACATAGCCTTCTTGTTTCATGAGGTCCACTGCGTGGTAAAACGTAACAATCTTCCGGGATTCAAGTTCTTCTTCCGCGATCTTTTCCAACGGGAATATTGCGGTAGCAAGTTCGGCTTTTTGACCACGATGGGCGGCTTTTTGTCCGGATTTTTTCATTTTTTTCACTTCCTCCTTGATTATTCGCGTGCGGGGTGCGTTTGATCTAATATCCGTTCGGGAGTATTTAAAGTTCCCGTTATTAGTGATAATTTTGCTTTCCGGGATTTTTTCGATCTTGTTTTTAAACGGGCAAAATAGCGAACACACCGCAGTTTTTAAAGTGAACATCAAAAAAAAGTCTCAATAATAAAGATTGAAACGAATAATCCTCTATGATTCGCTCCAAATGCGTTCGCCTTCATTTTCAAGAGTTCAATCATATCCTCCCGACATTAGTGATCAATCTGTTTTCCGGGATTTTTTTCGATCTTGTTCTATAGAAGGCAAAAAGAGCCCGCTTCGGAACCTCAAAGCTGTATATAAAAAAAACTTTTATCATAGGGGTTTGGATGATTTATCTTTTTAGGTTTATTCCAAAAGCATCCATTGGCCATGATTGAGAATTCTTATCGGAAGATTCCGGCCCCCGTTTTCCATCACGGATTTCAATAGTGTCATTGCTTCCCCAATGGGTTCGGAACCGATAATAAAAGTGCCCCAGTGAATCGGAATGATACATTTTGCCTTGAGATATTGTTGGGCCAATGAAATTTGAGTGGGGCCAAGATGTATTTTCGAAAAACTCACGGGAAAAAGTCCGAGAACACGACCTCTATAACACCCGATCGGAAGCAATGCAATATCTATTGAAAATCGATCACCGATCTGTGTCATATTAGATTCGGAAAGGGCAGTATCTCCGGGAAAATAGAGTACATAATCTCCTTCGATGATAAAGCCAAGCGCTTCGGGGCTTGTAGGATGCTGGCTTGCAACGGCATGAAATATAATTCCACGATGCTTAACACTCATTCCAACAATGAAATCTTTGCTGTTTAGGAACCCTTTAGCCCGTAAGGATTTTGCAATTCGGGGTGGGGCAAGAATCAGAATTTCTCGTGGTAAAGTTTGTATGGATTGGAGATTGAAGTGGTCGGCATGTTTGTGTGAAATTAAAACAACGTCAATGGTTTCTAATATAGATGGATCTATTGCAGCGGTTCTGAACCGCTTGAGAAAGAGAGAAATCGAATCGGGAAATACTGGATCGGTTAAAATCCGGACTTTGTTCATTTGAATTAAAACGGTTGCGTGGCCAACATACTGAATTCCCGGTTTAATCGGATCGATTTTTTCCGGGAAGATCTTTTCAATTTTGTGGGCTGACATCCTGATGAGTTCGATTATTCCGCTGAGCAGCCATAAAAATAGAAGGGTATATACTAAAATTCTCCAAAGCATTGAGTGAGTGAAGAAAAGGAACGAGGGATAAAAAGATTTCAATTATATATTTGAATTTTTTCTTTGATTTTATTCGGATCTATTAATCGTGGTCATTCGTAGATCTTTTCATCGATCGCATCGGCTTCTTCGGCATCCGGTTCGATATTTCTGGGCGGATTTTTCGATTCCAATACTTCGGTGAAATATTCATGCTGAATAATTAAATTCATGATTTCGGAGGTTCCCGTCCAAATGCTTGCAAGTCTTACGTCCCGGAGCAGCCGTTCAAGCGGATACACATTTGAATATCCGATGCCGCCTAATACTTGCATAGATTTATTAAGGATATCCCATGCGGATTCGGTTGCGAATCTTTTGGCTTCGGAAACCATTCTTCTGCACAGTCCCGGATCTTGATTTGAATCCAAGGCGGCTGCGGCTTGATAAACTATTGCTCTCGCGGCATCCAGAAGCAATATCGAGTCGGCTAATTGAAAACTGACCCCTTGATAATTTTTTATTGTTTTTCCAAATGCTTTTCTTTTATGAGCATATTCAACGGCCAATCGTAACGCAGAATCGGCCATGCCGAGAACCCCGGCAGCTGAGGTCATTCGTTCGGGGTACATCATTTGGTAGAATATTTTTCCGCCATCTCCGGGTTTTCCAATAATATTTTCTTTGGGTACTTTTACATCTTTCAAAAACAGTCGGCCGGCACCTCCGCCTCTCGTGCCCATCAATCCATACACATATTTGGAGACCACACCGAAATCTTTTTCCACGATAAACAACGAGATTGATTTATGGGGCGGCGCTTGAGGATCCGTTTTTGCGTATACCAAGAAGGTATCGGCACCTTCCGCGCCGACAACAAATCGCTTTTGGCCATTCAATAGATAATGGTCACCTTTATCAACCGCAGTTGTTGTAGCCCCGAAAAAGTCGCTTCCGCCGCGAGGCTCTGTTAATGCTTCTGCGCAGAATCGCTTTCCTTCCATGATCGGTTTGAGATATTTCTGTCGTTGCTCATCGTTTCCGAATACATTGATCGCTTCCCCGCAGATGCTCGGAAGGCTATAAAGACAGCTTAGTGCCATGGAAAGCACTCCGATTTCTTCAAGAACGGCCACTTCGGCTTTCCAATTCAGTCCTTGTCCGCCCCATTGTTTAGGAAAGCGAACACCTAAGAGCTTAGCATCGGAAAGCGATTTAACAAAATCGGTCGGGTATTGCACCCGCTCCGCATCCATATCAAGAATTAATTTCTTCGGGACGCTTTTCGCAAACTCTCGCGCACGATTCTTGATTTCCACGGCATTTGTATCCAATAAAAACTCGTACATAGATTATAATTCGAGCATTTACTATTTAAAATGATCTTTTGAAACATCGGTAAAATTTCAATACGGATAGGGGCCATGAGTATCGACATTAATTGAATTGTGGAATTTTAATGGATTCAATTATAGCCATGATTTGGGTGAAATTGGGTTCGTATTGGCTATTCTTTTCATTATTTTCAATTTTTTTGAAAATTTCAATGAGTAATACGTTGAATGCGGTGCCATGTGTTTTGGAATAATAGAGTTCGTAGACAGCGGCGTTGAGTATCGATATGATTGTTTCGATTGCCTTGGTTTCGTTTTGTGTAGGCGTTCGGGATCCCTTCAGTCGAATCAATAATTGAACAAGGATGATGTATGCAATTTGGTTTTCGAGTCTTGGGATCGGTACTTTCCGGTAATCGTTCGGTTGGATGTGGTTGGTGATACTGGAAACCCTGATGCTGTTGAGAAAGGTTCGAATCAGATCGGAGTTTAAAATTGCGAGAAGATATTCATACGAGTATTTTTGCGAGAGCTTTTCGAGTGAATCCCTATGTTTCAATCTAATCGAATGATTGTATACGTTTTTTAAGTCGATCCACAATCGGATGACAACGATCGAGTGATTGACGATTGCTTCTTCGAGTTCGAGCGTTCCCGCGGCCATGGTTCCCATTAGAATTTTTTTTCCGATGAATAGTTCCGGAAACGTGGGCCGTCGTAATTTTGCCGGGCTCCTAGCGGTGCCCCATTCGATGTAGCGATAGGTCCGTATTTTGTAGGCTTCAAGATCTTTTCCTTCAAGATATTTTTTGCAATGCTCGTTAGGTGACTCGAAGATCAGGTCACTTTTTCGGAATTCGGATTTAGCAAAGACCTCATGAGCGTTTGCGACGATACCAACCGAAAGATAGCAAATATTGTCGAGAGCATCCATTTCAAATTTGCTATCGAATATAATGGGGCAATTGGACTCGATTCCTCGAAACATACTTCGAACATCTGCTTGATTTTGGTTAACACGTGATGTCCGTATCAATTTTAAAGTGGAATCTTGGAATAGATGTATTATGGTTTGTGAATCCGGTATTGGCATAGATTTTTCAAGGAATAGGATCATGGGTCTCACATTCGCCCCGGTGAAGACCTTATTCGATGAAAAATGAGCAAGTTCATAAATCCGATAGTCCGAAAGAAAATATTGCCGCAAGGGTTCCGAGAACTCCGAATATCCGAATGAATCCGAGATAATAAAGCCCAAATGCCCTTGCTTTTTTAACAATTCAATAGAACAGATTGATAAAAACGCAAGATAGAGGTCCCATTTCATCTTGAAACATTTGCTGATTCGGACATCCTCTTTGTTGAGATGTTTAATCAGTTTGCGTAAGGATTTATATTCGAGATCTTGGTTATCGGCGCGTACATAGGGCGGATTTCCGAATATCAAATCGAATTTGCCGTCGATTTCTTTCTCATATAAGGGAAATAAAAGCGGAAGCGTGGACTCGTTTAATGGAAGATTCAGACTAACCACCTCGTGTTTACATTGCAATTGTTTCAAGGATTGACTTAAGTCATTAAGAAATGGACTGTCGGGGTCGATCCGGGTTCCTTTCATGCTTGTAACCTCGATTGAATTGAGTTCCAGATTCTTCAAAATTGCGGAGATTTGGGGATCCGATCCGAGTTCTTCGGATAATGTAATCGGAAATTTCTCGAAACCGGAGAAAAATTTAAATGGGGTATCGGTTTCCCGGATATATATCAATGCATTTTTTCTTTGGATATGAGAAATCATAAACAACGAAGGGTCTATCGAATCCTTTGTATTTTCATCTGTTTCGATTGCGATGCTGTAATAAAAGACGATCAAACGCAGTTTGGTTATTGAGAGCGCGTAATCGTTTAAATCGAATGCGTAGAGCGAATTTTGGAGTATGTTCTTGAAATAATCCGATTTTTTTATTTCCGTGGTGGGCATAGTTTCAATATAGGTTTTGATGGCGTGTAAATATGCAATAACAAAACAACCGCATCCGCAGCACGGATCAAGCACTCTAAGCCTCATGATTTCATTGATGACATCGCTTTTGGATTTATTTTTTGCGTTTTTTATTTTTTCTTCAAGCAAGCGATTGATAATATAATTCGCTATCGGTTTCGGTGTATATATACTGCCAGAACCCTTCTTTTTTGCGAAATCCAAAGTATTTTCGAAGTATTCCTCAAAAAAATCGGGACTTAAGAGCATCAATCCGTTTTGATCCACCAAATCTGATTCTTGAATCGAAATTTTTGCGTTTCTGATCATCTCTTGGATGGTTTCATTGGTGGATTCCATAAGAGAAGATTCGGAATCCGACAAACAACAAAGAATTTCGCTTGCGCGAGATGCGCAGAACGGAAGTCTAAGGTAATGTGCATGAATCCAATTAAAGAAGGGATATAAATCCGAACTCACCCCCATTTTTTGGAGAACCTTGTCATTATCGATCCGGGATCCGCTTGCCAAAAAATTCATGAGTGAACTCAGCGATTTCGGATGCCGAAAGAATACGGTCGCATTATGGGTTGGGGGGGAAATTTTGTTGAGGGCTATAAAGATCGATTCAAAAATGCGTAAGATTGAGTATGTATAAACGGACGCATCGAAACAGAGCATCAGATCGGCCAACCGATCGGGATTTTCTATGTTTAAATCGGTAATGGCACGGGAGCGAACATCATTTTTTAATTTCAAGAGGATTGATACCAATTTCCCGTGCATATATAGGTAAAAAAAGAGAATATTAAAAAGATTTTTGCTCTGTGAGTAATTTATATAACGGATTAGTTTGAAATCGCTATCAAATCTTGGACCATTTTCGGGATCTCTTCATTATTTGCATAATCGCGAACGGATAAACAGCGATCCAAAATCGCAATAAACGCGTGCTCGCAAACCTTATGCTGCGGAATTTTCAGATAGAGAAGGCCCGCACATTCACATTCAAAGATATTCTTCGGTAATTCCACCTTCTTAACTTTTGAACAGACAGGACACTGAATAAAGATCGCACTTCGCAAAGCCATGTTTGCTATTCCAAAACTAATTATATAAATACCTATCTCCGAATATTCACATTTTCGTATCGGTTTCAAGAGCCCGTGCAATCATGAAATGATCCGGTGATTCGCATATCTCCGCAGAATCATTAAAATATCCACAAGATCTAATATTCTATCTGTTAAATGACTCCTATTCTGCTGAAATGATCTTTTTTAGGATTTCTATCATGAACTGGTATTATATATACGAGTTCTTAATTCAATCACGAAGATGGTCCAAGATCCATTGAATTAATTGGCTCCAATACGGCTGAAATGCTTCTGCGGTGAATAATGCATGCGGACCATTGCGGACAACCACTAATTGTTTATCCGGCTCCGAAATACGATCGAAAAATTCTTTGATCGCTTCAATATCGACCGCAGCATCTTGATCTGCCAAAAACAGTAAAACCGGTTTTTTGATAGATTCGGCACCCTTTGCAAAGCCCAAATTGGCAAATCGATTTAATTGAATGATGAATCGAGCGGACACCTTATCAAGATGCATGTTATCGGTCATGTCGTATTGAATATGGAGCGGATTCATGTATTTTGCAGCGGGACTTTGTGAAAAATGCTTGTCCGGCCTCATCGAGATGGTTGCTTTACCCGGAATGAGAATACTGATTAAAAATGGGAATATATTGCGAAAAATATCGCTAAATTTGAGGGTGCTCTTTTTGAATCGCAGCGCGGGGGAGAATAAGAGAAGACCGCGAACTTTTGAAGGAAGAACCGCGCCAAAATCGGTTAATAAATTAACCATTACGATGCCACCCATAGACTCTCCAAATAGAAATATCGGAAGGTTCGGATACATTCCATGCATCTCTTCGATGAACTCCTTTGCGTTTAATATATGAGATCGAAAATTTTTAATATCACCCCGTTTTCCCTCCGACCGTCCATGCCCCTCATAATCGCACACCGCAACCATGATTCCGAACTTGCAGACTTTATCAGCTAAAAGCGCATAATATTCCCCATCTCCCCCGGCCCCATGAAAAACGACTATGATCGCTTTTGAGACTACGGAAGGAAAAGCCCAGATCCTCGTAAATAACTCAAGACCTGCGGAAGTTCTATATTTGAAGCACTTAATTTCTGCAAAATCTTGTTCGGAAACCAATTGCTTTCGGATCTGAATAAACAAAGGGCTATACTCCGGATTTTCTACCCTACTAAGAGTTTCTTCAGCCTCCGGATTGGGAGGACGGCTCTTTTCTTTCATATTCATAGTTCGTATTCGAAGATAATAAATTTTTGTCAAAGGAATATTCGCTGTATAACTATTTTTAAAAGAATTTACACACGCGGAGTATAAAGAAATCGCAAATCGAGCATGGACTTCCCACTACCATAAATTTTCAATTAAAAATCCTTTGTGAGATTTCGATTTGCAATTGAAGTATTATATGTTATAAGCATTCGATTCGATAAATATCAACCAAAGTCGGCATCCTCTTTTGCTTATGAAAGGCGAATTGGGCCCGTAAAACGAGTTTTTGCGACTGAATATGCGTGACCCGACCTCCGAATTTTTCCACCTTTGACCGGATGTACGACCTGGTTTTCTCGCCGGCCGCATGGATACTATAAACTATTCCGCAAAGTGATAGCGCAACTTCAAGAAACCGAACATCTATCCCCTTTTTCACAAACCCAAACGGCGGATTCATGATACACATCACGTCCGCCTTATTATAACCGGCCAAACCAAGCCTTTGTTGCATAATGGATCGAATATAGGTCGCAGCATCATCATCTTCAACGTTTTTTTGAATGAGAATTAATTGACGTTCATAATTCAATGCATGAGCATTCTTTTTTAAGATTATGAGCGCATCGGAGTCCGCTTCGACAGCGAATACATGCGATGCACCCAATACGAGACTGCCTAAGCAAAGACGACCGGTTCCCGCACCTAAATCCAATACAATACGATCGCACAGCGAATCACCCATTTCAGAATGGATGGAAAACAAAAGATCCGCCGCTGTCACTGAATCGGTCGGATATTGTTCCAACGCCCATTTAGGCGCCGAAAACTCTTCTATTGATTCGAGAAGATCATAAAACTCCGATTTTTTCACGACGCTGAAAATGAGCGATCTTTTGTATTATTTTCGCAATATTTTTGTGTGTTTTCGTATTTTCTTGCGTAGCAAAAAAGAGCGCATTTTGTAGCAATGATCGAGGAAACGTAGCGTGAGTAATATGGAATGTTTGAAAGATGGAAAATTTGTGATTAATGGAACTGAATTATGCGAATCGGAACAATATATGGGTGAAAACGAGTCCGTCTTTGAGGAAAACGGCAAACTTATCGCCGCTCAGAGCGGATATTTACGAATAAACGATAAAACGAGAACTCTTCGTATTGAAAATAAAAATACCGGAATATCAATTAAAAAAGGAGATAAAGTGATTTGCGAAGTGCTGGCTTCCCGGAAATTCAGTATCGGGTGCCAAATTCATAAGGTTGGAGATCAAATCGTTCCGAATCGGATTTTCGGAAATATTCATATCAGTCAAATGTCAAATGCATATGTCGAGAATGTTGAATCGTTCTTCAAAAAGACCGACATCGTGCGTTGTACCGTATCCGGATTCGAAAATAATGAATATGTTCTTTCCACCAAATACGGAAACAATATGGGTGTGATCTATGCAGACTGTTCTGTTTGCGGAACTGCGATGAAACGGCAAAGCTTTGATACCATTGTGTGTCCGTTCTGCGGAAACACGGAAAGACGAAAATTAGCCAATGATTATGGCGATTTCGATGAAGCCATCAAAAATTGAAGCTTTTTCATGGCGATTATTTTTAGACCCTCAATATAAACGCATTTTATTGAATATTTTTTGAATTTTAAATTTTTTATTCAAATCTATGATTTTTTGTCTATACATTGAAGAATAGTAATTGTGGAATAGAATGTCGATTATAGATTGAATATAAATAAGTATTTTACCCTGTATTTTTTAAGTTTCAACTTTTATTATTAAAGGCTTCAACCAGTTCGCAAGAAAATGAAGAATAATAAATGTGGAATAGGCTGACAATAAAAAATTAAATAGAAATGAAAAATTGAATAATGATAGGATTGTGCATCGCTTCGGGACTCTTTAATTTACTTTGCTTGAAAGTCTTTCAATATCGAGCTGAATTCCTTGTTTTTTTGCTTGTTTCAATAGAAGTTTGTATTGCTTCCATCTCAACTTCATCTGTTGTTTTATTGAAACGCTGTTCGGTTCCTTTCTGGAAAGCCCGCTGATTCCCATTGATTTCAACATACCGTATCCGCCAAATATAAATTGATTGACCCAATTAAATGCAAATTTTTTGAACCAATTGAATTTTGGATTGAACAAGGCTCGACTGAACATCATTTTGAGATAGTCTTTATTCATATAATACTTGCCGTAGGCTTCTCCCACAAGTGAATAAATTTCTTCCCGGCTTAATTGGTCGGTACCCATCATCGGCGTGAAAAGGTTATAGTATTTCCAATTATATGTAGAAATTTTCTTCTTTTCTTTCATTTCCTCGAAAAATTTCGTCCCGGGAAACGCCGTGATCGGAGTAAATTGAACGAAATCCAAACCCAGAGAGATTGCGAATTGGATGTTCTCTCTCACCATCTGCTTTGTTTCTCCCGGAAATCCCACGATCATCCCTCCAAAAATGGATATTCCGTTATCGGTAGCCATCTTACATGCCGATCGAATCATTTCTGCATTGGTTTTTTTACCCATCGCGTCCAGGCTTTGCTGATGCACCGATTCGATACCGAAGAAGACCTGCCGAAAGCCCGCCTTTGCCATTTTTTCCGCAAGCCACGGATGATTGTTAAACGTATCCACTCTGCTTTGGCAGCTGAAAAAGAACCGATTTTGAAGCCCCGATTTCAGAATCGCATCCAATATTTTGTCCGTGCGCTTGATATTGATGGTAAAATTATCATCATTGAAAAAGACAAAATCCCATACCGGATCTATTGAATACAGTTCTTCCATAATCCTTTTCAGCGATTTGGTTCGATATCTCATCGTATTGGTTCCATCGTTCCACATTTTAATGATACAGCAGAAATTACAATTATGGGGGCATCCGCGAGATGTTTCCATCAACATAACTTTGGTGCCCAAATAGGAATACCGCTTTCCTTTAAGTAAATTCCTTCGCGGTAATGGAAAGTTATCCAAATTCATTTCCAAGGGTCTTGGCCCGTTGTGAACCACATTTCCCACCTGATCCTTATAGGAAATGCCTAAAATATCTTTAATTGGTTTCGCAGAGTCGCTGTTTGAAATATAATCAATTAATTCTTTAAATGTGTGTTCCCCTTCGCCTTTAACAATATAATCCACGTGGGGATTCGATATACAGAACTCCGGTTCCAATGTGGGGTGATACCCTCCCAATATGGTAATCAAGCCTTCTTCTTTGGCCATTTGAGCAACTTCAAAAGCAGATTGAATTTGCGGTGTCATGCTTGAAATTGCGACAATTTCGTGTTTCTTCAACAATTTTCTGAACGCATTTTCTGAATAGCGGTCAACTTTAAAATCAAATAAAGTTGCTTCATGCTCCGGTACCATCGCTGCAATGGAGAGCAATGCGAGCGGCGGACTTTTAATAATCGAATCGAGACCCGCTTCGATTCTTCCCGGATTTACAAACAAAATTTTCATAATTCTTTTCCTTCCGTTTAGGAGTATCGGTGTGTAGATACAACAATATATAGATATAACAAATCCGAGTATAAAAATATTTTGTTATTTCTACATAGCAAAATTTTGTAAATCAATAAATTTCCAATGGTATTAAAAACGCTTTGGAATTTGCTGAGATTTTTCGATCCTCTTAATAGATGCTTTTATTTGCTCATTTGCTCGTGTAATATTGTTTTTAACATAAATTCGGTTTATATGATCAACGTCCGAGAGATTTATGCTTTATATATGAAATTTCATAATAAATTACGCATGCTGTTTATAAATAAAGCGCGTAAATTTCAATGAAATTATATATAATTATGAAAAATACCGAAAAAGCATCGAAAATATGCTTCCTTCCCTTTGATGGAACTAAATCCGGTGAATAATTCTGCGGAAATGGACACGTTTCCATTAATATTCTTTTAAATTTCAATTATAGATTCCGGATTTTGAATCAAAACCGAGATAAAAAATTATAACTTTGGTTAATTAATTTCCGATTAATATAATACCTAAAAAAAGAATGCATGCATTGAATAATCCATGTTCCGGGCAAACCATCGAGATTCGCTGGGAATGCCCCTTTTCCGGCAATTTTTTAATCTTTATTTCTGTATAATTGGTAAATAAATATAAAAACCGGTTCCTTTTCCGTATTCACTTTCGAATCGCATAAAGCCCCCGCGCTGCTCCACGATGTTTTTTATCGAAACCAACCCAAGACCCGTACCTTTCCCTACGGGTTTTGTCGTAAAAAAAAGCTGAAAGATTTTCTGTTGAATCTCCGCTTGAATTCCGATTCCATCGTCTTTCACTTCGATTCCTACAAATTGCCCGCTTACATTTTTATCCGGAAAATGTTTCATAAGGCTGGATTGATTCTCTTCAAAAATTCTTATTCGAATGAGACTCGCCTTAGCCATGGTGCCGGTTTCATTTTTCTCGATGATTGCATCTCTTGCATTTAAAATCAGATTCAATAGAATCTGTTTGATCTCATTCTCACCAAGCGGAACCTGATAGTTTGCGATGGGAAAATAGAGTTCAAAATTGATATCATTTTTAAAGAGCAAGCGAATTGAATCGAAAAAAGATCTTGCCACTTCCACCAAATCACTTTGAGATTCCGTTGTCTTGTATTGTCTGACATAATCCATGTAGCTGTTTACAAATTTCTTCAACTCATTCATAGTATTAATGAGATCTTTTAATGTTAGGCTTAAATCTTCGGAATTACATTCAATAGTTTCGAGATTGTTAATATTTAATTGCATTATTGTCAAGATATTGTTGAGATCGTGAATAAACATCGAAGTAAATGACACATGGGTTTCATATTTTTGAAATTCCATAAGTTGCTGCTGAATCTTCAATTTCACCGCGTGATCTTTTTCCATTTCTCTCAATCCATTTTTTATCAGAGCGTAAAGAAAAATACTGGTGACAACAACATAAGCCCAGCCTTTTGCGGTTTGGACTTGGGTGAGAACATCTGAATCGTAGCCGAAAATTTGATTTAGAAGTAAATCGGAAAGTAAAATCCACGTAAACCCAATGAAAATATAGATAATTATAATTTTAAGAGCGGAATCGGATTTCCAGATTGAAATAATTCTTTGCATAGCAAATCCCATCTAATTATTGTTCCGTTTGCATATATAGTTAGAAATTTCAAGCATATATACTTTTCATCTATTACCTATTAGATTATTTTTGGAAATTTTTTCATTTTTTTAGATCGAAAGAGGGACGAGCGTAAACTTTTAATTTCTTCGAGTTGAAAAGGTTATAATGATTGATATTATGCGCTTTCTGCTTCCATCTGCTCACTTAGCGGTGGTAGAAGAAAACGAAAAAGCGAAGATCCGCGGGCATTGGAACATCGAATGCGACTGTCCATCTAACACAATATTTTCACATATTCATGAGGTATTAAAAAGCATTGAAGAAAACATCGAAGATTTTGACTTTCAGATTGAAAAAAAAGGAGATGCCGATGTTTGTGAAGATGATATCTATCCTGTTGGGTGCATTTCCGATATAACGCCATATACAATAAAAATATTCACAAATTCATTTGAAACACCTCTTGATGATAGGAACTTAAGTCCGGTTTGGGTTAATCCGTTTAGTGTTGATAATTATTGTTCCACCGATGAGTATTATTTAAAGACGACTTCAAATTCAATTAATATACGCAGTCGAACCGAAAGGGGGTTGTTTTACGGGCTGAAAACATTCGAACAAATTTTACATCTCACCAATTATTCTTTACCTTCTTTGGAAATCAAGGATGCGCCGAAATTGGCTTTGCGTGTTATTCATTTGGATTTAAAATTCATTCGTCCTCCTCTTGAATATTTGAAAAAACTGATTCAGACGCTCGCTTACTACAAAATAAACGCCGTTTTAATTGAATGGGAAGATAAGTTTCCGTTCACCGGAGATTTTGAATTCATCAGACATCCAGGTGCGCTTTCCGAAAAAGAAAAGGATGACTTGTTAGAAACGTGCCTACATTATTATATCGAGGCGATTCCGTTGATACAATCGCTCGGTCACACCGATTATATCTTGAAACATCCGAATTTAAGGCATTTGCGTGAAGTACCCAAGATTCAGAGCGGTACCTACGAAATGTTTTGTCCTACGCATCCGGATACCCTTTCTACCATTTGGAGGATTCAAGAACAGATAATGAGTGGTATGGGGGCTCATAAAAGGTCAAAATTTATTCATTTGGGTTTGGATGAATGCTATTATTTGGGCCAATGCGGCTCTTGCAATGCGTTTTTCAAAAATGCATCCAAAACAGAATCCGATTTGATTGTGAAATGGATAAACGCTTTTGCCGAAAAATATGTGGAAATGGGTAAAAAACCAATAATTTGGCACGATATGTTAGTCAGACATCCCGAAGCGATTGAAAAGCTTAACAAAAAGATCATTATCTGCGATTGGGAGTACGACCATCCAGTCCCTCGCGATATAAAATTCGATCGCTTATTGCCCAAGGAAATGGACCCGACGGGTCAAACGGTTAATTTTATCAGAGCTTGGGCCATTATTACTCAAGAGGTCTTTGATGAAAAAAAACCTTCAAATTGGCAAATGTTTTTTGACTCTTGTTGGAAAGCTAATGAAGGTAAATATCGCTTTAACTCATTTCCATACACAAAGTATTTTAAATCAAAGGGATTTGAGGTGATCACCGCGCCCTCGAGTCAATCTTCCAGAGTCGCTCCCGCGGGTGCGTTATACGAAATTCATTTTCCGAACATCTTGCATTTCAATCGAAAAGCGATCGAACTACAATGCGCGGGCAGTATTTGCACGAATTGGGTCGTGCGCAAGGCAATCTTTCCATTGGTGCTGCATGAATTCTTACTGCACGCGGAGACTTGTTGGTCCGGAAAAAAATGGGAAGAATCCGAATTTGAAGAAGCATTTTGGGTCAATTTCTATCGACTCGTACCCTCTGAACAATCGCTTTCGATTCTCCGCGGGTTAAACGGCTTTTTCGCATTCAGCACGAGATATGGCCGAAAATTGGAAGATTTAGTGGAATGGGCACGAAGAAATAGCGAGGATCCTCAAGAGTTGGTTTCGATCGAAAGGTATAAGCCGGTGCTCTACAAACTGGACTTGCTTGTAAAATATAATCAAGATCACTACGATTTTGTTAATATATATTATGAGTATTTGCTGTTCATTTCACAACTCATCCATGTAATTATTGAAGTCGAGAATTTTCTTTTTTCGGTTGACGAAAAGGAGAATATTCTTGATGCTGACGTCCAAAGATTCTTTTCGCTTAAAGAATCGCTTGAGAAAGAGAAAAAAGTATGGGATCCGCTTCGAGTTGAGTTAAAGCATCTTTATAATTCCGTTATAAACCCATTCGAAATAAAGGATTATGAGCACGTCTTTATTGCACCCATCTCCGAATTCTTTGATCAAATATTAACAAAAAACATTCAATCTGAAAGTGATCTAAGACATTTGGTTGATGATTATATGAATTATAAAATAAAAATGAGTAAGTTTTGAGGGTTGGCTCCGAATCTTGCATGATCTCCGCGTTTTTTTTTATTCTAAAATGCAAACGGATTCCAAAATCTTTTTTGTTTCCGGAGAAATCCCTTGCATTTCTGAACCGCAAAGAACTGATCGTTCGATAAAGAATAACGAATTGATGAGAATCAAGGCATTTTTCACCAAACTCGCATACTTTGGCGTATATATTTTCATTAAATCGATGATAAGGTAATATTCATTTCCATTTTTCGTAACATACGTGCGAATTATCGCATCAATGATTTGCGATTCAATTTGAGAATAACTCGCATTTTCCACCATAATTAAAGATGATCGGGTTTTCATATGGATTCCTTCTTTGGTACTCTACAGAAATAGAGTTAAACGGGGTTGAAATACTTGAGTTTTTTCCGATTTTGTGTCAGCGGTATCGAATCGATTTCTGCTCCGCTCGCTACAAAAGTTATGTTCGTAGTCGAGTTCACAGAGATGTATTTTGTAATTTTTTGAAATTTTGATTAAAATTTTTACGATAACAATTTGATCGGAAAAAAAAGAAAATTTATTTAGCGTTTTTCGAGAAAAAATATTCTGAATGAAATGATCCGGCTTATTTCTTCAATTTTTTAAGTTTTTCTTGCTCTTTTTCGAGTTTTTTCCGTTCTTTTTCAATTTCTTTTTGCCGCTTTTCTTCTTGCTTTTTCTTCTCTTTTTCTTCTTTTAATCTCTGCTTCAAAGTAGCCTGCTCTTGTTTTATTCTTTCGAGTTCTCGTTGTTGTGCCGCAATTCTGGCTTGTTCTTCTTCAATTTTTCTTCTTTTTTCCGATTCCGCGCGTTCTCTTGCCATCTGTTCTTCCATTTCTCGCAATTTTCTTTGATGCTCTTCTTCTCTTTGTAATTCCAATCGCTGTTCTTCGAGTTTTCTCGCCATTTCTTGCTCTTTTCGGATGCGTTCTTGTTCCTTTCTTTCCTTTTCTAACCTCTCTGCTTCTTCTCTTTCCTTGCGTTCTTTTTCCAATCGCTCCCGTTCTCGTCGCTCTGCTTCTTCTCTTTCCTTGCGTTCTTTTTCCAATCGAATCTGTTCAAGCCGTTCCTGCTCTTTCCGAATTATTTCTTTTTGTTCGGTGATCCATTTCGTTAAACGTTCCGTGATCTTCGTTTTATCTTTATTGCTTAAGCCTAATCCTTTTGGTTGTTTGATGAATTGGTTTGTAAAACTATTGAGTTCATAGATTATCTCGGATTGGAAAAGAATTTTTCGAAGTTTTGCCCATGCCATTTCGCATGCTTCACCGATCGCCTTCATTGAATAATTCTGATTCACGAGATTGAGAACATACTCGAGAACTTTGATGATTTTTTCGGGACTTTTATCCGCATCATCAGAAACGGGAAATTCCGGTAAAGGCTTCTCTTCAACAGTTGGATTTTGGGTTGCTCGCAGTTCATATTGCTGTTTCATGGAATCTACATCTTTGGCTGTTGAAGAATAGCCTTCTACTTTAACATTCATTTGATCCAATGCAACGGGCTGATAAATTTTTTCCGAAAATTTATCATAGTTCAATGGCGCTACGTACGGTTTCTCTTCATGGATTTCACAAATATCGGCAGAATCCGGCCAATTCAGCTTTCGTTCGAATTTAGTATTCCAACCCGCCACTTTATCCACAGTTTCGAGATCGGCTGTGAATAAGAGCTGTTTTTTAAGTCCGGTTAATTTATGAACCGAGCCATAGACAGATTTCGGTGAAAATTTGATTTTGAGTTCCGCGTGAAGGCCATCAAGAATCGAGATCAAATCTGCTTTATCGTAACGGAATGTTCGCATCGCGGCGTGTAAGTGGACGATGGCGGACAATGCTTCTTCTTTTTCTTCTTTGGATAAGAGTTCAGTTAAAAATTCGTTTGCTGATGGCTTTATTTCGGATATTACAGCAGTGGGGTTAAAATACTCTTTTTCGGTGAGAAAAGAGTTCGTCAAAATGGTATTATACTCTTGCTCGGTCAATGTGAGAATCAAAAAACCCGAGTTGACCGGATTGTATTCATCCTTAATGGATTTCTGTAATTTCTCAAGCATTTCAAGCATAATCTCTTTATGTTGCGTAAAAGCGTTCCGCAAAATTGCGCCGTTTAAGAATGTGCGTTGTGATTCTCCTTTCCAGCTGAGATCGTAAGGAATTTTAGCAAGCATTTCATTCAGAATGATATCATTGTCATTTTCAAGTGCGATCTTACGCTGAGATGCTAAGAAATCGTAAACAAAGTCTTGTAAAACGATTGCATTGATTTGTCTAAAATCGGTTATCATTCTTCCTGATTGTAACTCAAATTTCAAATTAATTAACCCCAAACCCCATAAGATGTACACGTATCCGTATGGTTTGTGCACTCTCATGCTTTTTCTTGCGTAGAAAATAACAGGATCAGATGTCACATTTTTTACCCTTTGGTTTGCGGTGACATAGTATCCTTTGTTATAATAACCGTTTAGTTTTGACCAGCTGGGTATAATATATATTTGGCAATCATCCCGAATAACGGTGGGTTGTGCTTTAAATGATTGATCTTGTTTCATTTCGGGAATTTTCTCTTGTTTGAAGAACTGCAATTCTTTGGCGGGTTCCAAAGGTTTTTCTTCGTTGATTTTCTCATCGTTTTTTTCTGAAATGGTATTTTCGGTTGATTTTGATTCTGGATTCACCTCATTCGGGTTATCAGAATCGCTTTTGGTTTTTTCGCTTTCCACAAAAATCACTAAATTTCTTCATATTTGTTATGATAAAAGCTTTATCCAGTGTTGAAAATTAAAGCGATATGATATTATATCACGATTAATTAAAGAGATACACGTTATATGATTGCAAATGAAGAAGAAAAACTAAAAAAGAAGGTAGAAAAGAGCAAAATAGGTTATTTGAACTCCTCTATAAATGTTTGAATTTTATCGAGCGGGGGGGTGTATTTATACAGTTCGAGATTGTCTTTTAATCCGGGATATTGATCTCTGAAGGTGCCGCGTTCTGCTTTATAGAATAAACCTATAGGAATTTTGGTTCCCCATTCAAACGCTTTTTCCAAAGCCGCAGCGTGGTTTGTAGGATCGTGTTTCACAGATTCCAACGTGTAAACCTTATCTTTGTAGTATTGGTATGATTTATTCTTGGCGAAACTCACACACGGTTGCAAAACATCGATAAATGCGGTTCCTTTATGATTTAAGGCTTGCTTTAGGATCTCTTTTGAATGTTCGACATTTGCAGTATAAATCCGTGCTATAAATGTTCCACCATTTACCAAAGACACGGCAACCGGATTAAATCGGGGAAAGATGATTCCGTGCGGGGTCGATTTTGTAATCATATCGTTTTCGGCGGTCGGCGCGGCTTGGCCTTTAGTTAATCCGAACACTTGATTATTGTTCACCAGATACACCAATTCTACATTTCTTCGGATATTTTGCATAAAATGATTCATTCCTTCGGCGTAAGCACCTCCATCTCCATCAAAAGCGATGACTTTCAATTTTGGATTTGCTAATTTTGTCCCTACTGCCATGGTGAATGCCCGTCCGTGCAAGCCGTCCAACGCGTTTCCTTTAATATAATGGGTGAATTTGGGCGATTGCCCGATTCCTCCGATCAATGCTAAGTCCCGCGGTTTTATATCAAGTTCTGCTAACGCTTTCACGAGTGCGTTTTTCAACCCAAAATTCCCGCAACCCGGGCACCACATATTCTCTTCTGCACATTCATATTCTTTTGGATCCATTTATTTTGCCACCTCTTTCCTAAATCGTGTTATTATATCATCCACAGTGAATTCTCTTCCATCATATTTTAAAATTCGATAAGGCACATCAAAACATGTTTTAGCGCTGATCAATTCGGCCAATTGGCCGGTGACATTCTGTTCAACCGCGATAAACTTGGCCTTAGCTCCGCTTTTTTCTACGAGATCAAGGAATTGCCGTTTTGGGAACGGTAAAATATCTCTAAACCCTATGACTGCGATTGAATATCCCTCTTTTGTAAGGTCATCGACCGCTTCAACGCAAGGATAGAATGATGAGCCCCATGTCACGAATACATAATCGGCCGGAAGTGTTCCATACACTTCGGGGCTTTGAATTTCTTGTTCCATATATTTCAACTTTACAAAGCGTTTATTGGCCATTTTCGTTCGAATTTCTGCATCCTCTGCATACCATGTTTGTTCATCGTGCTCGTCTCCCGAAATATGAACCAAATGGTCGGATTCTCCGGGCCATAAGAGCGGAGAAACCCCATCTTCGGTAATGAGATAGCGCTTGTAGCCTTGCTTTAGTTGATCCGGAGTCGGTCGCTTTGGCCGAACAATTCTGAATTTAGAAGCATTCAAATCATCGATAGAATAATTCGACATTCCGAGATATTTATCCGACATAATGATCACGGGAACCTGATATTTATCGGCGAGATTAAATGCTCGCTCCATCAGATAAAATGCATCGAGCGGATGGAAAGGAGCAAACACAAATCGGGGAAATTCGCCATGGGATGCGTTCATCGCAAAATGAAGATCGCACTGTTCTGTCCGAGTCGGCATTCCGGTTGAAGGTCCCGGTCTTGATGCTAACACCATCACGATAGGAGTTTCGGACATGGCGGCCCAGCCCAATCCCTCTACCATTAAACAAAAGCCTCCGCCGGACGTTCCGACCATCGCGCGAGCACCCGTAAACGCCGCACCGCAAGCCATATTGATGGCCGCATCTTCACTTTCGGCTTGGATTACTGCAATCGGCAATTCATCGGATTTTTTTACAAGATATTCCAAGATCCCGGTTGACGGTGTCATTGGATACCCGCTATAGAACGATACTCCCGCTGCGATTGCTCCCAATGCAATGGCATCGTTCCCGGTGATATTTAATTTAGGTGTCCCTATTCGCTTTAGTTTGAGGTTGAATCTCGAAGCAAATTCGGGGGTCACAGCCTTGTAGCCCAACTCTATCGCTTTCCAATTTTCCTCCTTCATTTTCTTAATACTTTTGTATATCAATTCCTTGAGTTCAGCGAGATCACCTTTCAATAGTCCGAAAATAATACCCGCACTTACCGAATTTTCCACGATAGGCGGCAGATTTTCCTTTTTAATTAATTCTTTCATTGGATAGCCAATCCCGTTCGAGCCTTCATATTTCAGCTGACTGGAGTCGTAAATTACGACACCATTCGGGTCGATGAGTTTGGAATTGAAATCAAGAGAAAATTGTGAGAGGGCAATCAGCACTTGGAAATTTGACCGGCTGGCATATGTCTTGAAATCGGTTATTCGGAATGTAAAGAACGAATGTCCGCCTCGAATCCTCGATTCAACCGAATTTGTTACGATAATATAATACCCCAAGCGGTTCAGCACCAAAGAAAGCAAATCGCTAATGGTCTGAATTCCTTGGCCCGCTTCCCCGCTTATACGTATCGTTAAATCGAATCTTTCGTTCATATAGTTTGAAAAAAACCAATCCTTAAAATGTTTTTATTTATGGTGTAAAACTCTTCAATAACTTTTTCCTATCAAAGAGAGCCTTCGCAGAATCATTGAAAGCAAAAAATGGGGATAGGGAGATTCGAACTCCCGACCTCGGGTTCTCTCAGCTGGACAAGGCCAAAGTTGTGGAAAGTGTAGCCTTGTTGGTCATATAAGACCCGCGCTATAACCGCCTAAGCAATATCCCCATGCATCGAAAAACGCATCTATCCACTTTTTCATACGAATTTCTCCTTCCGGTTAATAAATGCAGTGGGAAACTCTGTATGAAAAACGTTATAATGCTCAAACTAAAAAAAAAAACGACTAATTTAAAATTTTGCATATAAGCAGCGTTTAATCCACAACCACACTCTCTTGTTTGGGTACTTCTTGTCCCGCTAATAGCGCGGAGATGATTGTAATCAACCATTTTTTGATTTGAATAAAATTTTTAACGATATTTTGAACGGCATCTTTGGGGAACGTTGCTTCTTGCTCTTGCCTCTGCGCAAAATCCATCCATTTATGCATCGCCAATTGGGCTAAATCCGCACCTTTTGCATTTTGAAAGATATCAATAGTTGCGGCGCGTTCTCTCGCTTCGGCTATTGAAAAATACACCACTCGGTTGATCGTAGGGATCATGGTGTTATGAATCACCTCATCAACTTTCCTTTCCACCAAAATCAAAGTCGCATATTTATATTTCTTATCCGGGTCGGTAGGATAGAGCGGTGCCCACTTTTTAAATCCGGATTCGATAATCTCGGCTTTTGCGGCGATTTCCGGCTCTTCTTGACAATAAATAGTGATAACACATTGTTGTTCTTGGTTCACAATTTCGATAAAAACCTTTTTTGCGGAAGAATAAAGAACAGCATTGTTTCCAAGATGATCCTTATCCGGAAATAATTCTATCTTAATACATCTATACGGGATATCATTTGAAGCGTGATAAGCAAGTTCGAAGGCAATACCTCTGTCAATATTGGCATAATCTGAATAATTAAACGCAATTGACTTGTTCGGCCAAGCAGTTTTCACTTTTAAAAATTGTTCATAGATCTGAGTCATATTGCTGAATTGGATGAGTAAAAATATATTCTTTTCCTTTGCCGAACTTCGAAGCAAAAATTAATTAGTTTCAAAAATGAATTATAGTGTATCATGTCTGAAATGCTAATGGATTTGTTGAACAACATCTATACCCGAATTTCCGGATTAGCAAGATCTATCAAATCTTTAGAGGACTCCGTTCACCGCTTAAATGAGACCATAGGAAAACAAGCAACAGACCTAACCACAAGTATCAAAGACTTAAAAGGGTCGAATGAGAAAGATTCTCAGTATGCACAATTAATATTAAAACAAATAGGAGAGACCGCCGTTAAAGAAATTTTAAAATTGCAAGAGAATGTCGGGTTCACTGCATTGACAGAAACCACCGATCGGTTAAAATCGATCATCAAATTATCAGAGGATGCACTCAATCCCGATACCGTTAATATTTTACTTGCCGAAGTTCTTGATGCGATCAAAAAAATCTCTGCAACTCAAGGAGAATGTAAACCGGAAGATGCTAATAAGCAAACAATATTCGATAACATGCCTATGCCGCTTTCGGCAAATCAACCAGCCCCTAATGAACCCGCTGCGGATGCAAATCAGATGAATGCTTCAAATATGGCCTTTATGACGCCACCGGGAATGGCTCCGCCGGGTGCCAGTCCGCCGGGTGCCAGTCCGCCGGGATTGACGCCGCCGGGTGCCAGTCCGCCGGGATTGACGCCGCCGGGTGCCAGTCCGCCGGGATTGACGCCGCCAGGAGGTAAACCGCCGGGTGCCAGTCCGCCGGGTGCGAATCCCCCGCCCGGTTTAAACCCACCAAAGAAGAAATAGGAGGAAAAAGAATGTCGCAAGAACTATTACAACAAATGCTTCAACAAATTAATAATATCGATAAAAGTCTGCAAGGAACAATTCAACAGATTGAAAATCTGCAGCATAAAATTGAAGGAATGGAAAAATCGTTTAAAGAACAAATGCAAGAGATCAAAGATTTAATCAATCTCATTATTCAAGCATTTAAAACGATTCGTGAGAACACGGCTGATGAATTGAAGCAAATCAATGGAAATATTCAAAAAGAGATTCAAGCACTTTGGGAAAAGAAGAGCTTGGAGGCCATCACTGAAGAACAAATGAAAGCCGTTCAAAAAATGAAAGAGATCAACAGCGTTGTGGAAGAATCCTTGTACATGGCCCAATTGATGTCGATAATCCAAATGATAAGAGAAATTACCGGTCGCGCATTGAAAGCGAAAATTGAAAAGAAATAAATGAAAGCAAATTGTTTTTTATTTCATTTTTATTTATTGAATTATGGCGAGATTTAAAGAATTTTTCGGAGAAAGAAAGAAATTGCTTGCGTTATTGATTATCGTTGCGTTGGTGGTCGTGGGTTTCTCTGCATTATTGTTGTCTCGAAAGGATTTGGAACCCGGCATAGATGATTTTGAAGATCTCTTTGTGGGAGGCCGTGAAGGGTATCCGACATACAGAATTCCTGCCTTATTAACTCTTCCCGATGGAACCGTGCTTGCGTTTTGCGAGGGTAGAGCGTCATTGCAAGATCATGGCAAGATTGATCTTGTTTTGAAAAGATATACTCCAAGCACGGGCTGGAGTCCGCTGAAAGTTTTGGTTGAGGATGGGCAAAACACGGTTGGTAACCCTGCCCCCTTGTTCGATTTGTCTATCCAGACCGTTTTTCTCCTATTTTCAATAAATAACGAGAAGGTGATGATTATTAATAGCACAGATTTCGGTCTAACATGGAGTTCGCCTCGTGAAATAACATCTTCTGTTAAAAGATCGGAATGGCAATGGTACGCGACCGGGCCGGGCCATGCGATACAACTGCAAAGCGGCAGACTGTTGGTGCCTTGTGATCACGGATTAAAAAAACCGGATGGAGTAACTCCTTATAATCTCTCTTCACACGTTATATATAGTGATGATCATGGTAATACGTGGAATATCGGGTATGTATTTGATTATGGGGACGAATGTATGGCCGTTGAAACGAATGATAGCAAAGTGTATCTCACAATGAGACAAAATGCGGATGGAAGGGGCTTTCCATTGAATAATCGGTTATACGCTTGGAGTTCCGATGGTGGAGTGACATTTTCGGATGTAAAAAGCGATCCTAATTTGATTGAACCAAGGTGTCAAGCGAGTGTTGTTCGATTACCGAAATCGAATTCACAGGACAGAGAAAGAATCCTTTTCGTGAATCCGGCAAGCCAATCGAGGGATCATCTCACAATCAAAGTGTCAAATGATAATTGCGGTTCATGGTCAGCGGGGAAAACAATATTCAAGGGGCCATCCGCATATTCAGACATCCAAATAGGAAATAATCAGCAGATTTATATTCTATTTGAAAGGGGGTCTTTACTACCTTATGAAAAAATCACATTCGTGAACACCACCCTTAATTGGGTTGAATCCTAAATCGCGGTATTCAACATTTGCTTTTTATTCGTTCCTTTCCTTTTTTCATCATGTTGCTTCCGACGGGTAATATTGTTCCGCTTTTCACATTTTTCTCAAATGGTGGTGTTGTTAATCCTAAAACAATGCAGAGATTAGTGGATTTTGTGTATGACAATGGTGCGGATAGCATTTTTGTGTTGGGGTCGACCGGAGAAGGCTTATATTTTATAGATAAACCCGAACAAAAAATCCAAATCTTAAAATCCACACAAGATGCAAATGATAAATGGCGTAAGCCGTTATTGGTTGGCGCATATGGTGAAACCCCTTCCGAGGTTGCCAACGATGTTGAATTTATCTTAAAATATGTTAAAACTCCTTATTTCGTTATTCCTCCTCCAATTAAAAAGCATTTAAGTAATGAGGAACAAAAACAGCATTATTCCGAAATCTTTGATAGGGTTCATGCGCCTATATTTTTATATAATAATCCGGAGCGATTCGGAAAAACAGAGATCGACCCTTCATTATGCGGATATCTTAAGAAATATTCAAATTTTATGGGGCTAAAAGACTCATCAGAGGCGGATGCAAACAAAAAAGAGTACCTCAAGTATCTTGATGAACGATGCTCAATTTCATGCGGAAAAGAGGGTTCAATAGCGGTATTTCTAAAATTAATTCCGGTTGAAATGAGAAAATATGCCGGGATGATTCCTTCAATCTCGAATGTTGTGAATTCATTTTCTGCGGTGTGGAAATCGGCGTTAAGCGGAAAAGATGAGGAGATGTTGTCGCAACAAAAAGTGATTAATGAGTTCCGCAATAAAATTTATCATTCAGAAATCGGAAGCGGGAAAGCGCAGAGAGGTGGAAAATATGCCCTTCATTATTTATCTAAGAAATATGGCAATACCATAGAATTCTCTCCCATAGTATCTCCGGAATTGGATAAACCGATGGATGAGAGCATAAAATCCCGTATTGAAACCACGGTTGATTGGTGTATTACCAACGGCCATATCTCATTACGTATGATAAAAAATTAAAGAAAGCTAAGGAGATGCGATTTAAGATGCAACAAGAAACCCAAACAGAGCGCGATCTTGAAATTGGAGAAAAAAAATATTCTGTTAAGCAATTGTCTGATTTTTTTTCTAAGATCCCTCAATTAACTCAGTTCTCGAATTTCAAAAAGATATCGGGCCCATTCGATGGAAAAATCAATTCTACCTATGTAATTACCACCTTGTCCAATAATAAAATCATCTTTCGAAATCGAATATCAAAGGCATTTCGCTACGAACCGATAGTGAAAGAAAAAATATTATATCCTTTACTCACCAAAGAATTTTGCACGAGGGATCCGGATTTGGGTAAGAAAATCAAAGAAATCGCGGAAAAAACCGAAGGAAGTTATATCTTTCAAGATTCCCAACCGCCAATTCTCCCTATACAAACTATGTATTATTTTTATGAACCCGAACGTTTCGATTCTAAATCAGAACGTTTAATTCCCTTGAATACGCCCGTATATCCCTATATGTTCACGGTGAAATCGTATTTGGAGGGAGAATCGCTGTATGATATGATTGCAAAATGGCCAAAAGAAGAGTTAGAATGCAAAGCGATCTGTAATTTATTCGAAGAGGCGGGCTTCGCGTTATCAAAACTGCATACCATCAAATTCGATGCATTTTACGATAAAATTTACCAAATTGGCGCTGATCAAAAACCCTCTTGGCCGGAATTATTTTCTAAGCAGCTTCAAAAGGAATTAACCGAAGCGGAAAAAAATAAAGAAATTTTACCGCTGCTTCCAGACATTAAGCAGTACTTCGAATCGAATCTAAAAATTGTAGAAAATGAAAAAGATGCGGTCATCTTCCACAACGATTTCCAAGCCCAAAATATTATTGTTAATAGGATCGACCAAACGCGCCTCGATAATTCGATCGACCAAACGCGCCTCGATAATTCGATCGACCAAACGCGCCTCGATAATCAACCAAACAAGCAAAATAACATTAATAAAGCGGGATCAAATCAACAACAGTCGGAATATCATATCACCGGTTTTATTGATTTCGATAATTGGCGAATCGGACCCCCCGCCCAAGACTTTATTAAAATGGAATATTGGACAATTGGAAATCGCAAGGCATGGAAAGAGGCCTTTTATCGGGGATATGAAAAAACCGCGACGATAACAAATTCTATGAGAAAGGGCATCGATATCTACAAATGCTTGTGGTTTATTCTTGTTTTCAACTTTGAAATGGATAAAATTCGGAAAAGCGAATTAAATGCATCTGTTGATGCCAGATTTCCTTCAGCGGAAAAATATATCACGGAAATCAAAAAATTAATTTATAAATAAATGGCAAATCCTTTTTTTGATATTCTCATGCTTAATTATTTCAAAATTGAATTAAAAGAAAAATGAAGAAAAAATATTAAAAATTCATATCTCTGTCCCGTTTATCTTATAAAATTCTATTATTCGATGCGATATCGCGCAAAAGATTCGAGATTGCCGCACCTGGCGGAATATGGCCGTAGATAATAAGAATATGTATATTTTTTATCGAAGGGAATAAACTGTTCTTTGGGTAATGAACCGCATCCCGAACCGCCGATACCCATTTGAATCAGATCTAAATTTACGGTGATAAAGGTATCAAATGGCCGGAGTTCATTGATATGATTCGCTTTCATTAGTTTTTCCATCGAATAAGGCCATGCAGACACGGATAACAAGGGATTTCCTTTGGCAAGTAATCCTTTTCCTTCCTTATTGAGCAGTGCAAGCCATCGAACATCCGTTCTGTTTCCGTTCTCTTGAGGTTCTACATAATCGAAAATGAGATCTTTAACATCTCCGGAATGAACATCGACGATTTCTGCATCTTTTCGATCAATATAACTTTCGTGAGGCCCGAGTCCGCACCAAATCATGTGTGAAAACTGTGCGGGTATTTGCATTTGCATCCCGATTCGGGGAGAACAGTCTTCTATTCTAAATTCATATCCGATTTTCATATCCCCAGAACCGAACAGAGTAAATTCAAGTTTACAATCATCGGTGGAGGGTTCGTCATCACTAATATTATCTCCATTTATCATGTTGATTACCGATTTCACGATAATCTTGTTTGGAGCGGGTTGTGTCCAATTAAATGCCACTAATTTCCATGAATCTTTCTGATAGTCGGGATGCATGTATCCGAAAATGAATTCCATTTGGCCCGCCAAGTCGTTATTCGTTCGAGCGCGCCAGAAATTAGGTTCAGGACCTTTGATAAAATAGTTGAGGCCTTCGATGGAATATTCGATCGGTAAACCCGTTTTTTTATTGAATTTCCATACGACATTTTCGTTTCTGATTTCGACTATCTCTGCTGAATCAATAATTTGAAGCGAATCTGCGCACAATTGCTGTAATATCGGTTCGGGTGTTTCGATTTCTAATTTATACTGATCTCTACCGAGTTCGTGTCCTGCATCGGCCCAAATCGTTTTCTCTTTCAAATGGAATGTGATTGTCAAGAAGGTTTCGGAACCGGGCAAATTGATGACTTTATTTTCGAGATCTTTCCAATTATAAGGTAAAGTTATTTCTTTATGGTTTCCGGGAGCAATTCCATCTATGGATGCGGTGCCCTTTGCCAGCACCGTCCCATCCGCTTTGATAATCCATCTCAATTCGAGAAAGTCAAGCGTTTGGAACATATACCCGTTCTTTACCTTGATTAAGCCCTTTTTCAAATCGATCGGTTCGGTTCTGGCCCATTGGTAGCCTTTTTTGATCTCGAATAGGTGCGGATTCGGAATTCGATCCGGATTTGTTAATCCGTTGATGCAGAAATGTCTATCGTTTGGCTTATCGCCGTAATCTCCACCGTATGCGTAATATTCATAACCTCTTGAATCTTTTTCTCGCAGTCCTTGATCCACCCAATCCCAAATGAATCCGCCTTGAAGGTTGTCATATGTTTCGAAAAGGTTGATGTAATCCATAAAACTCCCGCATGAATTACCCATCGCGTGTTCATACTCACACAGAATAATCGGTTTCTGTTCCATCACTTCTTTTGTGAGGCCGCGGTATTCATTATCTCTGTATCCCCGTCTTGCAACCCGTTCAAGCATTTCTACGGGAGGGTACATAAACGTGATTACATCGGAGACCAAAAAGCCATGATCCCCTTCATAATGTATCGGTCGTGTCCGATCAATCGCAAGGGTGGCTTTTTTCATCTCAACATGGTTATCACCCAAGCCCGATTCGTTTCCGAGCGACCAAAGAACTATAGAGGGGTGATTTTTATCGCGTTCGACCATATTAACCATTCGATCGACAGATGCAACGGTCCAATCCGGAAGACTTCCCGGCAATACTTGACAAAGCCCATGTGATTCCAAATTTGCTTCTCCGATTACGTACATTCCAAAGATGTCGCAAAGGTAGAGAAATTGAGGTTGGTTTGCGTAATGAGATGTTCTGATGCCGTTCAGATTGAATTGTTTCATCATTTTGAGATCTTGGATGTTTCTGCTGTTCGGAACGGTCTTACCTCTGTCGGGATCATGTTCATGTCGATTCACCCCTTTGAAATAGAAAGGTACACCGTTGATCAATAATCGGCAATTCTTTATTTCGATTTGTCGAAATCCTACGTTTTCCGAAATGACTTCGAGCAATTGATTATCTTTGTTTTTCAATTCTATGACCAATCGGTAAAGATTTGGGTGCTCGGCGTTCCATAATTTTGGTGCTTTATATTCTTGATGAAAATCCAAGGTAGCATCGGAGATGTTGCCATATGAGCCATCCATCAAGAAGTTTCGATGCATAGATTTTCCGACTGGGGTGCCATCCAATTCATAAAGCGACCAATCCACATACACCGGTCCATGTTTTTTTCCGGGTATAGCAGATCGCAACCCGACATCTAAATGCAATATCGCATCTTTGTAATTATTTATTAATTCGGTTCGGATGAAGAAATCGCGAATATAGACTTGGGGTCGTGCAAGCAGAAATACTTCACGATAAATGCCAGACATCCGCCACATATCTTGATCCTCAAAATAACTTCCATCGGACCATCGATACACCTCAACGGCCAAAATGTTTTTCCCTTTTTTGACCATTGGAGTAATATCGAATTCGGCAAGAGTCATGCTATCTTGCGAATACCCCACAAATTGTCCGTTCACCCAGCAATAGAAGGCTGACATAACACCATCGAAATTCAATAGGATGAGACGATTCGAATCAATCCATTCTTCCGGAACTTCGAAATCCACGCGGTAAGACCCAACAGGATTATCTTCATGATCAATTTTCGGAAATTCCTTGGTGCCTATCGGATAGGGATATTTCACATTTGTATAAATCGGAATATCATAGCCTTGTCGCTCCCAATTGCTTGGGACTTCAAT
>CAZUTM010000002.1:43647-53115 GCA_964623665.1 uncultured archaeon
TTCAGCCCAACTTGAAACGTTATATTCCGGTTTCCAAAAGTCAACGGGTCGGTCTGCGGGTTTTTTCACCCAATTAAATTTCCATTTTCCATTGAGCGTTTTATAAAACGGCGAATTCCAATTATAATTCAATTCACCGAATTCGGGTTGTGGGAAAGCATGGGCCTTGTCGGGAAACGAAACAATTGTCGAATGTCTTGGCCTTTTATTAACGCCTACAACATGACAATCCTCCCAATACTCTTTTTGCGCCATATTGGGAATTATTCAGCAAAGGAAAAAAACCTTGTTTTTGCGATCAATAGTAAGTTTCATTCGAATTTTAAATATACATTCCGGATCGCATGGAATACTTCTTTCTGTACAAGTTTTCGATTTCTCTGTTCAAATCTTTTGCGAAATTCGGTTTTTTCTCATTAATATTGTTTTTTAATTGATTTGCAAGGGGTTGGCTAAAATATTCAAGACCGCTTGCAAAGATCATATTTTCCTTGTCAACGGGTGCCGCCATTCCGAATAATCGGAGTAAATCTTGGGCTTTTTGATCGATCGCTTGCTCGGTTTTTTTCTTAATCTCAAAATCAATATTTGTGAGCTCGGAGCCCATGGAAAGATATTGATAGGGTGAAATTTGCTTCGATTTAATCCAATAGGTCACGGGATCTTGATGAATGAACATATCGTGGTTTCCATCTTCATCTGTTCCCCCCGCAACCTTCCAATTTTCCGGATCTTTTTCGTACTTTTTGTTAATTCGTTTCAAAATATCTGCCATTGCGTCGATGTCGCTCATTTTCTTTCCTCCGATGTTTTGAGCGTGCTTGGGTATATAAAACCTTCGGATTTTTGATGTTTTAGAAAAAAATGAAAATTTGCTTAATTTCAAGGCTTATAAGCGTCCTTTCCCGAATCCTTCAAGCGTTTCTTGGAACCGTGCGGGATAATCGTGGTTCAAACAGGCTTCGCATATTGCAGATTGACCTAACCCTATTGCTTCATTAAGTGCTTCAAGCGTTTGATATTTTAACGAATCCGCACCGATTTCTTTCCGAATCGCTTCAAAATATGACTCGCGACCTTTGGTAAGTGCTTCGGCTCTGCTCGCATATAATTCTTGAGATGTCGCAAAATCAACTCCAAAATAACAAGGATACAATACCGGGGGACACGAAATTCTTACATGAACCTTCACCGCACCCGCCTTTTTTAAGGATTGAATTAATTTAGCGATTGTGGTTCCGCGAACGATTGAATCATCGATCAGAATTATTTCTTTGCCTTCGACAATGGCTCGTATCGGATTAAGTTTCATACGAACAAGGTTTAAACGTTTATTTTGATCCGGTGTGATAAAAGTCCGATAAATATAGCGGTTTTTCATTAATCCTTCAAAATAGGGAATTCCGGATTCTAAAGTGTACCCTACCGCTGCAGCTTTTCCGCTGTCGGGAATCGGAACAACAATTGCGTTGGATTTATCAATAATGGTGTTCGGGTCATTCTTATCCATGAGCGCCAGCTTTTTACCCAAGGTTTCCCGAACTTTGTATACGCTTTTTCCATCGATTACAGAATCCGGTCTTGCAAAATATACATATTCAAACATACAATGATAGGTTCTCTTCAAAGGATTTTCCAGTATGGTTTTCGTTATGAATGATTGATCTTTATTAAAAAAGATGATTTCGCCCGGTTTCACATCTCGAATAAGTGTGCCTTCAAGCGATTCAAATGCGCAGCTTTCGGAGGCAATAAGAAGCAGTTCGGTCTCGAAAAATTTTGCTTTTCCCAGAACCAGCGGTTTCATCCCAAAGGGATCTCTTATACCGTAGATATTGCCTTCTTTGGTGAGAATGAGCATCGCATAAGAGCCATCCAGTTCGCTAGCGGTCATTTGGAGGTTTTCTACCCAATCGTTTGTTTTATTGGTGTTTCTTGCAAGGATATGAGCGATAACTTCTGTATCCGAATCGGAGGAGAACATTCTCCCTTGTTCGATGAGTTTTGCCTTTAGGGTTTTATAATTGGTTATATTTCCATTGAATACTACGCTGAATTCGGTATTATTGGCTTTAAAATGGAATGGTTGAGCGTTCTCAACGGTGGCGGAGCCTGCGGTTCCGTATCTTACGTGCCCGATTGAGGCGTGTCCCCATAATCTTGCCAAGATGTGTAGAGGAATCGCTTCGGTTACCAAGCCTAGATCTTTGTAGGTATAGATATTTTTCTTTGTGTCGACAACGGTTAATCCCGCGGCTTCTTGTCCTCTGTGCTGAAGGGCAATCAATCCGTGAAAGCAGATTTGTGCGACATGGATGTTCGGATCTTTTGAGATGACGCCGAATACTCCGCAAGCTTCTCTCGGACCATCGACCGCAATAGTATCATTAGGTTTCTTTTTTTTTTTGGTTTGAAAGAGTAGTCTTTAATGAAGCAGCGCTGATAAGATTAAGGATGTTGGTTTGTTTAAACAGTATTTTGTTAGTTTCGCACATTTCGCAGCGATGATCGCATGGAAAAAACCCGCGACCGCATGAATTACCGACGATCGAATTTTTATATTGATTATTATGAATTCTGCGTTCTTTTTCGATGAATTCGAGGTAGTCCATTATGAATCCCTCCTATAATTTTTTCCTCGCGTACTCCACGGCGTTTTTAAACAATTTTAGACCGTTCTCCTTAGGTTTTTCACCGCGTGTCCAGCGCGGATGGTGATAATCGAAGATATGGCATTCCGGATGAGGCATCATTCCGTAGATATGACCCGTCTCATCACATATTCCGGCAATCCCATAAACCGCACCGTTGGGGCAATTTGGATACGTATTGGGGTCATAAACAAATGGAATAAGATTTTGTTCGATTAATCGGTTGAGAATCCGGTCATTCGCGGGTATAAATTGTCCTTCACCGTGTCTGCAAGGCAGTTCGAGATGATCTGTATAGTTATGGGTGAAAACACAACTGTTTTTTAGCGGCTTAAGTCTAACCCATCGAGATTCGAACTGCTTTGAAGCATTTTGCACTAAAGTCACCGTTTGTTTGAAGAACTCTTTGTCGAATGCGGGTAGAATCCCCATTTTGGTGATAATTTGAAAACCGTTGCAGATTCCCAACACAAGTTTTTCGTCAGCGATAAACTTCTCGATATCTTTTCGGAGATTGTAGCGGAACTTGTTTGCCATAATCTTGCCGGATGCAATATAATCCCCATCTGCAAAGCCGCCCGGAAACATCAGTATTTGATAATTCTCCAAAGAATCTTTCTTATGAATCAAGTCATTGAGATGAACTCTCTTAACATTTTCCGCACCAGCTTGAACGAAGGCGTTCTGACTTTCATAATCACTATTGATTCCGAAGCCTGTTAAAATTAATACGTTTACCATTTTTGTTCCCCCTACCAATTGAATGTTTGTTGCCAGCTCTTTTTGAGCTCATTGATATGTTCGTTCACAATAATCGTTCCGTTAGTCCCATAAATTTCAAGAGTGGTACCTTTGACAATTCCAATTTCTGCCCAGATTGTACCTTTCATTAGGGCTTCAAATTCTTGTTTTTTATTTGGACTGATAGTTACAATGAACCGACTTGCGGTTTCCGAGTATAAAATATAATCATCCCGATTTTTCTGTTTCAAAGTATCGGTAATCGGAACTTTTCGCAAATCGATAGAAATACCGAATCCTCCGGCAAATGCAGACTCGGCGGCAGCGACCGCAAGGCCTCCGTCAGATAGATCATGCACGCTGCGAACCAAGCCGTTCATGATCGCTTTGTGAAGTGTTTGATATCGCGCTTTTGCTTCGGAAATATTCACCTTCGGGACCGAGATTCCGCGAACCCCGTGCTCATCATAATATTCCGAGCCCCCCAATTCAAAATCTGTACTTCCTAAAATATACACAAGATCGTTTTCGCTTTTTACATCCATGGTGCAAGCCTTTCGAACATCTTCAATCTTTCCGAGAATCGAATAGAGCAAGGTGGGCGGAACGGAAACCTTTATGTCACCGATTCTATAATCGTTTCGCATAGAATCTTTTCCCGAGATACACGGAACCCCGAATCCGACACAATAATCATAAAGTGCCTTATTCGCTCTTACAAGCATCCCCGTATATTTTTTCTCATCTTCATCTCCGAATCCCATTGCCCAACAAAAATTGTCCAAACCGGCTAAATAGTCGGGATCTGCGCCTACTGCCACCGCATTCCGTATCGCTTCATCAATCGCATTGGCGACCATATAGTACGGGTCGATATCGGAGTATCGCGGACACAATCCGTGAGAAATAACCACTCCTTCCCATTTATCATATAATGGTTTCAGAATACCCGCATCCGAGGGACCATCATGCACCAGCCCGGTGAAAGGCTTTATAATCGAACCGCCTTGAACCTCGTGGTCATATCGCCTCACAAAATATTCTTTACTACAAATATTCAACCGAGACAACATTTTATGAAGGGTCTTACCGTAGGACCCTGCTGCCGGTTCTTTAATTTCGATCTCGGAACCCTTTGGAGTATTATAAATTCCGATTAAATTCATTTGAGGAACGCCGTGATGGAGGAAATCCATATCAATTTCCCCGATCAGTTTCCCTTGATAGTTGAACTGAAATGATTTGGATCCATCAAACTCGCCCAAAACGGTGGCTTCGACCTCCCGTAATTTCGCCAATTCCATGAATTTTCCAATGTTTTCTGGCGGTACAGCAACGGTCATTCTCTCCTGGGCCTCGGATAATAAAATTTCCCATGGCATCAACCCGGGGTATTTCAACGGCGCTTTGTCCAAGTCTAATCTTGCGCCTAACTCTTCACCCATTTCACCGACACTCGAAGACAAACCGCCAGCGCCGTTATCAGTAATCGCATTAAATAAGCCTAAATCTCTACATTCTAACAGAAAATCCAACATTATTTTTTGAACAATCGGTGCGCCGATTTGGACCGCTGTGCTTGGGGAATTTTCGTTGATTTCTAAAGAAGAAAAGGTCGCTCCGTGAATTCCATCAGCACCGATCCGACCGCCTACCATGACAACCAAATCATGAAGCTTTGCGCCCTTCTCATGAGAAGGCCGATTCGCCACTTTCTTCGGTGCAATTCCCCCGGTTCCGCAAAATACAAGCGGTTTACCCAAAAACCGGTCATCAAAATAGATAGAACCATTCACCGTTGGAATTCCAGATTGATTCCCTCCATCGATAATTCCTTTATGAACCCCCAACAAAACCCGTTTTGGATGGAAAAGTCTTGGAGGAATTTCGCCCTTATAGAAAGGATTTGCAAAGCAAAATACGTCCGTATTGAAGATAAGTTTACAACCCAATCCGGTTCCGGCCGGATCTCGATTGCACCCCACTATCCCTGTTAACGCACCTCCATACGGATCCAACGCCGTAGGACTGTTATGCGTTTCCACTTTCATAACCAAATTATGCGTATCATTGAAAGAGATGACTCCCGCGTTATCTTTGAAGACCGAGACCAAATATGGTTTGTTTATTTTCTCTGTCCCTTTTTTTATGAAGGTTTTAAAGACCGAATCGATGATCTCTTTTTTACCGTTTTCGGAATATTCAATTTTCGCATTAAAGATTTTGTGTTTGCAGTGCTCGCTCCATGTTTGGGCGATGCACTCCAATTCGATATCGGTTGGATTCGCGGGCAGCCCTTTGGCAATTCGTTTTTGCGCTATGGTTCGATAATATTCTTGTATTTTCTTCATTTCGATAAGGTTCAACGCGAGAAGCCCTTTCTTGGAAATTTCAACCAGTTCTTCATCCGAGGCTTCCAAGATTTTGATTTCTTTCACCTCAGGTTTATGAGATAATATAACCTTAGGGACATACGGTTTAAATCCTTTATACTGGTTGCCGTCGATGATTTCCCATCGTTCTATCAGTTTATTTGCAAGGAGATCTCTTGCGATTTTCTCGCCATCATCGACCGAAAGCGCCCCATAAATTAAATATTGCCTTGATGAATATACATCCACAACTTGAACATTCAAAGCATCCTTAATCGCATTGGCCGATGCCTTCCCTACATTATCGGTAACTCCCGGTTTGAATCCTATTTCAATAGCAATTCCGTTAAAAGATGAAACTAACGGGCAATCGACCGAGTATTTTTGAATGATAGGGTCAGAAAACAATTCTGAACCTAAATGATGAAGCTGTTGATTGGTAAGATTTATTGCACCGCATTCTATTGTATAAACATCGATCAATTCGACTTTTTCAACGTTTACGATACCTAAATCCTTTTGAATCGCGGTTTTTAACCCCCCACTTTGGGATATCCCGACTTCGATTCGGTGTATCTTAGAATCCTCCATTTTTTTCTTCTCCTTTTTCCGAACTTCCTTCTATCGAAATAAATACTAATTGAACCACTTAGCTCGGATTTTTTATTTTAAACTACCTTAAATAATGAACCGCTATTAAAAACGAATGCTATTTGTAGGCTAGTTTTAATGTAATCGCTTAAAGGAAAAAAATTCAAAAAGAGCGCGCTCTTTTCAACACTAGTGCTTCAAAGTATTGAATGAAGATCAAAATCTTCCATGCGGGGTAATACCCGAGCAAATAATGCATTCCCTTCTCTTAGTTCAAGCGTTAATAATCCCAAATTTTCAAAGTGCTTGAGAAAAATAAAGAGTCTCATAAACGTAAATAACCGTAAAGACTGTAGGCCTTTTAAATAGCCCATCGCACTATCAATCAGCTTTGATATATTCACTTCTCTTCCCGGTTTAAAAATCGGTGCTATTTTATCTATTAATTCATGAAATTGCCTACGATACCCGAAGATAAAATCATGCGCGCGATCTCCTTTTTTTATGGGATTGTGACCGATAAAGACGACATCCGGATTGATCTTCTCCGCAATTCTCACAGATTCGATCATTTTACCCCAATCAACAATAAATTCATTGGGCGCGTCGTGATCGCCCGTCACCAAAATGTTATCTCCATCAAAGATATGATAAAAACAATGCCCTTCAGTGTGACCTCCCGTAACAATGACCTTTGCTTTTCTTTTCCCTAACGTAACTATTTGGCCATCTTGTACTATCCGAATATTCCTCGGAACCTTATAAGAGATCACTTTCGGCCAAAATATATAATGAAAAGGTTTAACCAGCCGCTTGTAGCGATCCATAGATAATCCAGGCAATGCGTTTAAAAGAACCTTTAAATTGGAATTTAGCAATGAATAATTTGGGTCCAATCGATGAATATCGGGTTTGGGAACGAAAAATTCAACATCAGTGCCAGAATCATCCCCTTTTTTTTCAAAATAATAATTCGCTTGAATATGGTCGAAATGGCAATGCGTGTGATACACCTTTCTGACTTGAGTCGGGGAAAGTCCATCTTTCTCCATTTCATGGATTAACCAACGCAGTATTCCTAATTTTGAGATGCCGGTATCAATTAAATCGATGAATTTGCCATCCCGAAAAGCGTAAACATTGCAATTCGCGCCAAACGGATGGCAGTAATAATAAATATCGTTGAAAATTCTCATTACTTTCTATTTCTCCAAAAACTCTTAAAAGCTTTGTATCATATTTCTACACATCGTGGATGATTTCGAGCATGAATCGTATATCAAAGCGGGAAAAGCGACCGTGGCAGCAAAAAAACTCGCAAAACAGATTGTGAAACCCGGAACCAAATTGATCGATGCAGCGTTTCTTCTCGAAAATGAAATTAAAAGGCAAGGTGCCGAATTATCATTTCCGGTCAACATCTCAATCAATTCGCTCGCCGCGCATTATTCTCCTCCGATCGATGATCCGAAGGTCTTTCCTTCAAAAGGGCTCGTGAAAATTGATATCGGCTCACATGTAAATGGCTATATTGCGGACACCGCTTTCACAATGAATATCGGTAATGAAGGCGGATATATGGAACATCTCGTTAAAGCCGCCGATGAATCCTTGATGAACGCAATTGATGCGATCAAACCCGGTGTCGATGTGACCGATCTTGGCGGAATTATTGAAAGCGCCATTCGAAAATATCCCGGGATTCGACCGATTTCAAACCTTGGTGGACATCAATTAAAACGATATGATCTTCATGCTGGCGTTTTTGTCCCGAACGTCCGAAACGGAGGAAGTCCATACAAACTCAAAGAAGGAGATGTAATCGCCATTGAACCCTTTACCAGTACTGGATTGGGCGTAATCAGTTCGGGCAAGGAAATTCATATCTACGCAGTACTGCCAAATGCAAAATCAAAGGCAAGAACCACCAAAGATAAAGAAATTATCAGTAAATTCATCCATAAGTTTTCTAAATTTCCCTTCTCTCCCCGATGGGTCGATTTCATAGAAAAAAATGCGATCATGGATACCATTAACAATTATATGAAAATGAAAATGATTTTCGGTTATCCAATTTTCATCGAGACGCCCACTGCAATGGTTGCTCAATCGGAGCACACCGTTATCGTTACGAAAGATGGCGCTGAGATAACAACATTAGAGTAATATTCTATTGATCTGGGATATCCAGCGAAAAGGAAATCCGAGATGGTTCGAACAAGGTGTAAAATGAGGGGCTGTGAAAAAATGGGGGCAATTAGTATCGGTGAAATTCCGTTTTTTGTTCTTTCAGCGGGCGAAGGGAACCGAATGAAGAAATCCGGAAAGAATATGATCAAACCGCTTATTCCGCTATCGGAAAAATTGCCGGGATCTCTTGAATTAAATATCACGGCGTTGGATCAACTTAAAGTAAAATATATTGCCGTGTCGCTTGGCGCTGAATTCGATACGATTTTAAGCCAACTCAAAAAGCTCACCACGCTTCGGGTTCCTCTAAAAATTGTCGATGCAAGGCCCGATTATCAAAAAGGCCCGCTGTATTCATTTTTGGCCGGTCTTGAAACATTAATCCCAGAACCTCTAATTGCTTTAATGCCTGCTGATACAATATTTCATCCCAAAATCTATGACACCATTAAATCCTATCAATTTGATGATACCTATGGATATATTTTATATTTTAAATGTGACCATGTTAAAGAAAACGATATTATTCTAATTACGGATGAATGTGATACAAGTAAACTAATTCGATTGGATTATAATTCCAAATTGGAAAATAGAAATAACCAACTAAAAGAGAACACTAATAGGGATGACAGATATAAAATCATGATTCCTTTGGTGTTTTTACCCAACAGCTTTTTCATATATGCCCAAGCGGGCCTCGAAGCAAGTGGATTCAGTAAAAATAAAGTGGTAGACTTCTTGGTTCCGTATGTAAATACAACAAAAAAGTTCAGAGCGATCGAAATTTCCGGAGTGTCGACTTGCATGGTCGATCTCGACACAAAGGAAGATTTTGAAAAGGTAAAAGATGTTCTGAAATAGTTTTGATAAAGCAGAACTAAGTCCGATAAAGCAGAACTAAGTCCGATAAAGCAGAACTA
>CAZUTM010000002.1:53215-83371 GCA_964623665.1 uncultured archaeon
AAAGCAGAACTAAGTCCGATAAAGCAGAACTAAGTCCGATAAAGCAGAACTAAGTTCGATAAAGCAGAACCAAGTTCGATAAAGCAGAACTAAGTCCGATAAAGCAGAACTAAGTCCGATAAAGCAGAACTAAGTCCGGTAAAGGAGTTGATAAAAGTAATGTCCGATATAAAAGAAAACGGCATCAGAATCGAAAAAAAACAAATGAATGAAAAATGCGGTACGTGCGGAAAAAATCTCTATTTATGCACTTACAAGTACTATAAAACATTCAAAAAACTCGCCGAATGCTTGGAATGCAATACGTTCCTCGAAATAGAAACGGGAAATGAGAAAAAGTTTAAACAGAGACATTGCTAATCCGGTGTTTTTTAGCATTTAACTTATCTAAGTTTTAATAATTCCCGTAACACTACCGTAGCATACGATCCTTTCGGGAGTTTGAATTTCAATTCAAGATATTCTTCTTCTCGATGCTCCGGGTTTTCGTTGTATTCGATCTGAAGATCGGTCATTTTAATGCATATCGTGCGAAATGTACCTCTAAACGATCCCGCTTTAAAATCTGAAATCTTGAAGAATGATGGTTCGATTCCTTCTTTATCTAATATTTCTTTATAAATTTGTCCGAATACTCCAAAATCCTCGAGTTTACTATCCGAGCCCAATACCGGTGCCAAGATGTTCACGCGGCCAAATTTCATGGCCTTATCTAGTTTTTCCCTTTCCGCATCATTATAATAGTACCGTACATTCGAAGGGGGTCCGTTGATCGACTTTAATACCGCTAAGTTGTCCCCCTCAATCGGTCTATTGATAGGCAGACCCTTTTCAAGTCGTTTCGATAATGCAAGATTAAAAAGATATGATTGGTAACTGGAAAGAAGCAAATTTCTGAAAGGAAAGGGGAGAGATAACACTGCATTTTTATAATCGGTTGGGCGGGATTCAAGACTTTCGCATAGAATGCGCTCATATTGCATCTTTGGATGAAATTTATTCTTCATTAAACCGTAATCCCTAGTATCTGACAATTTCTGCCGAATTTTTACAATCTCCGCATCCTCATACGCGTATGGCTTAAACAATAATTCATAAACCGCTTTTTCGTACTCCATTTGAAATATATATTTTCCGATTAAGTGCGAATTCGGTCGATAAAAACCGAACCTCTGAAGGCCATAATAATTTGGAGCCCCAATCTCTTTGATTTGGTTTGACCATTCTTCAATCCGAGATCTGAGTTCACAGAGCGGCTTTTCAAAATTCCTTATTTTTATTTGAAAATAATTACCCCATAAATCCCCAACAGAAATCGGTTTTTTAGAGGGCCGAAAACGATAAAGATTAATAAAATGATGCTGAAATTGTTTGAGCTGCTGCTGATAATTCCCTTTTACACAAAAATACTGCGATGTAATGGCTCTCCCATCCTTAATTCCCGCCCAAGTGACATCTCGAAGGGGAACTTTGAGATAATTGGCAATGATCCCGGCAGCCATCAAGGTGTCTATTCCGATTTTTTTTAATATGAATTTGGTAAATTGCACATTATTTTCCGGTTCAAAACCAAAGGGAGATTCGTTTTCGTTGAATTTTAAAGGAAGCACTTCCTCGGTTTCAGAAATTTCTTGAACTATAAAATCCGAAGGATATGCTTTTATTTTTGCTTTGAATCCTTTTGTTGATGTCGAATATTGTGTAATTCCAACGATACATTCTCGACCGTAATCTCCAAGTTCTTCGTTGTCCTCAATCAAAGGTTCTGAAGGCCTCGAAATTTCTTCAATATCAATTTGTTCATCGTCTTTCTTTATCCTCCTTTCAGAGGATTTATCAATGTTCTCCATTTTGATTCACTTTAGGCCGAAGCACTTGTATTTTAATAAACAAAAAAAAGTAAACAAAAAGTTTTGAGCTTATACTCTGCGACCGCGTCTTCCACCGGGTCGTCGCGTTCCATCATGAGGGATGGGCGTTACTTCTTCAATTCTTCCGATCTTCAATCCCGATCGAGACAGCGCACGGATACATGCTTCCGCACCGGGCCCTGGCGTTTTTGCTCCATTCCCTCCAGGGCCTCGCACTTTTATATGAAGCCCAACAAATCCTTTATCCTTCATTATCTGAGACGCTCTCCATCCGCATTGCATCGCTGCATACGGTTTGGATTCATCTTTGTCTGCTTTAACGACCATACCACCGGAGACTCGAGCAATTGTTTCAGAGGTGGAAAGATCGGTAATGGTTAGAATGGTATCATTGCTCGTTGCCAAGAGATGCGCGATTGCCCATTTCTCTTCTTTAGACATTTCTTTTTTCATTTATTATTCCTCCCTCTTTCTTTTTTGCTTTTTATCTTTCCTTCGCTCTCGGCCTTTGTCATCCCCGCCCTCTTCTTTCCCTTCTTCTTCAGACTTTGAAGGTTCAGTTTCGGAACCCCAGATCTTCTCGCGATTTGTCATGAAGGGGCTTGCATAATAATACCCGATTTTCTCTTCTTCTTCTTTCGGAACAATATAGGAAGGGGTGTTGATCATGTGTCCATTTACGACAATATGCCCGTGAATAATTAATTGCCGGGCTTGATAGATCGTTTTTGCTAACCCTTTTTTATGAACCATGGTTTGTAGTCTTCGATTAAGAAAATCCTCGATTTTCAAATTCAAAATTGCATCAACAGAATAATTCTCATCAATCAAGCCTAATCTATGAAGGTGAGATCCGATTTGATTAATAAACAATTTGCTTTTTTCAGCGGATAAAGTTCTTGCTTCCCGAGCGAGTTTCCGATAGTGGGCCAATTGGCTCTTGTGTCGCCAAAATTCTTTTTTATTTCTTAATCCGAATCGACCCAAATATTCCAATTCTTCCAAAATTCTTGGGCCCTCAAAGGGATGGCTTGGTTTGGAATAATGCTTTTTCAGTCTTCTTATATCACCCATTATTTATCCCCCGTTTGTCCTGTTGATTTCTTCTTTCGTAAATATCCTATCACAAGGCCGAATCGACCGGTACATCGAGTCCTCTGCCCGTTTACTTTCAAACCCAAGGCGTGTCGAACACCTTTCCATGATTTCAAAGCACGCATCCTTTCAATATCTTGTCTTCGGATTAAATCAAGCTCGGTTCCCGAAACATGACGATTTGCACCAGTTCTCAAGTCATGTTGTCTATTCACCATCCAAACCGGGATTCCATGCGCGGTAGGATTCTTCAATATCTCTTCAAGCAATTTTATTTGCTCTTCAGTCAGCGATCCGATCCGCGTCTGGTGGTGAATTTTCGCGACCCGGACTGCGGCATCGGCAATTCTTCTCCCGATCCCACGAATCGAAGAGAGCCCGAACACCACTTGCTTATCACCATCCACGTTAGTGGAAAGAATACGGACTAAGTTCCGATACGTAGGAGTCTTCTTATAGAAGAATCGATCATTTTCTTCAACCATATATACACAGCTCTTACCAGTATGGTGAGAAAACAAAATTTTTCGGAATATTTTAAATTTGTTAATTTCAACGAAAAAAAATCTTAAGCGATATTCAACTCTTCGGTTATTTTTTCTAAGATTATTGCCAACCCGAGTATTTTGGTGTAATTGCCCTTTGCTTTAAGCAATCCTTGAGCGTAAGCTTGCCCTATCGTTAATTCTCTCTTTAAAATTTTTTCGATACCCTCCTTTGAGATAAACAAATCCAGCGTGCTCGGGTCGCTTCTCTCCCTTTTTGCATATATTTCACCATCCAGTAAATTAAGAGAACCAAAGAGATTATCCGCATCGGTTACTGTAATATTTAAATGGATAATCTCATTTTCAGCCTTCATATCCTCAAGGAGTAATTGAATATCCTCATTGTTTCGAGAGATTTCCTCAATTGATTCTAAAAATAATAACAGATCCTCCGCCGATATGTCTTTAGTTTCGATTTTTCCTTTCATACGCTCAACTGCTGACATTACAATAAGAAAGCAAAAAAATAATAAAGACCTTGCGAATTTTTCCTTTTCATGAAACTATCTCATGTAAGCACCGTTGTTGGCTCGTTTCCTTATAACGGATATACACCGGAAAACATGACCAAAGGGATCGAATTACAATTAAGAGCAGGTGTCGATTTTCCATGTTATCCGCAATTGGTGCCGATGGTTGCTCAGTTTTTGGATCCGCTAACCGAGAAAAACCCGAATCTGAAGAAAATGGACACCCTTTACAAACTCGAAAAATATGCATTTCAATTTCCCGATGAACCCTTTGCAACCGAATACGGCGAATTCATGGTTAAATATTTCAATGAACATCCAGAAGCAAAGAAAAAAATCAAAGGAATGAAAGCATGTCTCACGGGCCCTTTCACGCTCGCAAATGATATCATCCTCGCTAACGGCATCGTAGAACCCAAACCCCCGGTAATTTACCAAGAACAACGTGCCATTATGTTTAAAGACCTTCTGCTACAAATCGCCGATTATATGGCATCAATCGCAAGAAGATATTCCGACATGGGCTTCGACATAATCAGTATGGATGATCCCGTGCTCTCTCTCATTGTAGGAAAGCGAAAAACCCTATTCCACTCCGATGAAGACATCATCGAAATCTTGAATCGAGCCTTGAGCGGAATTAAAAAATACAGCTCCATCCATATTTGCGGAAGAATCTCACCACGATTGGCCGAAATCTTACTCCGATCCAATGTTTCCATCATGGATCATGAATTCACTTCCGGAGAAAATGACAATTCCTTCACCAAAGAAATGTTCCAAGGGAAGCCGAAAACATTGGCGATAGGTGTCATCGTATCGAATGTAAAATACCAAGAAGGCGTCCCCGTTCAAGGATATGTCGAATCGGTACAAGAAATCACCGACCGAATTAAAAAATATCAAGAAAAATTCGGAAAAGAAAATATCATGTTTAAACCGGATTGCGGATTCGGCGGATTGTGGAGTTCCTTTAAAGAACAAGGCGCACCACTGGTAGAACAAAAATTAACGAATTTAAGACTCGCAATGGATAAAACCACCTAAGTTAATACCCGTATTCATAAAAAAGTGGGTTTTATTAGAGTTCTCTCTCGCTAAACTTTTTTCTCCGCAGTTCTGCACTCCCATCACAGAGCAAGCCAAGAAACTTACATTTTTTTCGAAATTTTCCACACGATTGGTTAAAATTTATATTAAATTGCCCAATATATAAATTATGAAGCGAAATTATAAAGCGCTTTTGGCATGCATGCTGGTTTTGCTTGCAATTAACCCAATTACACAAGTTAGAGCGGCCAGCGATTTCGTAGGTGTGTCAGATACACTGCCACAATTATCATATTATACATATACGGTTGAAATCAAGAACGGGAGCACCGTGAATAAATATTCGGTTTCGATGTCGATAAGAAACATCACATCGTTGAGCAGCAAAGCGATCATTTACGTGTTATTCGAAACCAATTTGCCGAATGCACCGGATCCGGTCATGGTTAGGGAATTTGATATTGAATACAAAGTCCCAGACCCCATTGATACCAACAGTTTATTATATCCATTGGGATTGGCGATTGGAGCTGCACTCATTATGAATTTTCTTTCGGGCTGGATTATTAACAAAGCCACCCCCCAAAAGCAACTCACTTACACAAACAACGATTTAAAAATGGACTTTGTGTGGGATAACAACGGAGTGCTCAAATCCATGCTTTACCAACCCGATGCAAATAATAGTTACCAAATTAAACGAGTTATCGAACCTCTGTATATTTATGGCGCCGTAATTCTAATCGGAGTAATTTTCATTGTAGTAATTGTGGTATGTGCAAAACGCAAATGAACAATGAATAAAAAATCAATTTTTTTAACCGTTTTTTAATTATTTTTCAATAATTTCCATTCCTTTGTAGGATCCGTAATGTATTGTTTTGTCTATTACCAGTCCTTTGCCGTCGGTCAATGCGGTGACGGCAGCCCAATTCATACATACACCCACCATACCGACCCCAAAATTTCCTTGGTAATCGACCGCTATCGCACCTAATGAGTTCCGACTTATCTCTTTAAATTCTTTTAACATTCTATCCACGGCCAATTGTGCATTAAAATCATTATATTTAATGAGATCTATAACACGCTTGGCGCAACAATTCCTTATGACATCCTCCCCATAGCCCGTCATCGACGCCCCTCCCTTGGAATTACAATACGTCCCTGCTCCAATGATAGGCGAATCTCCGATGCGGCCCGGTAAACAATTTCCTCTTCCACCGGTGCTTGTTCCGGCGGTGATGGTTCCCTCGAAATCTAATGCAACGGCTCCGACGGTATCGGATCCCCCATCATCGACATCATCTTGGGTCTCCTCGGAAGAGGTAAGGGTCTCCGGCTTTTTCATCAATTTATAGAACCGAAATTCATCTTCGAGTTGCGTCAAATCTATTTTTTGATATACCTTTGAATCAAATTTTATTGCATTATTAAATTCAGCAATTAATTTTGCTCGTTCGGAATCAAAATAGATATGATCGGGAACTTGCCCTTTGATCGTTCCAAGATTTGAATATTTTTTTTCGAGGATGGTGCGGGCGATGGAGATCGGGTGCAAAAAGCCTTGGAGTTGGCTCACGCATCCGCATTCCAATTTGGAATTCATAATTGAAGCATCCATCCTTTGGATTCCGTCGGCTTGCAATACAGATCCCGCACCGGCGTTTACATGTCCGGATGCCTCCATGAAAATGATTGCTGTCTCGACCGCATCGGTTGCAGATTTACCGTGAATCAATTTATCAAACCCTAATAAGGCGCATTTAATTGAAACAAGAAGGCCTTTTTTGAGATCCTCTTGTTTTTTGAAAATTCCGCTGACTCCGGAGTGAGCAATAATCGTCACACGTTTGAAATCGGATTCCGAAAGCATTTAATTGAAAAAAGACGGCTTCGAAAAAAAGGTTTTTGCATGGTAATTTTTATTTTGTTCTAAAAAACGTTGAAAAAATGCACCATACCGAATATCTTGTTGATATATTCTGCGGAAATGCCAGCTTCCATATCAATTTTTTATGATTGATTTTGATCGACTTTGGCGAATTTCGATGCGATCTAATAAGCCATCGAGGATATGAAATGTTTTTTCAGTATAATCGGCAATTTTCTGGTCATGTGTTACAATAATGAACGTTTGATTATACTCTCTGTTTAATTTTTTAAAGAGTTCCATGATTTCTTCACCGGTTTTCGTATCCAAGTTTCCCGTTGGTTCATCGGCGAGCACGATAGATGGATGATTTGCAAGGGCTCGTGCAATGGCCACCCTTTGCATCTGTCCGCCGCTCATTTGATTCGGTTTATTATTCATGCGCTCTTTCAAGCCCACCAATTCCAACATATAGTTCGCTTGTTCAATTCGTTGTTTTTTCGGAACCCCGGCCAGCACCATCGGAAGCTCCACATTTTCGAGTGCTGATAATGTGGGAATGAGGTTATAATACTGAAAGACGAACCCGACTTGCATCCTTCTGAATTTGGTTAATTCGGACTCGCTCATTTTGGAGATCGAGCGATTACCGATAAAAATTTCTCCGGATGTTGGAGAATCGAGAGCACCCAAAAGATGCAGCAACGTTGATTTTCCGGATCCTGAAGGTCCCATGATCGAAACCATTTCCCCTTTCTTTACCGAAAAGCTAAGGCCTTTCAACGCATAGACTTCATTTTCCTTATTTTTGTTATAAATCTTGACAATATCTTTTACAATTAAAATCTCTTCAAATGAAGAATCCGGTGCGGGTAATTCAATACCTTTTTCATCATCTTCTGATTTGATCATCATTTCAATCCGTTTTTTGGGTTCCGTCTCTTCATTTTTTTTCATTGCTTCATATTCGTTTTCAATGAATGTTTGTTCGCTTGCATCCGCTGTGGGGCTGTTGGGTTTAATGTTATTCTCAAAGAACTCTTGTTCGCTTGCATCCGCTGTGGGGCTGTCGGGTTTAATGGTATTCTCAAAGACCTCTTGTTCGCTTGCATCCGATGCAATCCCGAAATCTTTAAATTTTGATTTTATATTGGGCTGTTGGGAAAGATCGACGGGAGAATTCCCACCATAATCTGAATTCTGTTGTTCGGAATTGGGATCCGATGAATTGGAATCTTTTAATCGGTAGTTTTTGAATCTTCTACTCATTGTTGTTTTCACTCTCTTAGCGTAATAGCTTGAATAATATCAATTTTGGTGGTCATAAAAGCCGGAATAATTGCGGCAACAGACGCGATGATGATGGTACCTACTCCGATTGTGAAAATATACTCCATCGGGATTGATGGAACCATCGGAATAAACGGATTGAAAGAGATATGCATCATCATGATATTGATGCATACTAAGCCAGATAATACGCCGATAATTAAGGCAATCATCGAAATCATGATGGTCTCTCCGAATATCATCGAAATAATTTGCGTTTTGGATGCCCCCATACTTCTAAGCGTGCCGATCTCGGTGGACCGAGATTTTACCGAAGTCGTCATCGAAATGATAAGGCCTATAATTGAAATAAATAAAGAGAAACTGAGTATGGCCCGAAATATCGTTTGAATCATAAGATATATCGACATAGTTTCACTAATTTTATTGGATGCTGTTTCAATATGCGTTTTCGAAAAGATGTAGCCGTTATCTTGATATAATTTTTCGATGTTGGTGAGGATTGCATCGATATTTGCACCGCTATTCAATAAAATCAAAAAGGCGGTCTTGAACATTTGGTGATTTCGAGAGAGATATTCCTTTGGATTGAATATCGTGAGGTTTTGCAAACCCGTAAGATTGCCGGTGATGGACAAGATTTGCTGTTTGACCAAGGTTGCATTAACCCCTTTTTGTAATTTTATAAGCGTTTGAGTGGTATCTCCATGCACCGTTGCGCTTAACGAGGTATAGAATGCAATGGGATTCAAGGTCGAATTAAACCAAAATTCTTGTGCTTTCTTCTTGCTCGTTATCATGAAATCGTTATATCGAGTCCAATAAAGTGAATAACTGCTAAGATTTTCGTTCGTATTTACCCAAGAATTCACGAAAGGAATTTCATAATTGTTGTTATACGAAATCACGGTTTGATTATGCCTATAATGAACGGTATCTCGAGAATCCACAATTCCAACGACCGTATAATTGAGCCAAGAAAATTGCGTTGTGAGTACCTCCCCTATATAATGCGGTTGAATGAAACGGGTTTGCCATGCTTGTTCATAATCGAACCAATCCACTATGGATTCACCCACTACGGTTGCATTGATCTGCGGGTAATTGGTGTCATAAAAGGCTAAAAGATCTTCAATTGTGCTGATATTCTGCGATCGGGCTTCTTCGCTTATTTTCAACAGTTTCGCACCACCGAACCCTTTATCGGTAGCCGGATCGATGGTATGCATCGTCAACCACCGAGAACGCCATTCCGGATTGGTAGAATTAAGAGATGCATGTTTAAACGTCAAATTCTGCGGAACATACTGAAATTTAAACTCGGGCCGATACCATGACGCTGGATTAGAGATCCGATGCGCGGTTCGATTGATCCCTTGGATAGTGTTCAACACATCATCGAGCTGTGTTGAATTGTACCACTCATTAATGGTTCCCCACCAATTCATGGTTCCCACATCGGGATTGGGCACACTAGGATCGTAAAATCGTCTCTGAAGAATCAAATCGATATCTCCTTGCCCGTCCATGACCGTTCCTTGAAAATCGTGGATTGAAGCAAGAATGGCAAACCGATTGCCGTTTTTCGGCTTGCTCCAAAACATCGAACTCAAGCCCGGAAGCATATCCGCAACCCCCGCAATCTGCAACTGCAATTGGTTCTCAAATCTGACATTCACAAGATCGCCTACGGATTTATTGAGAAAGCGATCCAACCCGCTCTGAACGATGATTTTTCCGCCGCTTTCCATCTCTTCAAGAATGGAATACAGCGAAGCCCCTTGCGGTGCCAAAAGCTTGCTCTGAATTTTCGCTTGCGAAACCATTTGTTTATAGGCGCCGATATCGACAAGATAAATAAATAACTCATTACGCGTGGCATCCTCGTTGAGACCGTTTGAATAATTTTCGATGGAACAACCCCAACTTATCATCGTAATCGGAATCGCGGCATTCACGTCTTCTATTGATTCAAAATCCGACTTCAGAAAAGAAGGAACGGTCATTTCACCCCATAACGTGCCCACCCGCATGTCGCCTCCGAGTTCGTATTGGGCACCCGGATACATTCCCGCTATCTGGGAATCCAAGAGAACGCTAACGGTTATTAAGAAACTCAACCCAATGGTCAGCATCGCTAAGGTATTTTTCGTGCGTTTTGAATTCCGAATTAAATTTCGATACGTCATCATTCTCATTTTATGTAATAGAAATGAGAAGGCATAACTCATACCGTTTGCAAGGGCCGGTAAAAAGGCGCCGCCTACAATAATAAAACCGATCATCAGCGCAAATATTCCGCCGAACGCCATAACAAGGGTGGTATATTCAGGGATTTCCAATTCTCGAAAAATTATTGCAAAACCAAAATCGCTAAGCCGATAGCCCGAATACAATAATAATCCACCAATAATCACTCCAGCAAGATAATCCTTTGTCTTGCGAACCCAAGATTCGTCGATATATTCATCCTTTTTCGGATCCAAGGCTTTCAGTACATTAACACGCGCCGCCCGTAGCGCGGGGAGCAAACCGAAAATCACCGGAATAGAAAGCCCTCCGATGATACCTATTAAAAGCGGCGTTTGGGAAACGATAACGGTAATTTTATAGCCTTGGGGAACATACTCTTCAATCCGCATTAGAAACTCGCTTAAATACTCAATAAAAATCTCGGAAAGGAAGATTCCCAAAAGCAAGCCGAAGAAAGTCCCAATGAGCGAAATCGTAAATACTTGAACCGAAAATATTCGAAAGATGAGCGGGCGAGATGATCCCATAGCACGCAACACACCGATTTCAAACATCTGCTCCTCGGCCGACATCTCCATTAGATTCTTGATTAAAATAGAACACACAAGCAACGCAAGAAAAGAACAGAGCATGAAAATCAAACGAAGCAACGAAGCGAATTCATTAATGCTCTGCATTATCATATCTTTCATATTGACCGCAAAAAATTCCAAACCCTCAAATACCGGAGATTCATTAAACCGTTCCACCAATCGGGCCATTATTGAATCTATTTGTTGAAGATCGGCCACTTCGATAAAAAAATACGACACATTTTGCTTTAAAATATTAAATAGCAAAGTAGAGCGATTCATAGGAACGAAAATCGCATTATCCATAGGTCGAACCTGCCAAGAACCTTGAATCGGCGGTTGAACGTCCCGAACAGACTCACCTAAATCCCGAATAATCGCCACTACGGTATAATTAAGCCATGTTGAAGTGATTCCCCAATTCTGATTGGTTTCACTCATGTTTTGAGAATGCACCCAAATAGAATGTCCGACCGAAATATTATGTCGCTCTGCGACATACTGATTAATCACGCAAACATTCCCGGGAAGCGATAAATAGTCCTCAAAATAGGTGAAATTATAACCGGGCAATGCCTCGATAATTTGGGCCTTTCCAAATGCCTTTTCATTCGGATCGCTCGAATTGATCCCAATAAATACCGAACTATCGCTCTCCGTTGTCGATTCATTCAATCGATACGTAAAATACCCCGATTGCCTGGAAACAAATGATTTAACACCCTCGGTTTCGATTAAAATTTTGGCAGATGTATCGGACTCGAAACTTGATAACGCAGAATCCCGAAGAAGAATATCATTTTTACCCAATTGTTCAGAAAACGCATTTCTAATAGAAAAAAGCATAGAATCTGCCGAGATATTGATAGAAACCAATAAAGAAACGCCGAGCATAACGCTAATGATGGTGAACACGGTTTTTGAACGATTTCTGGTTAGAGATCGCATTCCCAATTTAATCGAATGCACAAATCTTTATTGAATCTCCGCGTTTTTATCTTTAATCTCAAACTTTTTGCATTATTCAGAATGAGGGCTTCAAGAAACCTTTATTAAGAAAAATACTCTAATTATTTTATCGTATCAGAACGAGTTCCAGGCCTTTATCTGCGGTGTTACGCCGCGGTTGTCCAATCGGATAGCATCAATCAATAGCTCCATCGTGATTGGTCCCCCCAGCCCCCTCACTGCTAAGCGAAGGGGGCGGGAACCTTCGGTCCCCTATTTTAGCAGTAAGGGGGATAGGGGGACCGTGAGTAGATGGATCCATTCGAAGTAGTTCGCGGAACTCGGCTGATTGTTTTTTATTCAATCTATTTCACGATAAATATCTTTAGGATAATTATTTCAATTAGTTTGGTCTTATTGAAGTATTTACAAAAATATTTATTAAGAACGGCGAATACCTTTCCCTATTCATTTTTAAATTTTTAACATTTAAATGGAGTTGTATTAAATTGAATTCTTTTGCAGCGAAAGAAGCATGGAAGGATGAAAAAGGCAACATCATCTATAAAATCTCTTGGTGGAGCCGTCAGAAAACGACACTCTCACGAAAAGAATTTTTCGAAAGTAATCCCCAAGAAGACACTTACATAAATTCCGCCAGACGCTCGATATTCAAATTCATATGGGCGTCAGTTAGTCACAACAGACTGTTCATTTTGGGGAATCAAAGGATAGTTAATAAAATTGCTCCGCCCGAAGCAAACCATTATTTTGTCAATTTTCATTCTCAATTTGGTTATCTAGAACTATTAGATCAATTAGGATATTCTGTCGACCCGTCCGGGTTGCTATTCTCGGACTCTCTTATAAATCAGATGAATTCAATTTTCAATGAATTAGAAAGAAACGGCGTTATAACATTTTTTACAAAAGAGCAGCTCAAAGATAAGAGAATATATGTTGAAAAACAATTCCGGAAAAGAAACTTGGAATACTTTATCCGGCAAATCGGGGCTCATGCGGTTAAAACCGAAAATTCTTATGATTTTATCATCAAAGCAAATGCAATTGAATTCAAGAAGGCAAATGAAATTACTCCTGAAAATCTCTTGCTTCTGGCGGATGTCGGTTTTAAAACCGCTATGGAATTGCTTATCACTAATTTATTTTACGGTTATCATGTCAACGAGCGAATTTGGGCATTCAAAAGAATTGTGGCCTATCCGGAGTCGATAAAAATTCCAATTTTTGAATGGATTTTAAGATATGGCCCTACAGAAACGCTTTATGCGGTCTATTCGTATGTTTCTGAAAAAAATGATGCAAGATTTATTCCTTATGCAAAAATTCATGCAAATTATGGACTATTAACTTCAATTGTTGAAGAATATGAAATTTCGGATGCGATGCTGCAAAATTTATCAGGAGAGACCACAAACGCTAACAATTCACAAGATCAATCAGACGAACTTGATGAAGAATTTACACAAAATGAAGCTGGCGGCGACAATGAAGACGAAGACCGTGATGATGCAGATAGCGGCGATGATGAGGACAGCGATGATGAGGACAGCGATGATGAGGACCGTGATGATGCAGACAGCGACGATGAGACTGAAGACGAAGACCGCGGCGATGAGACTGAAGACGAAGACCGCGACGATGAGACTGAAGACGAAGACCGCGGCGATGAGACTGAAGACGAAGACCGTGATGATGCAGATAGCGGCGATGATGATGAGGACATCGGCGATGATGATGAGGACAACGGCGATGATGATGAGGACAACGGCGATGACGATGAGGACAGCGGCGATGCCGATGAGGACAGCGGCGATGCCGATGAGGACTGCGGCGATGAGACTGAAAACGAAGAAGGCGAGGATGAAGATTTTGATGATGAAGATTTTGATGATGATGAGGATGGGCCTCGGCGTAGAATTAGAGGATCGGGTCTGGCAAATCAATTCACGCGCTCGAAATATGCCTACGGTCGTAAAATGAGAGGATTGAATCCGGAATTCATATACTGGAAATGTGCGGCCAAATCCGCGAAAAATTATCTTCTTAAAATGGGCATGGATATCACGCCGTTTATTCCGAAAAAGGCATTGAGTATATTATCAAAGGCACCTCTCCCTCCCATTCAATTTTGGAATGAAACCGACTTTCAGCAATATATTAATATGTTTGGGAAGTACATCTTTGAAAATCCGGATTTGCTCCCTTATCTGAATTTTATAATTGATTCTTTTCCTCATGATTATCTACAACGATTTTTAAACGAGATTAGCAACTTTAAATTTTTGTTATATGCGGGAAAGAAAGAAAATGAGAACACCTTATTTCTATTCGCCCAGAACCTATTACCCATCACATTTAATTCAAACAATCCGAAAGTTTTTGCGTTTATTTTGGAATTATTTATCTTGAATGACAGCGATGAGTTATGGGAATCCCTTTACATCGAAAAAATGAATGTGTTTTCACCAAGCTCAACAGCTAAAATTATCAATTATCGTCTGGAAGAAAAGGTCTCAAGATTTTGCAATAAAATGGCTTCTTATTTGAAGAAGCGCATCGAAAACAAAGATCCAATATTTGAGTATCTCTTAGCCATATCGCAGTTTTCTGAATTGCCCCCGGATGAGATATTGTCAATCTATGAAAAATATCCATTTTCTACCGATCAATTATGGAGGATATTTAGCGAATCGATTTCGGAGGCGATCTTAGATGAGATCATTAAACAAATGGTTAAAAAACCGAACTTGGGTCTCTTTTTACATAAAACACCACAGGATTTTCTAGAAGTTATGATGAAAATTCACCCGCGATCGTATCCCTCCGTAATTCAATTCTTTTATCATGAGGTGTCTGATTATATTCTGTCTCTTCCATTTGATTCCCAGATCTTTGAAAAGATCTATTCTTTGAATCTTTTGTTCGCAGAATTAGCGTACAAATGGCTTGTTCAGAATAATAAACCGATCCCATTATCGTTTGTTGCGTTCAGTTTCATTTTTAAAGAAAGTGTGTTGGTGGATGTTGCAACCCAATATGTCGATTCCCATCCCAAGGAATTGAATGAAATTGTAATCAAAATGATTGATGTCCTTAATGATCCAAAAAAAATGCAAATTGTTAGCAATAGAGGACAGACCTTGGCGAATCGCATCAAAGAGATGCTTGAAAGATATACGGGATCTGTAGATAAAATTATTTTAAAATTGATCTCCCATCGGGTATTTTCCGATTTAATGCCAAAATATATTGAGAGCGTGGTTGAATCATCAGTATTAAGGGAATTGATACAGAATTCTTCGACGAATTTTACTTCCAAAGCATTAAAAAGACTCTTTTCTTTAATTGAAAGCGAGCGAGAAGCAACTATACCCGTTTATTTAAATATTTTATTTGAATATCTGTCTTCTGAAGAAAATAGAAACAATGAGATAACTAATAAATTCAATTTTTATTTAAGTCCGCAATTTCTGAACAGATCCACCGTTTTTACGAATTTTTTGGATTTTCTGGGGAAATGGAAAATCAAAGAAATTGATGTTGAGTGGATTTTGTCTGTTTTGAGTGATTTATCCAAAGATTTATGGAAATCCGTATCGAATACCTACGTTATGAAGTTGGTATTCAACCGGTTTGAGGAGATTTCAGTTTTTGGAATTTTACAAATGTTTGAGTTGGGCGACGAAATGCTCTCTTCCGAAATAATAAGCAAACTCGCTCAATCCGATAACGGTTCAATTCGGAAAAAGGCCCTAAGAATTTTCAATGAGCGTATTGAAGAAATAAAGAATAATCCGGAGATCTTGTTACCATTGTTTGATTCTCCCTATGACGATTTATTCTTGTTCGCAAGCGAGAGTTTCGAACAATTTGAAAAACCCGTAGAAACGAGAATCAAGATCATCGAGTTTTTATTATCAAATCCAAAGGAAAAAACCTACAAAAAAGGGTTTTACTTCTTGGAGAAATATGCTTTAACCGACTTGATCTCTTTAAAACAAGTCAAACGGTTATTAGAACATCCGGATTTGGCCGTACGAACCAAAATCGGAAATAGAATTCAAGATCTTCTCGACGAATACCTCGGTCAATTATATCAATCCAAAGATGTAGCGCGCACAGAATCTCTAATAAAATACTATCTTCGAGTAATTTTGTTAGCTCCGTATGCTCTTCGGAAGATTAAATCAATTGTATATGAGCTAATGACCCAATTTGTGGAGAAAAAGACTCCACTATCCCAATGGTCGATCGATTTGTTGAAGGAGATGAGTCAATCGGAAATTATTGCGGATAGAGAAAGTGCCCTTAAGGTATATTCAAAATGGGTATTATCCGGAGGTGAAAAATAATATGATACAAGCAACTTACAAATATGCCAATGCATCAAAAGTGATTTTAGATCCCACAAGCGGAAAAACAACAATTGATTTCGCTCAAGAATTGAGTAGATCCGATAAAGTATCGTTTTGGGCAAGAATTATCAATCCCATTATCTTCAGGGATTCAATGTTATGCTTACAAGAGATCGTGATGGCAAATTATCAAAGAACTAAAGATAAAAGTCAATATATAGAATGGATGAATATGCAATTGGATAAAATCACGTTATCCATATTGGATTCCGAGCAACGAATTGATCCGACAAAGAAAGAGCAATTGCTTCAATTGTACAAAAAGCGTGATGCGATTCATTCGCATATTGACAAGTACATTTCAGTGTATAAAAAAATGCGGGGTAAATTCCAAAAATTTGTGAAAGAGCGGGCTGCAGAATATATGTGGATTTTTGATCCGGTAATCTCGGTTCATCCGGATTCGGTAACTTTTGAAGCCTTTTCAAAGGATGAGTCTGTCTATGCGGCATTAACGATTGATAAAGACCAATTTGAGATCTACAAATCGGTTTCATATGGAACAACGAACATTGATTTTTCGCACCAATTGGGATTGGAGATGAGAAAAATCACCAGCGATTCTAATTTGGAAATCAATATCGATCCCGAAGGTTTTTTGGTTCAAGCAAATGAATATTCGGAAGGACACCTCGAAAAGAAGATTGATCTTCCCGAAACATGGGTCAAGGGCTTTATCAAGACCTCAACGGTATCCGCGCTTCCAGGGACCGAGTTGGTTCTCGAGCCAATCGATATGTATAATTTAATATATTATTTGAAAAAGTTAAAAGAGCACAAAAGCCCGCGATCGTTTCGCTTTATCTGTAAAAACAAGGAGCCAATCAAGGTGTTGATGGAGCCTTTTAACATTTTAATTCCTTTGACCACAATCTATAATGGTGATGATACCGAATTTCGTATTTGGGGGCGAAGAAGGTTTCTCTTACTTCAACGCTTGATTCCGTTAGCTCGATCTTTTACGATAAAGATCATAGATTCCGCGTTTCCAATTTTAATTACGGCGGATTTACCCGGAATAAAATTTACCTTGGGATTATCCGGATGGATTGCGAATTCTTGGTCCGGCGATGCTGCATTTAGCGCATTATCAGGCTCCATTGGAAAATCGGTCAATATTTCGATTCAGAATTATCTTAAATTGAATCGAATCGCTACCGAATTGGATCTCAAACAGAAATATCCAAACTTATCGATAACAGAGATCCGGGACACAATAAATGGTATCTATAGGCGGGGATTCGGGTTTCTGGATCCGAACTACGGAAAAATTCGATATCGGGAGCTCTTTAATATTGAATTGCCTCCAAAAATCGTTGAACCTTCGATTATGGAACTATCAGCCATGAAAATCATACCATATCTGAGAGATTTTCAGATTTCTTCAAAGAAAATTGATGAAGGAGAGTCCCTTTTTATAACCCAAGCTACGTTTATGGAGAAATCCTCTGCGGGGAATTGGAAGAAGTTGAATCTTGTGTTGGAAATGACAGAAACCGGGTCTATTGAAAATGCAAAATGTAATTGTCGGTTCTTTTCCAAAAATGAATTAAGAAAGGGACCTTGTATTCATCTATTTGCATTACAAACGAAAGCAATAAATGCTTTAATAAAACGTGCAAAAAGAAAGGGAGGTAAAAAGGATGAGTAATCAAAGAAAGAAGCGGTATGAAGATATAATGAAGCGCATGCAATTAATCGGAGCGCCCATTACAATAGTATCGTTGATGGATAAATTAGGGTTTTGGAAAGGCGAAAAAAGCCCCTTTTCACCGGACGATGAAAAGAAGCTAAAAGAATTGGAAGAAATTAACAAAGAGATTCAAGACATCGAAAACATGGCAATAAATCGATGGATGTACAAAGATGTTCGAAAAAAGGTGCTAAAACAGCGGTTAGAAGAATCAAAGCGAAATATGAAATTGAAGAGACAAGCTAAAATTGAAAAACGGGACAAAAAGAGAGAAGCCAATGCAATCCGATTAAAAGAAGGGCTCTGGTCCGTTGGAAAAGAATATTCACGAAACTTGAATCAAAAATCCCCCGATATTAACAAATTAAAACAATTCAATCTCCCCGTAATTCAAACTTGGAAAGAGCTTGCCTCATTCTTAGGGATCCCGGAAGCAACTCTAAAGCGCTTAACTTATCACCGCGAAGTGGTAAAATATGATTTATATCATGAATTTGAAATACCGAAGAAAACAGGCGGAAAACGAAAGATATCAGCACCAATAAAGATTCTGAAAACCGTGCAGAGAACCATCCTCGATAAAATTCTTTATAATCTTCAGCCTTCAGAATCCGCGCATGGATTTACCAAAGACCGTAGTATTCTCACAAATGCTAACTGTCACTTGTACTCTGCTGTGGTCATCAATTTTGATCTTAAAGATTTCTTTCCAAGTATCAAATTTGGTCGTGTATTTCGCTTATTTCGCTATTTTGGGTATTCCGGAGAAGTGGCAACTTTACTCGCCTTATTATGCACAACTTGCGATAGACTCAACGTTAAAATTGGCGATAAACATTTTTTGGTGGCAAATTCTGTGAGAAACTTGCCCCAAGGGGCACCGACATCTCCGATGATTTCAAATCTAATAGCATACCGCTTGGACAAGCGATTAAAGCGGTTTGCAATGATACATGGTGTCAATTATTCGAGATATGCAGACGATATCACAATTTCCATTCCGAAATCGAATATCAGTCCCGAGGCCATGAATGAAAAGATAGGGAAAATTAAGGGGATGCTTAAGCGAGTAATCGTCAGCGAAGGATTTATGTACAATACCAAAAAAATTCATATCTTAAGAATAAAATCTCGGATGGAAGTAACCGGCCTTTTAGTCAATGAACCCAAAGCCCATATCCCGAAATCCTATTTGAAAACGGTTCGTGCAATCCTTTACAACATTAATAAGAATGGTTTCAAAGCTGAAGCGAAATCCGATGATATTAAACATTTTATTTGCAGCATATATGGTAAAATAATGTTTATACAAAGCATCATGCCGGATAAAGCAAAAAAGCATCTGGATCAGTGGCATTCAGCGATAATGAAATGGAAAGAAGAAGTAATTGAAGCGAATTGTGAATTTTTTATTGAAAAAGCGGAGGGAAAATAAATATGAATAGCGAACCCACGAGAAACTATTTTGCAAAATCCTTGCTTGCTGAAGAATATAATGCAGTAATCGAATTAAACAAAGAAATCGGCTTTCGAGTCCCAGTTTGGCCGTATTCAGAAACCCCAATCTCCGAAGCCTTTGGCATTATCACCGAGAATAAATGCGTAATCGAGATTTCCCTTTCGAATCTACAAATGGAATCGATTCCCCAATCGGTATTGAAATTCAAACATCTTAACCGATTGTATTGCAACAACAATAAAATTACATCGATTCCGGGCAAACTCTTTGAAAATAAGAATTTAGAAGTGTTGAGTCTGGACGGAAATCTCATCGATACCAAAGGGCTTCCTAATATTCAATCGGGTCCTAGTATCGAATTTTTAACAATCTCATTGAAAAATAACCGCATCGAAATGATAGAACCATTGTTTTCATGGGCTAAGTCGTTATCATTAGATATTCAACAGAATCCGATTCAAAATCTTGGGATTCTCGATAGGCTCGACATACAATCGAAAATTAGAACGATTAATCTTGATGAATCTCAATCAACCCATTTATCCCCTGCTATAAAAGATGGAATTTACGAAGGAAAACTGATGGATAAGGAAAGTATTGGTGTGATTCGGTATTTCAAAGAGAAGCAAATTAAAATACCGATTGTTCAAGGACATCTTCCGAATACGCCCTATATTCAAATAAGAGATGGAAAAATCATTTCCCTAAGCATTTTGGGCAATCCCGAACTCAAGAACCTGGTGTTACCAAGTGTTCTGGGTAAGTGCAGTGCCCTTGAATGGCTCGGAATTTTCTCCAAGGATAATCTTCCGAAAGAGATGCAGAGCATTGTCTTTTCGGGATTTCTTATTGACGAATCAGAATATCGCACTGTTTCGCATTTGAAAGAAAAATTTAAATCAAATATTACAATTTGTGGAATGCCCTATAAGCCAAACCCGAACAGCGGGATGTATCTTGAAATCGAGCGGAGACACTCGATTAAATTAAATTTGGATAATGCCGGCCTTTCTGAATATCCATCACAACTTGATTTGCTTAAAACACTCACATCTTTAATTTTGTCCAATAATCAAATGAAAATTTTACCATCAACGGCATTTGCGAGTCCCCAATTAAAGATCTTAAATCTTGCATATAATCCAATCCAAGAAATTCAGTTAGATGACAAAATTCACAATGAAATCGAAGAAATCATTTTGGATGGAAATAAAATAGAAAAAATTCCAGTTCAATTGGTGAAATATCCGAAATTAAGAACTTTGAGCATGAAATATAACAAATTATCGGAGATTCCAATCGATTTTAAAGAATTTTTCGATGGAACTCGCTCGAAATCCCTTGGAAAAACTTGTTCGCTTGCCATTGATCGATGCCCAATTCAAAAAATCGATGACTGGATTATAAATTTGATGAATTTCTCACCCGGATTACCCAAAGATCAATACATTCAATTAAACATACTAAATTTTATTCAAAAAATGGTGTTTGGAAATCAACAGTCGGCAAGTATCTATGAGAATAAAGTATATTCCTTGACAATCGAGATTGACGGCAAGATTCCGCTTCCGGTTGATATGAAAGTTTTTAATTCGTTGATTAAATTAACGATAAGCGGAAGTAATATCGAAAAAATTCCCGAATGGGTCTTCTCATTTGAAATGCTTGAAGATTTGACCATTGAAAAAACTAAAATCGCCTCGATTCCCGATGAAATTGGAAAACTAAAAAACTTAAAATCGCTAAGCTTGGGTTATTCGAGTATCGAATACGTTTCGAGAAACATATCAAAATGCACTAAATTAACAAAACTGCTATTAAGCGGCAATAAAATAGGAGAGATTCCTGATTCCATTGGCGAACTCACAGAATTGGTAATTGTCAAACTTCAAAACAATAAATTGAAAACTCTTCCGGAAACTCTCGGAAAATGTAATAAAATAATAGAACTAACACTCACGGGAAATCCTTTTGAAAAACTCCCCAAATCACTTCTAAACCTTAAACGATTGAGGCATTTCGCAATTGATCAAGTCGATCTGATAAAAAAGGAGTTTCCAAAAGACTTTTACTATATCTTTAGACTGCCACAAGAGGAAGTAAAAGCATTGGATGTTATTGAATCCATTGTAAAAAAGAAATTAATGGTATATCCTCCAAAAAGCACGAGATACGGCGTAGAATCCGGGTTCTCTGTAGAAGAACTCGAATTTGAAGATAAAACGGCACCAAAACTGCCAGATGGAACCTATCAAAAATACACCGAAAACCATGTCACCGAACTTTCGTTGATGAGTTTTAACTCGGAATCATTACCCATTGAAATAAGCAAATTAGAATATCTAAGAAAACTCAATATTGCCAATTCGAAGATACAGAACATAGAAAAGGCGTTTTCAAATTTAAAAAATCTCAGAGATCTCATCATCAGCGGATCCGAGATTCAGTTTATTCATGATGATGTAAAAACACTTGAAAATTTGAAAATAACGGGGCAATGGACTTTTAAACTGGTTCAAAACGAAATCGAGCCTTTGAGGTGGTTGATTGATGAAATCAATAATAAAACGGGTCGCGCGCCCTTAGAAGCGGTTGATATTGATAGGAATCTTAAAAATTTAATCTATAATGGTGGGTTTGGAATAACATCGGGCCATGTCAGCCATCTTGGGTTGAAAAACACAGATGAATACAATTATGAAACCCGCAAATATGAACTCAAGGAAATAACCGAACTGCCTATCTATTTGAAGGAATTAAAATGTCTAAAATATCTCGATTTATCGAATTCATCCGTGAAAATGCTCCCGGAATATCTCAGCAATCATAATTTTCTCAGCAGAATCGAAATGCCAAAGGAAGAAGATTATCGAAATTTTCCTTCATCTCTTAAAAAACTCTTTCATCTTGGGTATCGAATTGAACCATATGCTGCACTCAATTTTATCACCAATTTGGAAAGAGAATATGGGGTTCCGGTAAAAATTAACCAAAACAAACAGGATTCCATTATCAATATTGTTTGGGACAATCAGAAAATTGTTGGGCTTCAATTTACGAAAATTGACATTCCGGCCTTGAAACTACCCAAAAGGCTCGAGATCGATAAATCCATTGAACACCTCAAAGATCTCCGAGAGATCCGAATTGATCACCTTGATGTCCATTTTGATAATGCTTGGATAAAATTGCATGAGTTACGAACAATATCGATTGTATCCTCTTCCATTGATTTCGCTGAGATGTTTCCGAATCCTAAAGAATATCATAAATTGGAAAACCTTCGGACTATCGCGATTACAGATTGCACAATCAACGTAATAAAAGAGATATACACCATTCCACGATTAACTTCTCTTGAATTCATCAACTGCAAAATACCGAAGATGGAAATGCCCGCTGTGGAAAACAATTCAATTGAAACATTAACCTTTTCCGGAATCCAAGGCCCTATTACAATTACAGGAATTGAAAAATTGAAAAATCTTAAAGAATTTAAAATCGAAAAATCCACAATTGAGATTGACACCGATATAACTAAATTGAAACACCTACGCTCGATCAGCATCGTTGATTGCGAGACTTCAAATCTACCCAATTCAATCTTTTATGGGCCAGCCCTTGAAAATATTACAATCGTGAGGTGTAAAAAAATACAAAAAATCCCGGATTTTAAAGGAAATGGCAAATATAGAATTATCGATTTAAGTGATAATAATATCAGCATGCTGCCGGAATCGCTGGGATTCATCGCTAATGTATCCAATTTAAATCTCTCTAACAATGCCCTTTCCTCATTACCCGCGCTGTTATATAAAGTGACTTTAGGAACTTTAGATTTACGAAACAACCGATTTAAGCATATTGATGAGACCATTCAAGATTCTACAAACATTTCAACCATCTTATTAGATGGAAACCCGTTAGAAACGATACTTAAGGTAGAACTTCGAAAAGAAATGGAATCTTTTTCAAAACTCAATATAACTCAAGAAGAGCGCAAGTTATTATCGGAAATCTCTATAAAATTAAAACGAAATAACCAGAAGCTATCGAAAGAAATAGCAAATAAGGAACTATACATCAGTTATTCAAATAAAAAAATTTGGATTCGTGGCTATTCATTGAATGACGATATTTTGAAATTAATTTCAAAGCTTTCAATCGAATCTATAGAAATCAAAGACTGCAATCTCTCCGATGAGCAATTCTTGGCAATATTGAACTCATTCGATGATTTTACAAATATAAACGTAGTCGGTAATCACATTTCCAAACTCCCCGAACGACTGACGACGTTTAAATCTTTGAAGGAATTGTTTCTAACAAATAATCCAATTAAATCAACGGATCCGGTTCTTATAAGGCTGTTTAAAGAAAATAGGGTGAACGTATCGATTAACTTCCCGTTTTCTGCAAATCTCGACCCTGTAATAAAGAACAATTTAAGAAAATATAAAGTCCCAAAATGGCTCGACTTTGACGAAAATGAAAAACTAGCCTTTATCTTACTAAAGGATAACCAATTCATCAAAAAGAAGGATTACAGCACATTTAACATTTTGGCCTTTGAAAAAATGGGCCCTCTCCAGATGTACGAAGATATCTCATTGATAAATTCGCTGCAATCCCTTAAGCATATCGAATTCCATGATTTATCTCCGGAACTCATATTATTGAGCGTTAGCCAAATCAATTCCGAAAAATGTTTGGAACTTACGCTTACTCTCTCGTTATCTAAAATGGAGGACATTAAACCGTTTATAGAAACCATCGGAAATATACCAAAATGCAAAAAATTAATATTGAGTTCTTTTATTATAAATGGGAAAGAGTTGGAAAAAACAAATTGGCATAAAATAGACACACTTTGCTTGACGCAATGCACGATTTCCAATTTTGAACAATTTATCGCGCACCTTCCGAACTTAAAAGATTTTACTCTGGACAATAATACATACGATGATATTAATGTTCTATGGAAAAAGGCAGATTGGAACGCTCGCTTAATTGGGTTTAGAATAGATCACTTGTTCAATACCATAACACCTTTACCGGATTGGATTTATGAAAATCAAAATCTTCAATACCTCGAAGTGGGGGCATTTATACGCATATCCGAAGCGTTAACAAAGAATGAGAATCTTAAATCACTCGTTCTGAAGGACAAGGTGGAATATCCGCCCTCGCTTCTGTCATTACCCAATCTTGAAGAATTTAGTATCAACCAAGCACGTTATCAGCCCGAAGACGTATTGTCCGGATTATATAATTCGATTTATTTTAAACCGGAAGATCTCGCCTTCCTCAAAGAAATATCAAATAGAAATATTTATTTCCATTTGAATCTCGCAAGCGAAACCAAGACCCAAAATAACAAAAAGCAAAAATGGAATACTAGCGAGATCCTCTACGAAAAGGGCAGAATTCAGTCCATTTATCTCTCCAGAATTAAATTGAAGTCATTACCCGAAACAATCACATGGTTGAAAAAGCTAAAAACGCTGTTGCTACCCAACAACTTTCTTGAAAGTCTACCAAAAGGATTCTCAAACCTCGTTGAGTTGGAAGAACTCGATCTCTCTGAAAATAACTTCTCAGAACTCCCCGAAGAACTCTATTCCCTTCACGACCTAAAGAAACTCAATCTTTCGGTGAATAAAATAAGAGTAATTCCGGATAAAATCATAAACCTCCAAAATCTCGAGGAATTGATAATTACCCGCAATTTCATCACAGAAATCAGCCCCAACATCGGAAAATTGCCCCGGCTAAAAACACTCGTGATAACTGCGAATAAATTCTCCACATTACCCGAATCGATAACGGAATTATCAAACATTCAAGAAATTGATATTTCGTATAATCCGCTGTATCTTTCCGAAGGCATTCAACAGTGGCTGAACAAATTAAAATTAGAAAAGCGATTGGTTGAAATGTAAAGTAATCATGCTTCACCGAACCCCAACATTTAGCGCAAATCATGGTGGTGGTGGGCAACCAACATTAGCAATTTCATAAAATTCTACTATTATCTACCAGTTTTTTTTTCTACTTTAAAAATAAACCGGAAAGGTAATTATAACAAGATATTCTATTGTGAGCATCTATGTTGAATTCTCTTCTACCGTCGTGGACTAGTTTTATCGAGATAATCGCACTTGTTTTATTCCCTTTCGGAATCGCAACGATTTTTATAAATTTGTGTTTAACCCTAACGAGCTTAGCCGTTATACGCATAACAGAAAAGAGAACATTGAACCTCAAAATTTTCCCTTTTCCGGATTCTGGAAAATCGTTATTTGTAATCTTGGCAATGCTGACCACAACATTTACTTTTCCGCTTTCTCTTTTCTTGCTTTATTTTTCATTTCTAAATTTGTCTATTCAAAAAAAAACCGAAGAACCGTCTAAGAAAACTCGAATATTCAATGGATTAAAGATTATTTCTATAATATTGATTCCAATTATTGCGATGTTTGTGATATTAAGAGAAGGCGCGCCTTTAGCAATAGTCTATTCTTTGATATGCTTCCTTGTCGGCGGATTCTTCTATTTCGCCTTCACCTCCAAATCATCAGAATTACTGAAGAAGCAAATCGAGGCACACAAAAAATTGGTAATTTCAAGCTTGATCATCATTACGCTTTTATCTAGTTCGATTTTCTTCATTCGATTTTCATTATACACACCAAAATCCGTTGCAGGAATAACTAATTCGAGTTTAAGTGTTCCTCTTAAAATAATGACATATAACATTCGATTGCCAACGATAGAACAAAATCCGTTAAATAATTGGGATAATCGAAAGCCATATTTTGTTGATTATGTGAATTCATTCAGTCTCGATATCATAGGGGTTCAAGAAGCCCATTATCGGCAAGTGGTATATATTACTTCGAATTTACAACCCGGTGTCTATAGATATTACGGTGTTGGTCGTGATGATGGCGCTTTTGGCGGAGAATATTCCGCTATTATCTTTAGAACCGATAAATTCAGGTTGATTGATGGAGGTACCTTTTGGCTTTCTTCCCAACCAGCCTCTCCTTCGCGCACGTGGGGAAACTTGCACTTCAGAATTTGCACATGGGTTCGATTAGAACATAAAGAAACACGGAAACAATTCTTTGTATTCAATACCCATTTCGATTTCTCTAACGAATTTCAGACGAACGCGGCTAAGCAAATTCAAGAATTCATTTCCGAATATACCGGAAATCTCCCCGTGTTCCTCATGGGTGATTTTAATCTCAATCATACAACCGAATCCTACCAATATTTGGACAATTACGGTGCCAAGCCGTTGCAAGATAGTTATAGGCTTATTCACGGCAGTCCCATTCCCTTTGATTATTCGGTAAGTCGGTTCGATGCAAATTACGCTCCGAATTATGATCGGCGCATTGATTTTATATTTGTTTCCGAATCGGTTCAACCGATCAATATCTCCATTCCGAAGGATTCATATGGACAAAATTTGACCTATTCCGACCATTATCCCGTGATCTTGCATTGTGCACTATAAATTCCATTTTTTCATTTCACCTTTATCATTATTTATAAAGGATGGGCTCAAACCGGTAATAAATAAATATTTAATTAATAAAATGAGATGAGTTAATACGCGATATATGGATTTATCATTGTGTATAATAATTGAAGGAAAAAACGAAACATGGGAAACCAATCAATATAGTTAGTTCTTTGAAAAGAATAATAATTCGCTCGAGTGAACGACATTTATTATCTTTTTTTTCTTTAGCTTGAAATAACCGAATTCTTCGGCGAGGGCGGTCGTTTTACTTGAAGAGAGATGATTTACATCAACAATAAGCATACCATCAGTTTTAAGCACGCGGTGCAATTCTTTCAACACTTCATTTAGATTCTTTATTTGAAATATGCAATCAAAGAGAATGATCGTATCAATCGTGCTGTCCGGTACATTTAACTTAGAGTTCGTGGTGATTATCGAAAGATTCGTTATATTTTTATCTTTAATCGCTTTTTCCAAATATATTTTGGATGTAGGATTAATATCGGCAGCATATATATGACCTTTTGGCCCAATTATTGATGCAATTTGAACACTGAACAAACCGGGACCACAAGCATAATCTAATACCTTTGATCCTTCATGAATTTCAGCGTAGGAAAGCACACTTGAGACGACTTCTGAGGTTTTTATCTTTCTCAGAACGAAACTCATAAAACGAAATTGAATTGCTTTAAAAATATTCATTTAATCACCTTCATCATTGAAATTTTCGAATAACCTATTTTTCAATTAACCGTAAAAAATAGCGTTAGTCTACTTTATATACTAACGATGGTAATTAATAAATATGCAAGCGCATAAAAATAAGGTAAGTACACCAAAACAAACCGATAAAATTAGAAAGGATTCAACTTTGACCAACGAATATATTGAAGAATTAAGAAAGAACTGGCAAGAAACCATTACTTTGATCCCCAAGATTCAAGCATCCGTGAATAAATCCATGCAATGCCATCATAAAGAACAATCAGAATTGGATCACCACCATTTATACTCAGAACTCGAATTCTTTCAACCTTATATGGCTATATTACAAGGAAAATATATTTTAGACATTATATTCATTCTAAATAGCCCCGCTCCTCATTTTTTCAATGATATCAAGCGAATGTTGCCGTATATTAACACCGGAACCCTTACCAAACGATTGAAAGAATTGGAAAAGGCAAACTTGATAAATCGCGTGGTGCATCCCGGGCAGCCGATTCGGGTCACTTATGAAATTACTTCTCTCGGAAAGGGCTTATTCGAACTTCTCGTGCCGTTATTGATCTACTTTGCATTTCATGAATACCTTTAATCCGATAGCCGCGCCCGTAGCATTTCTTCGTCAAACACCTAAAAAGATTCAAAATCAGTATAATTAATTCGATCCAGAATGCTTTAGGATCAATTTTTTTGTATATTATAGCGTTTTGGCAGCAAGATTTATATGGTTTAATTATTTAAGTATAACTGAGCGCGATAAGCGCAATTATGGCACGGAGGTTAGTGCCTGATCATATTTGGTCATAAAAAACTTACCTTGGCGTCGTTTAACCGAACCGAAATTGTTTCTCAAAGTATTTGAATAATTTCGGCAGTTTTATTTTTTCAAAAAACGAGATACCAATATGGAATTGAAAGCAATATCATTTGAGAGCGAGAAGATCAAAGCATTAGTTATTTCCGGTATTGTTCTCTGTTCATTTTTCGGCATAATCGGCCTCTATTTTTCAACAAAACGGCCTCTCAGCACCAGTTATTACCATGCAAACATTCAATTTCGGGCCGGAAACGAAGAAAGCTACCATGATATTATTACCCAAAGCCTTATCCATATCGTTGAAATGTATGATCGGCATCCCAATTGGATTTGGACGCTCGAATGCCAAGGTCTTTTAATCGAATTCGTATATCACGAATATCCCGAATTATTTGAGAAGATGCAAAAACAGAACCAGCGGGGACAAATGGAGCTTATTTCGCCGCAATATTCGCACGGGTTAGCCGTGGCCTATAATTATAAGGATTTTGTCGATTCTATCACATATAATAAATATCTTTTGGAAGAAATCTATAATTTTTCAATTTCGGATGTTATCGTTCTGCAAGAAGGGCAATTTTTGCCCGCATTTCCGCTTCTAAAAGGACTCGGGTTCACGACCGCCGCGATAAGCAGAGATCAATTATCGTATTTCAATTATTTCCCCGAAAAGCCGCTGATGAAGTATTGGTATCAATGGGATTCGAACTCGGAGCCCGTATATGTAATGCCGCTGATTTGGCTTCCCACGGTTGAAACCGGGGTTTTGCACCATCAATTGGCCTTGAGCGATTCGGAACGTATCAATACAGGAGACATTGAAGGTCCCCACGAGTTTAATTTCAATCCGGAAAAAATGCGGCAAATTGAATTGCGACACGTGGAGTTGGAGAAAATGGGAAATATCTGGATGAATATGTCCGATTGGGTTAAATATAATGTTCAAAAGGGTAATGTGGGCGAAATGAACCGCTTTATTCCCGAAAACCATTGGACGCCCAATCGTCATTTCGGAACCTTCCGATGGATGGGCTGGTCGAACGGTGAAACCGATGATGGAATCGTTCATTCCCGAAATTACTACACGAGAAATCGAATTCAAGCCGCCGAAATATTACTCGAAGCCGCATTTTCAAAAGGATATGTCACCGAACCGCAATATTTGGCAAATAAATCGATGCTTACCAACGCAAGCAAGCATCTTTGGTTAGCCCAAGTGACGGATACATCCGGCGTGAACCCGAATGCGGTCGAGTTTGCCTATGCAATCAACAACACGCTCTTGGCCCAAACACTTGCAAACAATGTTATGCAATCCATCCGGAACTCAACCGATGCATGGAAAGGGGTGATCCAAGTGGATGCATGGAACCGGCGCATTCTGAATGAAACCCACCAATTTATGAATCTCAGCGCGCAATCCAACATTTCAAAGACAGAATTGGAACAAATATTCGGGTTTCAATTGGATATCCAATCGAAATTGATGAATGGTGAATCACAAGATTG
>CAZUTM010000003.1:0-4320 GCA_964623665.1 uncultured archaeon
AAAGCGAAAGGTATATACCCGAATTTCGCCGATAATTCATTATGTCAGTGAAACCTCGCGGAAAAGTGATATTGAATTTAGAGATATATAAGACCGTAATCGCTTCAACGGTTCGTTATGCGAATGCTACGATTCCGGAGAAGGATTGGGCGGAGGTATATGGTCTTCTTTATGGTTATGTAAAGGATGATAATGCAATAATTACGGCAGCGGTGCCTTTCACGCATACTCAAAAAGTGAAAAGGATCTTGAAAGTGGAGTTTTCGGAGCAAGATTATGTTGATGCGGCCGAAATCGAGACCGAAATGATGGTGGAAGACCCGCCTAAATATATTATGGGCTGGTATCACAGCCATCCCGGCATTAAAGTGATGCTTTCCCAAGATGATGTAAGAACACAGCTCAGTTGGCAAGAACAAAATCCTCATGCGATTGCTTTAGTATTTAACCACAAACAATTGCTGGATCAAGTGGAATTGCCCGCAAGAAAGGGCGATCCGGTCAAACCGCTAAAAAATGATTTAGGATTTCGAATCTATCGTTTAGATAATCCGGCGAAAGGACTCGAAGCGCAGTATCATGAAATTCCATATGAATTTTCGGATTTAGCCGTTGATAGCGCATTGGTAAAGAATGCACAAGAGTTTGTAGGATATGTCACCAAAGCATTTCCGAGGGATCAAGAATATGTTCTTCAAGCGGATAAATTTGTCACAGAACAATCCAATAAGATCAGTCAATTATTGGTTGGAACGGTGTCGTATGTACAAACGCTTTTGAAACAAGGGAATATGGAAAGAGTACCCGCGGTTTTGGAGATGCAACGAACCGAAATCCAAAAATCAATTGATTTCGGAAACGAAAAGACCGGCTTGTATCAAATGCTACTCCCTTATGTGGAATATAAAGAGCGAGCAGAGACCATCCCTAAAATACAAGAAATATTGGCTCGTTGGACCAAAAAAGTGTCCGAAATCGGCGAACTGTTTCAAAAATTGCAGCAAGACCCTCAATCGGTTACGCTTGAATCGATTTCTCAGAATCCTCAATAGCTTCTCACAGTTATTTTTTCCTATATGGCTTTTTTACACGGCCTCGAAACCGTCTTTGAAATCTTTTTTATTTGATTCGCAATTTTAATGATCGATGAAATACCGCACTTTTCCATTTACCGCAATCAAAGGCCAAGAAGAAATGAAAATGGCACTTCTTTTGAATGTGATCGATCCAAAAATCGGTGGAGTTCTGCTTACGGGGCAACAAGGAACGGGAAAAACAACGGCAGTTCGATCCTTATCCGAGATCCTTCCACCCATCAAAGTCACGAAAGGGTGTCCTTTCAATTGCGATCCATCGGCAGATGAACGTGAAATCTGCGAAATTTGCAGAGAAAATAGGAATAAAGAAGATTCTGGATATGAAAGAGCAATCCCTCTCGTAAATTTACCTCTCGGCGTCACCGAAGACATGGTGGTCGGTTCGTTGGATATAGAGCGGATTTTGAGCAGCGGAATCAAGGCGTTGAATCCCGGGCTCTTGGCTAAAGCAAATCGCGGTATTTTGTATATCGATGAGATTAATTTGCTTCAAGATCATATTATAGATATTTTGTTGGACTCTTCAGCAACCGGAATGAATATTATCGAACGAGAAGGAATTTCATTAACCCATCCGGCAAATTTCATCTTAATCGGCTCAATGAATCCTGAGGAAGGAGAGCTGAGACCGCAGATACAAGATCGGCTTGGATTAGAAGTACGAATCAAATCACCCGAAGATCCGAAGATACGCGCCATAATCACTAAAGAGGTTATTGAATTCACCGATAAACCCGAAGAATTTCTGAAAAAATATGAAGAGAAACAGAATGAACTCAGAAATAGATTGATCGCGGCCAGAACCTTGGTAAAAAAAATCCAGATCCCCGATTCAATCTATCTGAAGGTAGCTGAGTTGGTGCGACAAGCGGGTGTTCATTCGCAAAGAGCCGATATAACACTTATCCGCTGCGCGAGAGCTCATGCTGCTTTAGAGTCACGAGATAAAGTGACCATTCATGATTTCGAAGCGGTTTTCAAATTGGTATTCGGCCACCGGATGAAATCGAATTTCAACACCAAAGATCCGGAATACTACGAATCGGAAATGAAAGACATCTTAGGAAAGATAAAAGAAGCGATAGAAGATCCGGAAAAATATAAACCAAATTGGGATTTGGATCAAAATACATTGAAGTACACCAAAGATAGCCAAAAGGAATACAAAGAAAATCCCTTGGATAAAGGTAACATGGATATTCCGGAGTGGAACGATGAAGGAGGAGGCACCTCAAAAAACCGATTTACTGATCAACAAAGGGATTTTGAGCAGCCACCGGGCTACAAAGTGGGAAAGACCAGAAAGTATGTTCCACCACCCGTTGAGAAAGAATTAAACAAAGAATTTGAAGCGGATATAAAAAAAATCGACAATATCTTCCATCATTTTCGAAGAAGAAAGGGCCAAGGAAGTTTTTCGGGAAGGGGAAATCGCGCCAAAATATTATCCGAATTAAAAGGTGCATATTTAACATATAGAGAACCCCAAGGTAGACCGAAATCCATCGCGTTCGACGCATCTCTCAAATTTTATTTTCAAAGAAGATTTTCAACCCCCGATCTACTCACTCAAAAACAGTTTATTGAAAATTCTATACAGGCCTTTTCGGGAACCGAATCAAATCAAAAAAGGTTATATGATTTTTCATCAATGAACACTTCTATGACATCTCTATCATCGATATTTTCAAGCACAAACCAACCATTCCCAATAAAATTGAATAAATCGGACATTAAAATTAAAATGTTCGAATACAAAGCACCTCTAACAATATATTTTATATTGGACGCAAGCGCATCGATGATCCGGGCACTGCAACAAACTATTGAAGTGATTAAAAGCTTGCATCGGGAAGGCTATAAAAAAAAGGATAAAGTAGCAGTAATCACCTTTTACAACAAAAATGTTTTCGTTCTCCAAGAACCTTCAGTGTCTCTTACACGTGCACTAAAGAAAATGCAATCATTAGAAGCGCAATCATATACTCCCCTTGCATTGGCTTTGGATAAAGTACTCCAAATGATTAAAGTCGAATCCATCAAGGCTAAGGATAATATCCCGGTAATTATAATTTGTTCGGACATGGGTGCCAACATCTCGGCACGATATCCGGAAATGGAAGCGAAAACGCTTGCGGATTTCAAATTGATCACCGAAGAATTGCGGGTGCTTGCTAAAAAAATAGGACAAAAAAAGATTCGGACAATAATAATGACGCCAAAAAAGAGCTACGCCACGAGATATTTGGGAATTTATCCGCAAGCCGCTACCGAAATCATCGAAGATATGAAAAGATACGCGGGTACGGATGCTTTTGAGTTCGAGTTGAAGAATACCAAAGATACGATTATAAAATTGCATAAACTATTGTAAAATTTACTACACATTAGTGTTTTGTATCATTTTTTGGGATTCTTTCCAAAATTATCCAATCCACAAATTTTTAATTGGTTGAGAATCAAAATAAAAGCATGAGTGAAGATATTCTTGCGAAATTCGAAAAGCGATTGGAGATGTTTCAAAAAGGGTTTGAAATGATAACCCAAAATCTTAACACCCAATTAACAAAAATCGCAACCGATGTTGCCCAACTTAATGAAAGGGCATCTTTTATGCCAAAAGCGGTGAAAGATAATAAAGAAATCTACAAAGAAGCAGAGAAGGCAAATCTACTTATCAGCACGCTCATGGCACGATTAGATGCATTATCTGAAGGGAAATATTAAAGATTGCTAATTTAAGTCTTATTTTGATTAATGGAGTGAAACATAATGACCGAAGAACGAATTAAAAAAATTGAAGATACTTTTAACGCGTTTCAAAAGAATTTTGAGACAGTTACCTTACGCTTAATTGCAGAAATGAACTCAATTTCTGACAGTATGTCCCGAATCTCCGAAGCAATGGAAGTTGCCGATAAGATCCGGATTCAAAATGTTGAAAATAAACAAGTATTAACCCAGTTAACAAGTGCTATCAAATCGGTCCAAGGTAAGCTGGAAAAGATGGCAAAGGGCGGATTCGTCATCCCCGAAGCAAAAGAAGTACCTTCAGCAGTGCCAGGATCTAATATGATTGACAAGATGCTGTTTTCAGAAGCTGCACCTATAAAAGACCCCGTTGTCGATGATTTAGAGGCAGAATTTGGGCCTTTGGATGATAAATTAATTCCCGACCAATATAAAAAGACGTCATCACAACCAACTCCAGCCCAAGTGCCCG
>CAZUTM010000003.1:4420-31101 GCA_964623665.1 uncultured archaeon
CGCAGCCTTCGATTCCGCAAGTGCCCGCGCAGCCTTCGATTCCGCAAGTGCCCGCGCAGCCTTCGATTCCGCAAGTGCCCGCACAGCCTTCAATTCCCAAGGTGCCCGCGCAGCCTTCGATTCCGCAAGTGCCCGCCCAACCCGCCATCCCACAGCGATCTGAATCGGCTTCGAGTTCAAGTATTAAAGAAAAATCTGCTATCGAGAGTTCTGGCATTCATCTACCGGGGTTTAAAGATACAAAAAAAACCGATGAATTTGTATTTTCCGCGCTTCCGCCTAAACCGGGTTCAGAGCACACATCTAAATCTGCGGGCTCTTCTATACACCAGGATATAATTGAAACTCCCAAGAAAATCAAAATCACGGATTGGAAGATGCTTTCTCCCGCAACGTCAATACAAGATTTATTGAAAAATATGATGGTTGCCGCAGAATGTTCTAATAGTGTTTCCGAAATCGGCCAACACATCATCGATACTAAAGAAATGATTGGAAAAATTAATATGTTCCATCCAATTTTATTTGAAATGTTGATTTATGGCGGCCAACTTAAAACCAAAAAAACCGAACCCAATAATGAAGCGGTCTTGAGAGATCTTTTGTCCAAAGTCGAAAAATGGATGGTAACTTAGATTATCTCAAGCCATCTTGATGCCATTTGCATCTAATATTTTTTCTACCATATTTCTTTTTGTTAAATCGTTTTCCGTAATCCTCGCAATAATGGTTTCCTTTCCAAGGATCTTTTTCGTTATTTGATCGATGTTCAGCCCTTTGTTGTAAAGATCGAGAACTTTTGACTGAAGTGATTCGAGATTTTTGATCTTTTTTACGATCTTTTCTTTTGCTTGAGGAACAACGCCTTTGAAACCGCATAAAATTGTCTCAATGTCCAACTCATTTATCTTTTTGTTTGAATTTAAGATTTGGTCGAATTTTTCGTACTTGAAAAACATCTGAACAAACGTACCGCAATAAATATCTCCGGTAAAAATCCATTTTTGCTCCGGAAAATAAAAAGAAAGATGATGATCCCTATGCCCCGGCGTTGAGATCGCTATGACGGTGTGGTTGGCTATCTTTTGGGACGTTTCTAATTGAATGGGTTGGGAGGTACAAGGTTTTGGGATACCCCAAACCCATTTTTGGTACCGAAGCAGCTCTAATTTTAAAATATCCTCGACCCATTCTTTCGCATCGGAATGAGCCAATGTCGGAATATTGTAATGCTCTTGAATATAGCGGAGATTCCCGATATGATCTTCATCCGCGTGGGTCAATAGTACTGCTTTCGGAGGATTTTCATCCAAAAATTTGATGAATTTGTCTTGGGCCACAATAGGACCCGTATCGATAAAGATGCCATCGAAATAGAAGGCATAGCACGGATAAAGAAGTTTTCCAAGCAAGGTCTTTCCCATTTTAATTACTTTCAGCCGGGGATCTCCGGGATACTCAGTCATTTTTAAAAATGACGCCATATTATCCATAGGAAATTAAAAAATAAAAAGATTATATTGATGGTGGATAAAAACCAAAAAATTAAGAATCTTCGTTAGATATCGTCAAACGTATCACTAAAAAAGTCTTCAATCATCTTCTTTTTCTTTTCTTCGGGGATAACGGGTCGCGTACTGATCGGTTCTCCGATTTGTTCTAACATCTTTTTGAGATTATCAACATTTACATTCACCTTCAGTTTGCCTGCTTTGAACACGACAACCGGAGACTCGTAGAGTTTCAATCGAAGAATATATCCAAGCCCGAAATAAAACTTATGTTCATTGATAGGATCAATGGGGTCCATGCTTGTTACATCTTTTAATCGCTCATATAATCCTTGTTTCGTGGATTGATGGTCATCGATTTTCATAGCGAGTTCCCATAATGCAAAATATACAATCTTCGATCTGCGGCTTTTCAGATATTCAATGAATTTCTCTTCGGTCATAACCTCTTTTTCTTTTTTCTTTTTCTTCCGGTCAAGCTCCGCTTCTATTTGTTTATCAATTTCGTCCTCAAGATTGGGTAATTCCTCCTTTTTCGGTTCTAATTCACCTTCTAATTCCCTCGCTAACTTATCAATTTCACTCTCTTGCCTCACTTCCTCGATGGATTTCTCTATCTCTGTATCCTTTTTTACTTCTTCAATCGCCTTCTCGATTTCCTCGCTTTCGGAAGACTCGAAAGACTTCATTTCTTTATACTCTTGAATTAATTGGTTTAATTCCTCTGCAGACAAGGAGCTGGTGTCAATACTCATCTCTTTTAAAGAGGCAAGAATCGCATCTCGCTCGCTTTGGCTCCCAGAGGGTTCTACATTAGCATTTTGCGGAATAGGTTGAGTTGGAGCGGCATTTAGGTCTTGAATTTTTTGCCCGGGTTCAGACTCGGCAACAGAGGCTGGATCATCAATAGGTTCTTTCAATTCGCTTTCTCCGGTTGCTCTTGAAGCCAAAGCCGAACTAATTTTTTCATTCTGACTCGCGACGGGTTCCTTTATCTTTTCTTTTTGCGCTTCAACGGATTTGGAAGTCTTCTTTGTAGCTTTCCCGCTTGCTTTTGTTGTTTTCTTCGTTGCTTTCGACATATATATAAAATATGATTTACCAACCCAATTAAATTTTGCTTTTAAGCCCTTTTCATTCGCAATTAAAAAGTTCTTTTAGGGCGGCGCTTTATTTAAGGTGATTCGGTGAATACAATGGGTAAAATTTTGGATGGCGTGAAATTGATTATTTTTGATGTTGATGGGGTTATATTCGATATAGTCGATGCAATTCGGACAACCGTTGAAGAAGGAATCGAGAAATATAAATTAAAAACGGATCCTCAAGATGCCATGCGACAAGTGGCGCATCTCTTAGAGGTGGTGCAATCCATCCCCTTCCCAAAAATTATTCTCAACAGCTACGATCTTCTAAACATCGAGATGTTGAATGAATACACCTTACTTACCAAATTACGGATAGCCGCATCATTTTATTCCAGTTTCCGTGCAAAGAAAGAGAGCTGCGAATTATTTTCCGGAATCGAAGACCTCATAAAAGGTCTTCATAAAAAAGGCTATAAACTCGCAATTTTATCAAATAATAAAAAGAGCTATGTAATTGAAGCATTGGAAAAACGGCAACTGAGCAAGTACTTTGAGGAGATATTCGGATTTAACGAAGTAGAAAAAACCAAGCCTGATCCGGAAGGGCTGATCAAATTGATGCAGAAATTCAAAGTGAATCCTAACCAATGTGTGTTCATTGGAGATATGGTCACAGATATTCTTGCCGGTCGGGCGGCGAACATCAAAACCATTTCCGTTTCTTCAGGTTTAGTTGCAAAAGAAAAGCTGATAAATGAGAATCCGGCACTTATTGTAAATGACATTATGGAATTGAAAGGGTATTTACTGTGATCAGATTTTTCATTTTTTACATCTCACAAATTGAAAAATAACAAATCGAAAAATAACAAATCGAAAAATAACAAATCGAAAAATAACAAATCGTAAAATAACAAATCGAAAAATAACAAATCGTAAAATAACAAATCGTAAAATAACAAATCGAAAAAAATCAATTCACAACATATAATTTCATTCAGGCATTTTGATGAGAACTTTGATTGTGCTCGGCTCCTTTAATATTTCGAATGCTTTGTTGATCTGGTCGAGCGGAAAAACATGCGTGAGAATTTCGCTCACGGAAATTTTTTTTGATTCCAATCCTTTAATGGCTTTTTCAAACGGTCCGCATCTGCTTGTGTGTATTGAGATTTCACGAACTACCAATTCGGTAATGTTAAGGCTCGCGGGTAATCCGTGAGTTGATTTAATATGAATCTTTCCTCGAGACATTGTACAAGAAATTAATTGCTGAAGCGCTTGATCATTTCCAGTACAATAAATGGTATAATCGACTCCCACACCATTGGTGATAAGCTTGATTTTTTGAACCACATCGGTTTTATTCGGATTGATGTGATAATCTGCACCCAATTTAACTCCTAAAGTTAATTTTTTCTCGGATCGATCGACTGCAATCACGTTTAAACCATATTGTTTTGCAACTTGAATGATAAGCAACCCTAATTTGCCGAGTCCGAATATTGCGGCGTTTTCTTGTTTGAGATTTACCGCAACCGAACCCACATTTTGATTTACTTTAGTGGTAGCGATTTGTGAGGCCGGAGCGGGCAAAGGCATCATTTCAAACGTTTGATAGGCAGCAGCAAGCGGTTCAATAAACGTTGCATCCTCAAGCTTTATCGAATCCGGAATCATATGAATCAGATAATGCGGAACGGCAATATATTCCGCCATACCTCCATCAATATCAATTCCCAAGGCTTTCCGTTCGACACAATGAGTCGGCATTCCCCGAAAACAATAATAACATTTTCCACAGATTTTCGAATTGATTTCGCATGCAACATTTTTTCCGATCAAATGGGAATGCCTAGGATTCGACACTTTTACAACTTCACCAACAAATTCGTGTCCGATGATAAGCGGAGTGGGTACTTTGTACCACCCATTCACAATAGCGATATCCGTCCCGCAAATCCCGCAATATTTTATCTTAATCAATACATCTTCTTCAACCATCTTTGGATCGGGGACATCTTTTACTTCTAATACACTACCATTGAATACTGCGGCTTTCATAATCAAAATTTATCTTCTTTTATTTAAAATTCTTTGCTAAATGCAATGAACAAACAGAGAAAAAAGATTTCAAAATTATATCGTTTAGATTTTACATCGGATGGGTTTGCTTGGAGATCTTTTCGATTTTCTCTCTTATAAAATTATCGATCTCCAATAATTCGGTCAATAAATCATGCGCAGATGAAGTGGATTTTCCCGGAACCATGGTTTCTTCCTCTGTTTCGCTCCGAATCTTTTCCATCTCTTCTGGTGTAAATTTATGCGAGATTTTTCCATCCCGTATATAATACATCCGATCTGCGATTTTTCTGAGCTCCGGATCATGTGAAACGATGATAATCGCTTTATCCGGGTATTTCTTTACGATTGCTTGAAGCAGATTCATGATATTATATTTACTTTTCGTATCCAATTCACCCGTAGGCTCATCGCAGAGTAGGATCTTGGGATTATTCGCCAAGGCACATGCAATAGCGACTCGCTGCTGTTCACCGCCGGACATCTCTTCTGGTCTGTGGTGCATCCTTTCGACCAACCCAATGATATCGAATATTTCATGGATAAATGCCGGGTCAACCTTCTTTCCGGATAATTCTGCGGGCAATTTCACGTTTTCTTCGGCCGATAATTCAGGGATTAAATTCAGAAATTGGAAAATGAAACCGATATTTGCGCGTCTATACATCTCTAACCCTTTTGAATCCAATCCGGCAATATTCTCTCCGTTTACAAAGACTCTCCCGCTCGTCAACGTATCCAAGCCGCCTAAAATGTTCAATAAAGTAGTTTTTCCACATCCTGAAGGCCCCATAATGAGGGTAATTTCTCCGGCATAAAAGTCAGCATAAAGCCCTCTAAGAGCCACCACTTCCACTTTGCCCCGCTTATAGATTTTAATCACATCTTCACATTTTACCAATAAATCCCCTTTGTGAATGGGTCTATTGAATTGGGGCGACTTCAAATCTTCAAAATTCCTTTGCATTCTTGTTTACCTCACACTCATATTTTTTAATTGATTTTGATAAAAAAAATATTTTAAGCGAGTCGAAAGACCTCCGAGATTTTATCGACATCAGATTTTCTCAATCCAACTTTCACAGACCAAAGGATTATTAAAATAAACATCACCAAAGACAGCCCGAATTCGATCACTATCTGAAACCAAGGGATATAAAGAGTCCTTTCCATTGCACTGAATAACACCGTTAGATTATTAATTTGGAGAATAAAACTATACGCAGACAATATTCCGGATAATCCAATTATAATCCCAATAATGATGAATACCGCACCCTCTGAAAGCTGGATTTGATACATTACCTTGCTTGGTACACCACGAGCCCGCAGAAGGGCGAATTGTCGAGACTTCTCATTAATTGATGCAAACATCACAATAGCAAGCCCAAAAGACACAATCAAAACCAAAAATATCTTCTCCACCATAATAAAATTAATTATAGCATCGAATATAATCTCCGGATTAATTGAAAACATCGCATCTCCATCAGAGTCATCATATATTATGCTGTATATAAAAGCGCTTGAATCAAAATCTTCCAATGAAGCACGAATGTGAGAGAATTTTAAACTATCTTTAACCGATTCATCCGGATATGCAACCAAAGCATGGCTTCGTAAATTGAATTTCGTATCATTTGCGGTGTTAACATGGATAAGCCCATATGCTTGATAATTAGAGATACTCACAATCGGATAATATTTATAGAAGCCCACTATTTGAATATCGATGGATCGAGACTCCGACGAGTTTCCTTCGTACTGAAAATTCAGCGTATCGCCAATTTTCAATCCTTCGGTGTTTGCATAATCGATAGGTATTAATGTTGAGTTTGGAATAGAAATCAACTTATTCATCGCTTCTTGAAAAGTCATCCCGATAAAGTAATCATCGGGGATCGATGCGGCTTGTAAGGTTGCATTTGGATCAATTTTGCACATAATAAACGGCTTTCTCATCACTTCCACCGTATTATATTCTTCGTACGAAACTTGAATTCTAAGCGAATAATCATAAATAAAAGGAATCACGTGTTGTATACTCAAGTTAGATGATTTGATGAGATAATCTGAATATTTCGAATAATTTCCATTGAGAGATAAAGTGGGGCTGGATATATAAAACGGAATTCCGCCAGCATCCGATAAAAATGCGGATCTCTCTTGGTATTTTTGCTCCGAAGCGATTACAGTCGTATTCATTACCAAAAACGAAGTAAACATTCCGATAATGAAAATGATCTTTGCAGCCCGGGCTTGATTGCTGATGATTGATTTTTGAATGAAGAATGCACGATTTTTATCGAATTTGCTTGTGATCGCATGAATTATTTTTGTGAAGCCACCAATACTGCGAACGCAAAGGAACTTTACGATAGCGTATACTAACAGAAAAGGCCCCAAGATTAATAAAACAACGTTTATTGCTGATAAAAATAAGGATATAAAAAAGAAATACATACTTTGCTGCAATAGCAGAGTGATCAAGGGATATACTATTGGAAACACGCCTAAAATCATGATCAAAATATCGGATTTTTTCTTTTCGAGTTCAGAATGCGAGGGTTCGTAGTATCCCAATAATTCTGAAGGATTGCGTTGCACAAAGTCTTTAATCGGCTTTTTCGAAGAGATATAGCTAAACACCACCCCAAGAGCAATCCAAGGAAAGATAACCTCAGCACTCGTGAAGGCCGAAACGATTTGTTGCAGAGGATTTATTTCGCCCTCGAAATCATAGACATATTTTGAGATAATTCCGGAAGCCAACGAACCAAAAAACAATCCAAGCACACTTCCGATCAACCCGATGGAAAAAGACTCGAGATTTAGAATTGCACGAATCTGCGATTCGGTAGCACCTTTCGACTTTAAAAGCCCGATCTCCCGATTCCTTTCCGTGAAAGAAAGATGATAATTCGTTTTGATCAAGAACCACGTCAAAAGTAGCACCGGAATCGAAATCATAATTAAAATGTTATTAATAAGCGTTACAATTGAATTGATTGTACTGATTGCATCTTGCAATTGAGAATTCACAAACGACATCTGTTCTCCACGAATCACTTGTTTCAAGCGATTATTTATTTGGTTTACTCTTTCTTGCAATTTTTGAGTATCGAAAATCGGCATTTTCCAATGATCAAGCAACACTCCATACACCGTGTTCATATCATAGAAACCATTTGGGTCTTGCTCAGTATTCTTAAAAAGCGAATAGGTAAAATTGAATCCGGCCAAAACAAGATAATCATTAATACCAAAATAACCCGCACTCCACCCTCCGCTATAAACTTGAGAAAACACGCTCCGGCTTGTCACATCAAAAATCCCCAGAATTTTGAACGACCCGATTTGGTTCGTAATATTTTTCGATTCTCCAAAAGAAAACGTGCGTATCGTGAGAGTATCTTCTTTTACCAGCCCAAATTTATCTGCCAACCGTTTGTTGACATATATTCCATTTTCCGTGGTCGAATAGTTTGAATCATAAAAGATTGTAGCACCTTGAAGATTTGGATGCATCAAATAATCCCGTTCTATTCCCAAAAAGAAAGTTTGATTGAGAAAATCATTAAACGACCCCGTTTGATTAATATAAGACCAATCTTCGGTTCCATTTCCTTTGGCAAAGAGAATATTGTATTTATCGAGCCGAAAAGCAGGATACACACCGGACACTTCTTCAAATTGTGAAGTCTCTGTTTTAATCTTGTTGGTGATCTCTGTAGTTTTATTTGAAGCGACAACAACGGTGAAATCCACTTTAACTTTATCCAGATTTTGAATGATCATGGATGAAGCCAAGGAATTGGAAGCCAAGATTGTCCCGGAAAGAAGACAAATCGCGATAGCGACCCCTAAAGTAAGGACAAGCGTTCTCTTCTTTCTACGGAAGATCATCAAAGAAGAGTACTTGAAATTGAAAATCATGGCAATCTACAAAACTCTGGAATCCAAAGAAAATAAGTCTTTTGTTTAAAAAAAGTGTTTTAAACCAATATAAATGATAGTTTTTCAAACCATTGTGCAAAAATCCAGCGAAAGGATTGCTCAAAAATACTTTGGGATTTGAAAATTTATATGAAAATAGAATTGAAGCGAATCTGTATATTTTGTTTTATCAAATATGTCGCAAAAATTATAAAGATTTGCAAATCCAAAGATCGTTTTTCATTCAAGGATATAGCCCTTTTTTAAATTCAATATCAACATAGCGAGGTTAGAAAGATCTGTTTTAATCATAAAAAGAGGAAGGTTTCTAATGAGATTTTTTTCAATCAATTAAGTAGTTAGAAAATATTTTATCGAATTTTCTAACCCAACAAGCAGTAAACATAAATATAATATTTCTTTCTCTGCAATAAACCATATAATTTCGCTTATCTTATTCGTAGTGTTCTCATAAATATACTTTGCTTTCGTTTCAATCTCTGTTTTCGGAGGGATTTTAAATTGTTCCAAGTATTCGATTTTTAATTCTATTTCTGCTAATCTCCAACATAATTCATGTATATTTGCGTTCGCTAATGAGATAAAATACGCATGATCTTGAATTTTGTTTTTATAAATTCGCGATTTCAAGAGATCTCGGCAATCCCAAAATTGCGAACAAGGGGTTGATGGGTAGCCATTTGGCCATCCCAAATAATTTTGCCGACCCAAGGGTTTGGAGATAAACCTTCGGCACGTATACCGCTTATAACATTTATAATTACTACAAAGCGTGATATCATCGCCATCCGGGATCGAAATAAACATGCCACATGAAAACGGCTTTAAAACGAAATCTTGAGTCATATTGAAGCAAAAGAATGAAACGAAATAAACATGATCGATATTTGAAGGAAGAAAAAAGGAGATTAGAATTTCGGAGGTGCAGCAAACACAATTCTTGCGCCCTCTTTTAAACCAATGGCATCAGATGGACAGCTCATTGCACATACGCCACATCCGATACAAAGATCTTGATTTACGGCCGCTTTTCCGCTTTCGGCCAATTTAATGGCTCCAACCGGGCATTTTTCTATGCAAAGTCCGCATGCGGTGCAAACATCTGGTTCTATGATGCTAAGGTAGTTTGTTGCATTTATCATGGGCGAGGCACCTTTTCGCCAAAATTGGAACGTGTCACAGCAGCATTTACAACAATTACAGATAGAATTTTCATCCTTTTTGATATCCGAACCATTGTGAAACGCCTTATGCACCAAGCCCGCGTTTTCGCATTCCCGCAAGATTTCAATCGCATCGCTCTTCGAGATTTTTCGGGCAAAGCCTTGTTCGATAACATGCTTTGCAGATTTCCCGAAGGTGAAGCAACATTCTTTGGGAGCATCCTTGATCTCGCATGAATCGCCGTTAATTTTATGATATTCTCTGCAAAAACAATAGCCTACGGCAATATCATCGAATTTGTTCACGATGGATTCGACATCTTGGGCCGGAATAATGGTTTCTGCGCCTTGAAGTGTTTGATTTATCTCAATTTTTACGGTTTTACCCGATTTATTCTTTCGTAATGGAACTGTGCGATCGGTGGGCGGGGCTTTTTTAAATATCGGAAGTATCTGATCGTAGCCGGCTTGAACCTTCTCTTTAAGCTCGGTTATAAGTTTATCGTACAATTTTGCAAGATCCTTATACTTCGCTTTCTGGTCTTCGGGAATCGGATGCATGAACGTGTACTCAAAATTTCCTATTACCACCAATGGAAGGACCCTATATACCTCCACACCTTGAGAGCTCGGTTGATTAAACATGAAGCCTTTTTTCGCAAGTTTGTTTGCTAACCTATCAATTTCTTCTTCGGCCAAGCCCGACTTTTTTATCAATTGATCTAAGGCCATTGAATTTTTGATTTTGAAATTTTTCAAGAATTCACAATCTTCCTCATCAAGGAAGAATTTCAGAATTTCCACTACGGTATCAGTCACAGAAAACGGCAAAACACCTGCAGAAACGATTATATTTGCAGCGCTTTTATATTTTTTTTCAACTTCTGACATGGAAACACCATTTATTTCTTTAATACCAAAAAAAATCGCAGAACAATGTATTGTTTGATGATTTCGATATTTTACTATCCGCTTTCTACCTTTATAATGATTTTGTAAAAGTATATGCTCGCTCGTATTAAATTTATTCTAGAAATAAGAAAAAGCAAAGATTTATTAATCAAAATCGTTCACGAATTACGACAATTCAAGGAAAGTAAAAAAATATCTTGTGAAAAGAAACCCTTGTATGGCACCATTATGAATCGTTAATAGATTTACTATGGTAAATGAGAGGAAAAATATACATCATTTATTTGGTTCAATTGAAGATATAATTATCGACTTTCCTTTCGGCCATGCAACCCGAAGCAGAATATCCCGAGATACTTCTACTTCTTCGAGAATCTCAAACCCGAACCGATCTTCAAACGCTTTTGCAAATCGAAGCAGTTCGGCATAATCCGGCGCATAATCCTTCATTTCAAGGCTTTCATTCGTTCGCTCATTTATTTTTAGGGCGTTGCCTTCTGCCGTGAAGCCTTTCAAATCCAAAAAATCCGGTTGAGACTCCGAAATGAGCCGGCCGTATTCATTCACGTATTCAAGATCCATATTTAGATTTTTTACACACGTGATGCGAATCACGGTTCTGCAAGGTAATTCTTTGAGGCTCTTCAAGGTTTGGATTAAGCGTTCCCATTCGTTCTCGGAGGCGGGTCGACAAACTTTTTTATAGACCTCCGGATTGGGTGCAGCAAGAGTTACATAGAGCTGTGTTGGAAGGGTTCCTTCCGCTTTCATCTTTTCGATGACTTCGGGATGGGTTCCATTTGTAACGATGAATGTAGTCATTCCCCTGTTTCTGAATTCCTTGACCAACCCACCTATCTCCGGATATAGGGTGGGTTCTCCCGCCAATGATATTGCGGCGTGTTTTGGATGTTCTGCTTCCTTAAATGCTTTCTTCAAATCTTCTTCATTGGTTACATCCCGATCGATGATTCGGAGGGCATCATCTTCTGTCTTCAGCTCGTGCGCGATGGATTCCGAAATCCAATAATTATTTTCATCGCTTTCCAAGATATTGCACGCTTTCAGCAGAATTAATGCTTTGATGGTTTTTTTATTGGACTCTCCGATACGAGATCCGAGTTCATATTGATGGAATTTTGGAAATGTTCCGGTTTCTTTGAACATCTTGACCCAATACTTGATAATTTTCCGCATGACATTGAGGTTGTCGAGAGATTTATCCAATCCGATGTGGTGTTTGATGAGATTCTTTGATTGTTTGATCATTTCTTCAGCGAGTCTATCGGGCGGATCCATTGCAATATCTTTGGGGAAACACGAACCTAGTGTGCCCAATTCGATATCACGCCAACAAAATACGCAGCCGAGATTACAAAAAGGGAGGGTCGGGGTATTTTGGAGACACAAATGGGAATCGATACCAAAATATCCCTTATAACACGAACGGTTTTTTCTGCCGGTCAACAATCGCTGCTGTTGCCAGTGGCACGGCTTTATTGCGGAGTGCTTGGAATCCCCGATGATCCGATAATTATTCTTGGTATAATCTTCAATATATCTTCGATCTACTGCTTTTTTTTTAATATTTTCATTGCTCATACTCGTATTCCTCACCTTGTTGACCTATCTGCAACATGATTTGCTCCAATGCATTCAAAAATTTAACCGAAAGGTTTGGTTCTGATGATTGTGAATATTATTTGCGTTTTAGTTGAAGTTTCCAGCGCTTTTTACCCTTTGATGAATCCGATAGTTGCGATTCCATTGAATCCGGAACCGCGTTTTTTTGTTTTTGCTTTTGTTTTCCTTCTTTGAGATCTTGCTTATATTGCATGAATCGAAGAGTATTCTGTAATTCTTTAGCAACCAAATGATCCAACTTCTCGGATTTGGTTAAAATTATTTTTTCCGCTTTTTTAAAATTACCGTTGATGAGTACATCTACCATCTTAAGTACTTCTTCATCTAAAAAGAACGACACATCATTAATACCCTTGCTAAGTTTGATCGTTTTCAAGCATTCAGCAGCCTTACCGTGTTCGTTGGCACATTCATAAAATAAAGCGGCAAAAAGAAGGGCATTCGGTTGCTCGGTGGTTTCCCAAATCGCGCGATAATATTCCGCCGCTTTTTTCTTGTATTTATAGTATTCCTCGGTATATTCTTCTTCGGATTCCAAGAATACCTCTGCTAACGAATTATATTTTCGAGCGAGCTGAATTGCACATTGGCTATCCTTGGTTTCTTGGAACTCCTTTTCCAATTCAGCGATTTCCTCAAGCTCTTTGCCGATCACATCAAAGTCCGAATCCTTGAGATCCTCAAACTCATCCACCATGATGAAGGAAATTCAGAAAACCATTTGTATTTTCCGATTTATTTGGTATTGTGGAAAAAATAAAAATGAAGCTTGTAAACGTAGGCCTTTCGATGATTTCGGTCGACCAGAAACTCGTGCGAATGATATTGGATACGTTTTCTTCCAATCTTCATCCGGTGGTGATTTTAGTTGTCACAAAAATGATTCAAGAGAAAATTATCGCCTTGTTGGAGAAGCCGGAAAAAAAATCGATTCATGTTACGAACGGAAAGATCGGCGGAATTAATGTCTCGGTGGTCCGAACGCATATCGGTGGGCCACATACGGCAATGATTATCGAATGCTTGAAGCGATCTGGCGTGCATACCATAATTAGATTCGATTTTTGCGGGTCATTAAAAGAGGAAATACCAGTGGGGTCGGTCATCGTGCCCAAGGCTTGCCTATTATTGGATGGGACTTCAAAGGATTATCTTGAAGAATATACCAATCAACAGATCATAAACAATCAAATTCAAACCGAAAATGCCATTTCGAGATGTTCATGCACTGAAAGACTTTGGACACAATTTAATTCTTTATCAAAGGATGCGAGCATTAAGGGCTGCAATTTGATTGTGAGCACCGATACGCTATTTTTAGAAACTCAGAGAAAAGTAGCATATTGGAAATCTTTACAAGCGGAAGCGGTCGATATGGAATGTTCTGTTGTGTATCTTCTTTCTGCGCTGTATAATATTGATTCTATCGCAGTTATGGTTGTAACAGACCAACCATGCTCCGACCGCTACGATATGTTCAAAAACAACAAATTATTCGAAGGATTGGAAACTTCGATAGCGAAAGGCCTCGATCTGGTCAAACGGCTTGTTTCCATGCAAGATCATTCACATCTCTAATACCCCAACCTTAGAGCAAAACCGATAATTTCTGCTGCCAATTTAACCATGAATTCTCGAAAAGCCAAGCATTTCGGAAATGGGGTCCGGAGAGCATTCGAAATAAAGAAAATCAAACCAAAGGAAAAAAACAACTTTTATTTGGGGAGCACTATTTTTTTAGGTATCCCGCTGACCACCCAACAGGTTACGGAATTCATCCGATTCACGATCGGAGGAAAAAACTATGTCATCATCTGAGAAAAAAGGAATAAAAATCAACATCTCCGGGGGAAAAGAAGGCCTTGGCAAGGGAATGACCAAAGCATTAACCATTGAACCCAAAGATTTTAAACTCGTGGGAATGAAAATTGGCGATGAGTTCGATGGAAAGATGTTTAATATGCCGGGTTATATGTTCAAAATTACCGGGGGATCTGATTTTTCGGGAATACCCATGCGATTCGATGTCCATGGGCCCGTAAAGAAACGGGTGTTATTGTCTGGTGGGCCTTGTTATCATCCAAATAAGAAACACAAAGGAACCAGAATCAGAAAACTTGTGCGAGGTAATGAGGTAACCGACGACATGACCCAAATTAACGTTGTTGTTACGAAATATGGAAAGGAAAAATTCTTTGAAGCGAGTAGCTCGGGAGAAAAAAAGGATAAATAAAAATAGGTGAAACGAAATGGTAAAAATTAGAACATGCACATTCTGTGGCGCACAAATCCAACCCGGCAACGGACTCATGTATGTCGCCAGCAATGGAACAATATCTTATTTCTGCTCCAATAAATGCAGGAAATTCAAATTAACCTACAAAAAAAATCCGAGAAAAATCCGCTGGACCGGTTTCTGGGAAAAGAAAGCACAAAAAACGGCAGAAAAACAATAATCAAAGAGATTTTCCCGAAAAAGAAAACGACACAAGAATTCAAAACCAACGAATTAATTATTTCGCACAATCTTTTTAATCATTTATTTTTTCACTGAAATTATTTATCTCCCTTACATAATTTTCGGATTTTTGGGTACCAGATATGCTTTCCTCCGATAGGTGCCCAAAAGCCCAGAAATTTAGTAAAAAATGAAATAAAAAATAAACAGTATCATACCGATACAACACAACAATCGCCAGTATCATTACGATACAACACAACAATCGCCAGTATCATTACGATACAACACCCAACCCGGTCGGGTCCGTGCAACACCAATTAATCTCACTTTGAAGAGCCCGATTTTTGCGTAAAAATCGAAAGCAATACGATACCAACACTTAAAATCCCATATGAAATCAATTTTAAAGTCATCATGGAAGGATCCACACCGCTCCATTCATTGAACATGATAACACCACTTAAACTCGGAACCATGACCGTGACTACATTGAAAATACTGATTAAAATAACGCCTTTTCCCTTCTGAAAACCCATCTGTTGTTCAACAAGCGAGGCCCCATTAGCAGCAATAAGACCGATGAAAAAGATCCACCACGCCAACGAACTGAGTGCAAATAAAAACCCGCCGCCAACACGATTATCAAACCCTGTCATGAACGCCTTACTGAAAATCGCACCGAAGGAAGCGAAAATCCCGGAAGAAAGACCCAACAAAATATCCGCATTGCGATACTTTAGACCAATACAAACCGCGGTTAATCCCATGGAAAGAATAAATAGAATAATTAAGAATATCAGAGAAACCGGACTAAGAAACACATCTATCATATCTTGAAGAGACCAAACACGTGTGTCCGACTCTGTGGTGATGCCGATCAAAATAAGACCAATAACAATCCCGGTGATGCCAAGATATTCCGATTTGGAAATGGGCTCTTTTCCCACCGTAGCGGAGAGCACCACAAAAACGATCAATCCGACCCCGATCATAGGCGTTACAACGGAAATCGAACCGAGACTCAAGGCAATCCAAAAAGGAATCATTTGAATAATGGTCAACGAAAACCCGATCAGCCACATCTTATTCGTAAGGAAATTCTTCATATTGGAAGATGCATCGGTCGATTCAATTGCGGGAAGCAAAGCCGCCGCACGCTTCTGTAGGAAGAATCCGATATTCACCATCGAATATGCCAATATGCCTAACAATGCTGCTAAAACATTACTCATGCGCTGTATAAGAACAAATATCAAAAAAGTTTACTTGATCTTGGATTCGGAACATGAAGAAATCGAAAATATCGAGATAAAACCTCGCTATCCGTTGGGATTTCATGAGCTTCGAGAGTATAGTCGATATATTCGCCGTTTAGCCACGAATCAAGCATATCCGCTATTCGAATGAATTTATCTTCGACACCTTGGCATAAGGGACCTTCAATCGAATACACTTGGGCGGGAACACATTCTGCAAAAATATTCTCCATAATGCCACTTTTCTTAAGTGTTTTAAGCGCATTCAAGCCGTGTTTTCGTACACGTGATGTCGGTTTAACATGTGTGAAATACAAAAAGGTATAGGGTAATTTCCGGTTTAGCTGCCTCATCAATGTAATATAACGACGAAACCACCGCTTCATGTTCACCGTATGACCGCCAAACCGAATTGCGCTTCCGAAAATTATCATTCCAGGGTTTTCTGCCACCATTGACTCGGGAGCAATATTGCATATATAGCCAAGCATTACACAATACTTCTTTGATAACCGATTAGCCAAAATACGGGCTAAACGCTCGCCATTACCGTAAATAGAGTCATGCAGAATCCAGATCTTCATGCGCAGCATAAGCGGCCATATTATTTAATGTTTAAACACATTTTTCCTAAAATTTTCCGAAAAGGAAAGAATTTAATAATATCACGCAAATTTACAAATAGCGGTGAAAAAATGAGATATCTCTTCGTGTGCGTCCATCCCGACGATTTGGAATTCAATTGCGGCAATATAATCGCCTACCTTTCGAATAAGGGGGAAGAAACACACATTTTGTCTTTGACACAAGGCGAGTTCGGAATCTTCGACGATCAATGGAAAGGAAAAAAATTAGCAAAAATCAGAATCAATGAACTGAAAAGGGCAGCAGCGGTCAACGGAGTCCCGGAAGAAAGAGTCCACTTCGGAGATATTCCCGACGGGTTCGTTCGATTCTCAGAAGAACATCTGAAATACGTGATAACGATTGTTAATCAAATTCAGCCCGACATCATATTTGCTTGTGAACCATACTTCACGATCTATTGGCACACCGACCATATTAATTGCGGGAGATTGATGTACTACATCGTTACCAATCAACACAACAATAAACTCCCGATGCCGGTCATTCACCCGATTATGAAATTGCTATTATACACATCCTTGAAACCGAATTTTGTGTGGCCATTCTCCGACCCGAAGAACGCATATAATGCGTTATACCAGCACAAAAGTCAATGGTGGGTGTTGAAATGGAATAAAATATTTTATCCGATCGAAAAGCGATGCGGATGGGGATGGAAACGAAAAATCGGAAATTGGAAATACATCGAAAAATTTAGAGAAGTGATACCGAAAGAACGGCCACCCAAAGAAGATTTAAAATCGAAATTAATGATCCGGCTGATATACCGCCTTAAAATTATAAACCCGCCGGAATCTCATTATAAAATACTCAAAGAGACCGACCCGCAATTCTTTGAATACATAGAAACCTTGCGAAAAAAATATAATTACAATTAACCATTTCCGGTTTTTTTTAACACCAAACCGGATGTTATAAATAAAAATTTCTCAGAGAAGAATTCAAGTTCGATAAAAAGAGGAAAAAGCAGAACTCGGAAAAAGAATAAAGCGGACAGGGGGGGATTCGAACCCCCGACCTTCCGGTTAAAAGCCGGACACTCTACCATGCTGAGTTACCAGTCCACGCTTTCAATTACGCTTGAGTTCTACATGAATAAATTACCCGAGCTATTAAAAATCTCCCATTTCCGCGCCAGAATAATAACAAAGATTTATCGTAAAGGACGACCAAAAAACGTTGAGATTTGGATTGATCCCATACGAATCCTATTTAGGTTTAAACGGTTCCAAGACCTCTTTTAATTTCTGTTTTATCTGTTCATACTTGGGGTGATTCGGGTATTTATCTAATACCGCCTTCATGGAAAGCTTTGCGGTGGTGACGTTCGCCACTTCAAAGAGGAAATCAACGGTATGCGTAGCTGAGAACTGTTTCAAATATCGTTCGGCGGCTTCAATGGAAAATATCTGCTGTTTTTCATCCAACAACATTATTTCGAGGTCATCGCTATTTTTTTTCTTCAAAACGGCCAAAAATTTGAACATGTAATCATTATGCCGCCAGCTTTTTAATAGTTTTCTGAACCAATGAAATCCGTTGAACCGGAAATTATAATACGTATCCAATGAACCAATTATTGAAAATAATTGTATTGTTGAATCAGAATTAATGGTTTCATTAATTTTATTCGACAAAATCAATTTAGAATCAAGAAATAATTTTAAAATTTAATCATAGAAATATTCCACGGCTTGGGTCGAAAGAAGAGGAATAAAGAGAGAATATTGCGTCGATGTTATAGGAAATGTGTTTAGATATAAGATAATAGATATAAACGAAGATCCAAAGATCAGCGCTCATTTATCAGAAGATACACTTCAATAAAGAGAAATTAAAAAGAGATTTAACCCAAAAATCGAAGAGAAAAAGGATGGGGTCGGCGGGATTCGAACCCGACGATCACTTACACCCCAAGCAAGTATCATACCAAGCTAGACCACGACCCCACTGCTTTAGGCGCTATTTATCAAAACGAGCGATTGCTTTTATTTTTTTGGAAAAAAAAATCATTTCATTTTTAAAATCGCGATTTCTTCATCGTTGAGACCGATCTCTCTGAAATAATCATGAATATTCGGATATTTTTCATCTAGATACTTTAATACCGAAATGATTCGTTGTTTCCTTGCATCCAACCCGGTTCTGCAATACGCATGAATAATCTCATCGTTGCTTTTTCCGAAGAACTTCATCATCAAGGCTGAAAAAACGCCCGTTCTATCTTTTCCGGAATGACAATGAATATAGGTATTTCCTTGATTGTTTATAATGATTCTCAGCGCTTTTGCCAATTCATCGGCTCTATGAATCAATTTTTTCACATATCCGTAGAGATTTTCATTTTTATTTGGGAATTCATTGAAATTGATTACATTGGCCTTAATCCCACGTTTTTCTAAATATGCTCTGAAGTCTGCGGCCTTCTCCGCTTCATTTTCTCCCCTTAAGTCGATGGTAGTTGTAATGTTCTTTTCTTTGAAAAATTTTAAAACACGATCCTCTTCATTATAAATTTTAGGATCGGGGCCTCTGAAAAGCGTTTTAGAACCTAGAATTGGCCTGATGTTCCATAAATAGTCTCTTTCATAGATAGCGTTCATAAATTGCATCGGTTTTGTAATAGTGTCTTCGAGCGCAGGGTATATTTCAATAAGTTCGTCAGAAAGCCATTCCATCAAGTCCAAAAATTTGCGTTTGTAGAGATTGGCATAGAGTTCGGTAGGCTGGGGAAAGATCCCTTCGAGAAACCTACGTTCAAATTCGTTTTCGATGTTCCCCAAGAGTTTATCTTGAAAGTCCGGATCATTTTCTTTATTTTTCAAGAGCCCGAAAATACCGATTGCGTGATTTATAGCGGAATTAAATTTTCGATAAAATCCAAAGGGTCTTCCGTAGAAATATAGCCTTGATGCATGTTCAAAGTCTATTGCGATTTTTTGATATTGATTTTTTACAAATTCATCAATCTCTCTTTTCTCTTCTTTATTCTGCAATTTTTGCGACAAAATATTGAAAATCGTGGGATCCTTAGAAAATAATTCTTTCACAGACCCGAATTCGCTGAATTCAATCGATTCAAGACCGCTTCTGGTGATAATATATGTTTTTCGGAATAATTGAAGCGGAGTTCCTTTATATTCCATAAATACAGTCGCATTCGGAGTATTTTCTTGAAACCGATATAAAGAATCTTCCAATATCTGAATTTTTGGGGCAACAGTTGAAAGATGTGAGTTATTTTCGAGTATCAAAAAGAATGATTGAAAATTTAAGGGATGATCTCCCGAATTGCATGGACCATGACTCGATTCAATCGTAAAACATGCCAGTATTGAGGGATTTTCCTTTAACGAATCCGGATTCCACATTATTTATAATTATAGTTTATTTGATTAAAACCAATCGCTTTAGAAACTTTATAAGAAGCAGATATATATAGGTATTCTTCCATTTGTGTAGTGGGTTTGATTAAATGTTTGGTGCTCAGAAAAATGTGGAGAAGCGAGAACTTCATTTAGAGTTTCCGATTGGTGCATTTATTGGATTATTTATTCAAAATGATGAAGAGCACATTTTTACGTTCGTTCGATTGATTAAGAATTGTACAGAAACGTGTGAAACAATTTATTTTTACGAATCCATCGATCCCAAGGAATTTGTTGGAACACTGAAGAGGTATGGTGTACTGATGAATAAAGAGATGTATTTCAAGCCGGTTGCTGATTTATTTAACGAATTGAGTATTTCGCCCAACTCGCTAAAAACATTTAAGCAGATATTGAAGCAATTGACAAGAGATTCGAGGGAGCGAAAGCCGAATAAATTGGCGTTGCGTGTTTTAATGGATACGCAGTGGTTAAGCGAGTTATACGACAAAAATCCGATTGAATTTGAGAATTTCATTGCCAAATCAAAGGAACTTATAGAGGCTTCGAATTCGATTTTGATTTTTGTGGTAGACACGCAGCACTATCCAGGTTCTTTTGTGTATGAGTTGATGCAACGCTGCCAATATCACATAATATCCGGAAAATTGTTTGAATATGCGTAATATTGCTGTACATTTCATATTTAAATGCGATGGTTTGTTTCAATTATATAAATGAATTTTGAGGAGACGTGAAGGTGTTTATGGATAAAGGGAATAAGGAGAAATTTTTGGCAGATCTCTTGAAATTACAAACAATGTTGATGAGGACTTCGGATCTCGTAGCAATGAGTAAATTAATCGAGGGCTTTCTTCGAGGATGTTCTTTGTTTGATACAATTGAAATTAAAACAATCGAGATCGGAAAAGAGAAAATAGAACCCCTTAAAGAAAACGAATTAAATTTTTCTATTGAATCCGGAGATAAAAAATCATTATTCAAAGTGAGACCCATTGACTCTGCAATGTTGAAAGAATATCTTCCCTTTTTGAAGAATTTATTTCAATTTTGTGATCTTATAATCGAAAAGCGTAAAGAACTTAATTATAACCTCGTTCCGGACTCTTTTTTACGGCTGTTTAAGGAATCCATGCTCCCGATCTTGGTCTATAGCATCGAGGATGGATTGATAACCGACGCTAATACTCAAGCATGTTTGTTATACGGTTATACTTTAGATGAATTTAAAAAGAAAAAAATCAACGAGATAATTGCTACAAATCCCTCAGAATTTTCGAAGTCTTATGAATCAGTGAGTTATCCCTCAAATGGGCTTACGAAATCGGTTAGTTCTCTCGGTAAAATCATGGATGTGATCATTCGGACGAGTGAAATCGAAGTGGATGGAAAAAAATATGGCTTTATGATAATTCAAGATATAACCGATTATTTAAAATTACAAAATGAAAGACAACGTATTCAACATTATATAGATCGGACAAAACGGTTGGAATCTCTTCGGTTCCTCTTGCGGGGGGTTGCCCATGACTTTAACAATTATCTTTCGTCGATTATCGGCTTCTCGGAACTAAGTGTATTGGAATTAGGGAATACGTCGCCCGAAGTTGTCAATAATTTAAAAGAAATCGAAAAAGCGGGTCATAAATGTAGGGAACTGGTGAAAAGCATTTTGCGTTTCGGGAAGACGGATGATGAGATGCAAATAATGATCAACCCTGTAGAATTGATCAAAGACGTAAAATTCATGCTCGAGTCGGGAATTGCGAAGACAATCAAGATCGATTTCGTTCATGAGAATATCACCGATATGATTTATTTCAATCCGATTGCGCTTCAAGAGGTGATCGTGAATATCATAATGAATTCTGTTCAAGCGTTTCCGGAGAATAAAGGAGATATAAAAATCAAGTTGGAATTATTAGATAATTTGAGTAAAGAGTTTCGTAATAATCATCCCAATTTGAAGGCGGATCGGTATTTCTACATTCTAATAGAGGATAATGGGATTGGGATCTCTCGAGAGAATATTGAAAAGGTGTTCGAGCCTTTTTTCACCACGAAAGAAAAGGCGCTCGGTTTGGGGCTTACCACTGCGTATAACATAATCAAGTCAGCAAATGGGGATATAGAGATTGAAAGTACGGAGGGAGCAGGAACCAAAGTGAAAATCTTTTTGCCGGTGATTCCCGCCCATATCGAAACCCAAGATCAGGAGAAACCACTTCAAATTGATACCCAAATTTCAGCCAATATTCTTATTCTCGATGATGAGTCGCAAATTACGATGTATATGAAGAAAATTTTGGAGAGCAAAGGGTTTTTGGTTCACACCGAAAACAATCCGACTAATGCACTTAATTTATTCCATATTCATATCAATTTTTTCGATTTGGTGATATGCAATTTGAATATGCCTTCAATGAGCGGAGTTGAATTCATTCGGAAAGTGCGTGAAATTCAGAAGTCGGTTCCGATCATCATGGTTTCCGGTGATCAACCGAATAAGGAGATCACAGAGGACCGAGAATTGAATATCTCGGCATATTTAACCAAACCGGTGACAATTGCGACTTTAGAAGCAGCAATCAATAAAACCTTGATTTCAAATAAATGATACGAAAACTATATATTCGTTTTTTTTCTACTGACTTTGACATGGAATGCTTTTTGAATTCTGAATGGATGGAACAATATTCATCGCGGGGCATCAAACCGGAAGATTTGTCAAAGATTATTAAGCCAGGATCAAATATATTTATCGGAAGTGCGTGTTCAGAACCCCAGATATTCACGAGATATATCGCGGAACATCGAGATGATTTTATCGATTGTCGCTTATACCACTTTTTCAGCCTTTCAGATCATCTGTTTACCGGCGATTCCGATAAAGCAATATTGCGGCATAATACCCTCGCAATAATAGGGAATAAAGTGATGCGAGAATCGATAAATCAGGGTTATTCTGATTTTACGCCCGTGAAGACATCCGATATTCCCGAGATGGTAATCGGCGATCGTCGAAAAATTAAGATAAATTATGCGCTGATTCAAGTTTCTCCACCAGATAAGCATGGGTATAGCTCTCTTGGAATTAATGTGGATATTACTCGAACCATTACAATGCATTCTGAAAAGATAATCGCTGTTGTGAATCCGAGGGTTCCTAGAACTGCGGGAGATTCCTTGATTAAGTTCGATAAAATCGATTATTTTTATTATACAGCAGAAAATCTTATTGAATACCGACCGGATCCGATAACTCAAGAAATTGAAAAAGCATGTTCATTTGTTGCAAGGCTGATAGATAGCAGTTCTACAGTAAATTTAGGAATAGGAAACATTCCGTATTATCTCCCTAATTATTTGATGAATAAGAGAGATTTGGCAGTATTTTCTGAAGTAATTCAAGAAAGCATTCAAGGATTAATAGAAAAAGGAGTAATTACCGGTTCTTCGAACTATTATTCTCGCGTGATGACAACGTTTGCACTTGGAACCAAAGCATTTTATGAATTTTTGGATAATAACTTCTTTGTAGAATTTCATTCATCCGACTTTATAACCGATCCGATGAATATCGCTCGCAATCACAAGCTGTGCTCGATATATTCTGCATTATATGTGGATCTCTATGGGCAAGCGACAAATCATCGAGGCGCTGAATTATATAGCGGAGAAGGTGGCGAAGCCGATTTTATAAGAGGAACACAATTATCTAAGGGAGGAAAATCCATTATTACCATGCTTTCCACCGATAAGGAAGGAAATTCCCGTATTCTTCCAGTGCTACCTTCAGGCCCGATAAGTTTGCGTTGGTTTGATATACATTATGTGGTTACGGAGTTCGGTATCGCTAATTTATATGGAAAACCATTGAGAAAACGTGCAATCCAATTGATTGGAATAGCCCATCCAAAGCATAGAAATTGGTTGCTCGAAGAAGCAAAAAAAATGAAATTAATATATGAGGATCAAGAATTACCAACAAATAAGGATGGTATAGTGGTCATTTATCCGGATTATGAATGGGTTTTTGAATATGATACATATAAAATAACATTACGAGCCATCACGCCCGCAGATGAACGATTGATCCAAGAATTTTATTATAGTCTCTCCGAAAAAGATAAAACATTTCGATTTTTCACTCCAAAGCGAACATTCTCTCATGAGGAATTACATGGAATGCTCAAGTCTATTGATTATCAAAATAATCTTTTTCTCATTGGTCTTATAGGCGAAGGAACTTCCGAAAGAATTATTGCGAGTGCCGGTTACTTCAGCGCATCCAATACGACTATGGCCGAATTATCCATTGCGATAGAGAGCAATTTCCGTTCCAAAGGCCTCGGATTATGGATTGTTGAAAAATTAATAGATTTGGCTCAAGAGCGCGGTTTTAAAGGCTTTTATGGAGATATAATGACCGAAAACAAAGGGATGTTAAAACTCTTATACAAATTACCATATCGGGTGGAATTTGAGAATTTTGGGGATACGATGCAATTTTCTATCAGATTTAATGAAAAAAAAACAGAGAAAGGATTTAGCGCTGAGCCAAGTTTCCAAGAAGACCCGTACATGAAATTCAAAAATCCGATGGAATAATAGAATTTATATTTTTTGCTTAAACAAATCTTCTCATTCGTTTCAATTTGCATTCAATACCGACGAATCATTTCCAAAAACTCGCAAACTCCGGCTTTTATTGTTTATTTTCATAGTAATCTTTGCTGTTTAATTAAGATCACGATCATCTTCATCGAAATCCTCATCGTCTTCATCGAAATCCTCATCGTCCTCATCCATCTCAGTCATAAGAAACTCCGCTTGCTCCTCAATTCTTTTTAATATTTCTTCGCGACTTAACATTTGTTGAACATCCTTTTTCGGATCGAGAGTTTCATCGGAAATCTCAGCGATGGATGTTTCAATCAACTTTGCTTTAAGCACATTGATTTGCTCCTCTGTAAATTTATATATATCCTTTGTCCGTCGATTTCTCCCGGCTTTCGATGTTGATATATATTTACATAAATCCTCCGCTTCCCATTTTTTAAAGATTTCCCGAATGACCTTGTGAATGATAGGATATTGCGTTTGCTTAAACTTTAATTTGTTCATGAGAATTTTGGCTAGTTGTGTTGTGGGAAATGTATTCGAATGGAATTTGGAATTTACAGAGAGAATATAATCGATGATTTCACGCTCGAAAATGGCAGAATTTTCCAACAATTTATCAATTCCCTTAATAAACGAACTCTTTTCTTTCTCTCCATTCTCTTTTGCTTTCATATTTACTTCAATGGAGCGATGAATATATTTACTTTTTGCGATTTATAAATAGATTTTGTAGCAAGCAAAAGAAGACAAATCCCTCCACCAACACAAGAAGATGTCGATGAAAGAATCATGGAGAATTCTTTTCCATCGAAATTTTTTTTTGTTTCCTTGTGGCGATAAGAGAAGAAAAAGATATAAGCATTGAAACGGAAATTAAATTATGGTTGATCGCACCAAATTAGACGCATTGCTTTCATGGATGTTTCATGCAATCGGCGAGGATGTTCTTTCTTTAGTAATTGTTGATAGACAAGGGCTTATTTTGGCGAGTAAATCGATTGAAAATATTGATGAAGAACTTATAGGGGGTCTCAGCGCGCTTGTCGAGCCCGTGTTAAAGCGGGTATCAAAAGAGATGGGTGGCGGGTCGTTCGGAACCGGTGCATTTGATACGGAGCGAAACAGAATGATTTTCACGGAAGCAGGTCCACAAGCAGTTCTCGTAGCGATTATGAAATTGACCACAACAATCGATAAAATCTTTCCTTACACGTATCTTTGCGCGGAGAAAATCGCGAGAATCATGGATGGCCGCCCGGTTTCTCCAGTTATTCCAAAATTTGAGACTGAATCGGCAATGCCTTTACAAGTTACGACTCAAAACCCGAGCGAACCCGGCGTGTTCAAGTTTAAATGTATTCTTGGCGGAGATGGAGCAGTAGGAAAAACAACATTGGTGCAGACCTTCAGTGAAGGAATCTTTAACGAAGATTATAAGGCGACCATTGGCGCGCAGATTATGAAGAAAGAGATTCATTTCAAAGATTTAAATGTGGAAGTCCGCTATGTTATTTGGGATCTTGCGGGACAGACTCAATTTAAGAAGGTGCGCGAAAGTTATGTTAAAGGCGCCGAAACCGGGTTTATTGTTTTTGATGTGACCCGGAGACCAACCTTTGATTCTGTAATTACATGGTACCAAGAAATTAAGGAGAATGCGGTTGAGAACATCAAATTGATGATGATCGGAAATAAGATCGATTTAGAAGGACAAAGACAAGTTTCAAAAGAAGAGGCGATGGCCCTAGCCGACAAGTTAGGAATTCCATATATGGAAACAAGTGCATTGGACAAAGATTTGGTTGATGAAGCTTTTCGGTCGTTGGCATTCTATTTGATTACATCAAGAGGAATATCGATCAAAAAACTTTAAAAAAAATGTTTGTTCGCATCGAGTTCATTGCACTTTTTTATTGCTCGCATCGAGTTCATTGAACTTTT
>CAZUTM010000003.1:31201-80395 GCA_964623665.1 uncultured archaeon
TTATTGCTCGCATCGAGTTCATTGCACTTTTTTATTGCTCGCATCGAGTTCATTGCACTTTTTTATTGCTCGCATCGAGTTCATTGGTGTATTTTATCAATTCAGCCATATCGCCTATCTCTTGATAGGTTTTTTTAATCGCTTCTTGGAGTTTTTTGATTTGTTTTTCGTTCTTTTTTACATTGTCTTTTGTAAGAGTTTCGATTTCCTGTTTCCAAGACTCGATTTGCTTACGTTTGGTTTCAAGGTCTGCCGGGATCTCCAATTCATAATATGCTAATTTCAAATCATTCAACGCAAGAACCGCCAAATCTTTAGGAATAGTCCCATTTTTCATATTCTTGTTAATCGATTCGATAATATATTCCGGATATATCTGGTGGATTTCATAATTATAGCGAAGATAGGCCCAAGTCTCTTTCCTTTTTTGATCTTCCAGTGTTTTTACCATGCTTTTTGTTTTTAACAGATCAATGGCTTTTTCAAAATCGGATCCTATTTCTGATTTGATTTTTTTGATATATTCTGCATCATGAAGCGGAATTACATTTTGGGACAACAGATCGAGCGTGGGCTTTATATTTGAAATGTTTATTAATTGTAAATATTCTTCCAATTTCACATCTAGGTCCTTTAGATTTTTGAAAATGTCTTCTATATCCTTTTTGATTTCACCCGCAAGATGTTGGGGAAATTTCGGGTTTACGAGCATCGCTTCCATCATCTTAACCGGAGGCTTCTTATAGATAATGAAGTCTCGAATTAAAACATAATACTCTTCCGACTCTTGACCTTTGGTGTATGTCACCTTCTTTATCATCCGGAGATCATAGAAATTTTTTATGATGTCGCCGGCCTTAATCCCTTTTTTTGAGAATTTATGTTTCAATAATTGCATAAATGCTTCTTTTTTGGTGATTCCGTTTCGTAAATGTTCAAGGGCAAAAAGCATATGGGGTTGCTTAAATGTTTCAATCAATATGGAATCATCAATCAAATAGCGTGTTGGTTTTTGATGTTCTTGTTTACCTTCTTCATGTTTTTCTGATTTATGACCATTACTGAGCAATTCCGCATCAATGTTTCGCTCACTCATGATTGCTTTTGTTTTTCATGAATATATCAAACTTTCGTCTTTGAATTGAACGAAATCGCAAAATTCAAAATGAAACAATACTTTTTGAATACCAAATGCTTCAATACGGTCAACCGATGCCCGGCGATGCACCGGCAGAATATGTTGTGAAAGCAGAAGAGCCAATCAATGACCAATACGGCAATTATCCCGATAAACGTCCGCTTGCACTGCATATCGATTGTGGAATTGTAAATATCGATAAACCCGCAGGTCCAACAAGTCACGAGGTCAGTGCTTGGGTTAAGAAGATTTTAAATTTGGAGAGAACCGGGCACGCGGGAACGCTCGACCCCGATGTTACAGGGGTTCTTGCCGTAGGGTTAGGACGGGCCACACGTGTCGTGAATTGTGTTCATACAGCCGGAAAGGAATACGTTTGTATCATGCGGCTTCATAAAATAGTTGGGTATGAGAAGATCGTAAAAACGATGAACTCTTTTGTAGGGAAAATCTACCAACGACCGCCTTTAATGTCCAATGTAAAACGTGTGTTGCGGATTCGGGAGATCTATTATATTCAAATCTTGGAAGTGAAAGATAATTATGTTCTCTTTCGGGTTGGTTGTGAAGCAGGAACTTATATCCGAAAATTGTGTTATGATATTGGAGAAGCATTATTTTGCGGAGCGCAGATGGAGGATTTGCGAAGGACGAGGACCGGCTTCTTTTTAGAAGATCAAGTGATTTGTACCCTTCAAGATTTAAAGGATGCATATACTATCTATAAAGAAGAACGTGATGAACGATATTTGAGGGCAATGATAAATCCGATGGAGAGGGCGGTGGAGCATTGGAAGAAGATCTTTATTCGGGATTCGGCGGTTGATGCGATTGCTCATGGAGCCAATCTTTCTGTGACCGGGATTTTAAAAATCAATAAATTTATCGAGAAAGATGATGAGGTTGCGATCATGAGTCAAAAAGGAGAATTGGTGGCAATCGGAAAAGCCACGATGTCCGCGTATCGAATGCTTGAGCTCAATACCAGTTGGGCGGTTGTTACCGAGCGTGTGTTCATGGATAGGAACGTGTATCCGAAATGGAAAAAAGATTAGAATGTGAGCGCTCTTTATTCTTTCTTCTCTTTTTCATCGATTTTGTTTAATTTTTTATGTATTTTATCGAACAAGCGAATGAGATGATTCATTTCATTTCTCGAACAAAAACTTCGACCTACCGCATTTTTCAGAGAGTTTTGATACAATTCTTGAATCACCTTTTCTTCTGCAATCGATTTTGAAACCAATTCGATTTTTTCTTGTAAAATTTTTCTTTGAATCATCGTCGCTGGAATGATTTGTCCGCGTTCGATAAAATGCATCTTTTTGTATAACGTAAAGAAAATAACGGCAGCGGCATGGCTAAGGTTCATAATTGGGTACTCCGGATTTGCCGGGATGGTCATCAACAGATCTGCAAATTGTATCTCATCAACGGTGAGACCTACAGATTCTCTCCCGAACAAAATGGCCATTTTGAACATCTCATTTTCTTCAATTGCCGGAAACTCAAACTCATCCACAAAAATCGGAACCCTTGTGATATTTTTATAATTCACAAGTTTGCCCGATGTTGCGACAACAAGATGATACTCTTTGAAGAATTCCTCGAGATTTTTTATATAATTTTCTTTAGATATCGATATTATTTTTGCTTGTTCGAGAATCTCTTTGCCATGCATTGCGAATCCAAAAGTTTCTGTCGTGATTGAACATTTCGGATTTATCAATATCAGAGTTTTTAACGCGAAATTTTTCATTGCACGAGCAATCGAACCGATATTACCGGTTGCCTCCGTTTCAAATAAAACCACCGAAATTTCTATGTTTTGAAAATCAGAGCGCAAGGGATTTTCATTTTCGCTTCCTTTGACAAATTCTTTTGTTTTCATGAAAGCCACAAGCCCTTGTGTTTCATTAATTGAAGAAAAAAGAATAACGAAAAAGCAATTTTTATTGGACTCGCTCTTTTAATATTAATCTCGGGGCCAATCCGAGCGAAATCATTTCTTGCAAGAGAAGCTTAAAGGCGTAGGAACACGTAACTTTCGAGATCACGGTGTTTTCTTCGCAAATTGGACATGATGTTTTATCTGCGTATCTATCGTAGTTAGCTAATAACCCGCATTTTTCACATACCAAGATAAGTGTTTTATCGGATTCATCGAGTAATCTTTCTTTTAGAAGAACCGCGCTTCCATGACCGACAAGACAATCCCGTTCCATCTCTCCGAAACGCAGACCTCCTTCTCTGGCACGACCTTCGGTGGGTTGTCGGGTGAGAATCTGAACTGGACCTCTTGCACGTGCATGAATTTTGTCGGAGACAAGATGGTGGAGTTTCTGGTAATAGACAAGCCCAATATAAATACCAATATCGTACGGCTTCCCTGTGACTCCATTCATCAACATATGTCTTCCTCCGTATTCAAATCCACAATTCAAGAGTTTTTGTTGCAGTTCATCCATATTTTCCCATTCAAAGGGCGTTGCATTCTCTGTTTCACCCAACGCCGCTGCAATTTTTCCGGATAGCCCTTCAAACATCTGTCCGAGAGTCATACGAGAAGGCATAGCATGCGGATTGATCACCAAATCGGGACACATTCCTTCATCGGTGAATGGCATATCCTCTTGAGGACAAACAAGCCCGAGCACACCTTTTTGGCCGTGTCGAGATGCGAATTTATCTCCGAGTTCTGGAATTCTTAAATCTCGCACTTTTATTTTTACCAATTTGTTTCCATCAACATTTTCTGTTAAAATCACGGTATCAACGATTCCATGCTCAGAAGGTCTCATTTTAATGGATGTATCTCTTCGTGCGTTTGAATTTTCGTCTTCATATCTGTCATACGACTTTGTGAATTTTGGTGGGCTTGTCCTTCCGATCAACACGCTGTTCGGTTCGACTTCCCGCTCGGGATCAATTATTCCATCTTCGCCTAACATATTATAAGATTCACTTTGTTGAGCACCAGCCATATTGCCACCGGGGATTTCGAATTTATCAGCAACTCCACCGGGATATTTTCTTTCTTCTGCTTCATACGTTCTGAAGAACGTGCTTCGACCTAACCCTCGTTCAATTGAAGCTTTATTGATAATCAGAGCATCCTCAATATTGAATCCATGGAAAGACATAATGCCCACAACAAAGTTTTGTCCAGCTGGTCGTTTATCAAAACCAATGATATCCATAGCCCGAGTTTGAACCAATGGCGATTGCGGATAATGTAAAATATGGCCACGAGTGTCAAGTCTGAGATGGAAATTGGTAGCAAAGATTCCTAATGCTTGTTTCGCCATACTTGCTTCATAGGTATTACGAGGACTCTGGTTGTGTTCCGGGAACGGAATCAAAGAAGCCGTGATACCGAGAATCGCAGCGGGTGATATTTCACAATGGGTGTGCTCTGGTGTAATAAACTCTGGAGAGATCGCAATATATGCATTTTCTTCTTCCTCGGAGTCAAAGTAATCAATTAACCCTAAGTTGATCAAATCATTCCATGTATATTCGTTTTTCCTCAATTTATCAATGTGAATATCTTCTATTGCCAATTTTCCATTATGAACGACAAACAAGGGTCTTCTGGCTCTACCGGCATCGCAATTGATTTGAGCTTCATTCGATTGAGGATAATAAGAACAATTAACGTTATTATCGATTTCACCTTTTCTTCTCTTGAACCGGATTTGTTCAATTAACGGTTTTATATTTGGGTGAACGCCTAAAAGTTTTCCGTTGAGATATATTTTAGTTTGATCGCTAATTTCTTGAACTTCTTGGATTAGAACCACGCCCAAATCGATAAGAAGGGATTCTACGGCTTTTTCATTTGTTCCAACCGAAACCATGGATGTTAAAGCGAGATTTTTCACTAATCCACAATTTGGCCCTTCCGGAGTCTCAGAGGGACAAATCTTACCCCATTGAGTTGGATGCAAATCACGGGCTTCGAAATGAGGCTGGGATCTGCTCAAAGGAGAAATAATCCTTCTTAAGTGAGACAATGTGGAGATATAATTTACACGATCCAACAATTGACTCACACCTGCTTTATCACCCACCCAATTTCCTGTGGCCAATGCGTGTCTAACTCGCTCCGAAATCACATCCGCACGTACTGCCGTTTTAATGTTCGGCTTTCGACCCCGAACCGCAGTTCTTTCTAATTGATACTTAATATCTCTTGAAAGACTGACAAATGCGTTACGAAATAGACTTGTGCAGAGGTCTCCAGCGAGTTTTAACCGTTTGTTTGAATAATGGTCTTTATCATCCGCAGATCTCAACCCCAAGGCAAGTTCCATTACTTTTTGAGCCATTTGGCCTAAATAATATGCCTTTTTTATTCGGTCTTTTGGATCGGAACCGATATGAGGAAGCAAATATCGATCCAGAACATGACATGCACGTTTGATACGATATTCTTTCGTCAAACCAACCGCTACTTTTTTACCGATGAAATCCAATGCATTTTTTTCGGTTTCTTCCGGATCTCTCGTAATTTGAATAGAATTCATTACATTCACGATCGGAACCAATTCACGTTGTATTATTGGATTATCCGAGATCGCATGGAAGATCTTCTTTTCGGAATCCAAGCCAAGCGCTCTCATCAAAATGGATAATTGGATTTTTCCATTAATCGTTGGAAGGCCCACCTTCAATGAGCCATCTTTTTTCCGCTCAATGGTTACAGGTGCTCGGAATCCATGCGTCGTGGAATAAACCTTTACAACATGAGTCGCAGAAGAAGAGCGAGAGGCCTCTTCAATCATGATACGATTAGGCGCCAAGTCCTCTTGAGTTACCAACACTCGCTCCGTACCGTTTACTATGAAATAACCTCCCGGATCTAACGGATCTTCCCCTTTCGCAATTAATTCTTGATCATTTAAACCAAATAAACAGCATTTGATGGATTTCAACATGATCGGAAGTTTTCCGATATAAGTATCGATAGTAGGCTGTTTATGGGGGCTTTGATCTCTCTCATCAATATTGATGGGAGTCATTTCCAACATTATATCAGAAGCATAGGTTAATTCCCGGATTCTTGCTTCCAATGGAGTTAAATCTTTTTTGGCCCCATCTGCTTCCCGAATTTGAGGCTTCTCAATATTGATATTGCCAAAATCAATATAGAAGTCAGGGATATCGGGGATGATTCGTGGATTTTCTTTTACAATGGACTGAAGTGTTTCATCCAAAAATTGATTGAATGAATCCAAGTGTTGTCGAACCAACCCCTTTTCATCAAAGAAACTTTTTAGTACAACCCAAACATCTTTTTTATTCATTAATGATATCACCGATGATTTTTGAGGGTTTCCCCTCAGATAGAAAAAACGTATTCCCCGTATTCTAACGGATATAAATAATGATTAGTGTGAACTTTTAACCACAAAGCGATAAGAATTCACCGTTTCTACGGTTGTTGGAGAATGTCGGATAATTTTTATGACATCCCCAAATCGAGCACCCAAAGCAACACAAACAGGATCTGTTTCTTTAATTCTTGGTAAATTAACGAGCTCAATGTTGTATCGCTTTAATACTTCCTCGGTCTCCTTCTTGGTTAAAATTCGGTGGAATGGCACCAATTCATGTGCGAGAACATCCAACTTTTGAGACCCTTCCTTTTTCGTCATATTCGCTCTCCTTTTACACAATCAAGAACTCTAGCTAATATTAAAAGCAAATCGACATTATAAAAATTTTCGTTTTTAAAATCGAGGCTTTTAAACTTTTCGGTCTTTCTCCCTCTAAAAAAATCGGTTTTCTCGAATCTTTGAAAATAAAAAAGAATCGAAAGATAAAAAAATATGGAACCCTTTTGAGGAGTGATGAAGAAGAACCAAACAGAAAACATCGAGAGCGAATTTGAGCATTATTTCTCAGAGAAACCGGTGGGAGAATACAAAGCCAGAAAAATTAATGCATATATTCGTGGCAGATCTTACTTCTTCGAAACCGCAACCGGCATCTTTTCATACAAATCACTCGATAAAGGAACGGAGGTATTATTGAAATACCTCGATTTTCCCGCCGAAGGCAACATTTTAGACTTAGGAGCGGGATATGGGCCGATAGGAATTGTTGTTGCAAAAGAACTGGAATCCCTCCAGAAGCATAATTTCTTCTTTTCTGAGGTGAATAAAAGGGCGATTTGGGTGTTAAAAAAGAATATTCGGAATTATAATCTCAAAAAATTTAGGATTCTTTCTGGTAATTTCGTAGAAAAAGCCAAAAACTTGAAGAAAGAAAACATAAAATTTAAAGCGATTTATTGCAATCCACCGAATAGGGCCGGTTTGGATATTATTTTCGAAATGTTTCATGCTGCCATCGATTTAATGGAAGAAGATGGTTTCATGCAATATGTAATAAAAAAATCCTATGGCGCAGAATCATTCTCCAGTAGAATAATCACCGAATTCCCAAACCACGATATATTTTGCACTGGTGTGAAATCGGGATATAGAATTTACACCATAGTAAATAAAGGAAAATTCAATAAACTATTTCCGAATATGATTAATATCAATGCTGACGACGATACGAACGAAGGAGATATACAATCTAAGGATGAAGAGACGCAATTAGATCAATCCGATAATCTATTCGAAAAACATTTTCAAAAGGAATACCCGGAGCCCGAACAAGAAATAATTAAAAAATTTGAGTACGATGTGAGCGAATCGCAAAATCTTAACGAAGAAAATATTGAAGAAGAAAATTCGGAAGATAATTTCGATCTTAAGTTCGAGAACCATCAATATCGAGAATCCACGAAAAAAAAACGTAAAATGAAGCGAAGAAAAAGAGCTCAACTCGAAGCATGTGAAGAAACAGATGATGAAATTTTGAAACAATACATGGTTGATGAGGATGACTTTTCAGAGGAATTGGAGTTAGGCGAAGATGCATCCGAACAATTTCAAGAGGATGCGAAAGGAAGGAAAAAAATTGTGTTCGGATCTCCATTCAAAATTGATTTTGATGAAGATTAAACAATTGGTTTTAAACATTAAAAAAAATAAGCGGGCAAAGGGCATTCCCAAAGAATATCCTCGTGCTAGACTGAACGTGGAATATTCTGTCCACGGGAACTTTTTTTCGGGCTTTTTTTATGTTTAATAACCCCCTTTTTCACCCTAAATAATAAATAACAATGTTGACTTTGTTTTTTTTATTAAATGATATAATTTTCTCTTGCTATCGGTAAATTATTAAAGCGGATTTGAATGAATGATTTGAAAGACAAAAAAGAAAAGCGCAAAGTAAAAAGAAATTATCAGAATATAAAAAATTAAAAATCTTGATTTTTTAAACCGTTGGGAATTGCATCAATTCGGGGAAGAACGAAAACAGCAAATATAAGAAGAACAAGGCAATTAAGACTACCCATGTAGAGTCACCCCAATCAAGATCGATGAGCCAATGCACTATAATTAAGAACAACAAAAAGATCACAATGCTCACAAGTGCTCCCAATTGATTAGCACCGCCACCATCAATGAGGTTTCTCAAAGCAGCAACGGCTCCACCGATAAAATTCAAAACCATTCCGATCAACCCTGCAATTAACGGAACCAAAAATACTGCCAAAAAAGCAGTCAGCAGAATCATCAACTTTTTGGAAGACGCTTTGTTTTCGCTCACTTTCAATTTTATCGCAAGATAAAGAAAGAGGAATAACAAAATCGTTCCAATTATCAAACCGATGATATATTCGAACGCCATATTAATCCAATATTATTAAGCATTTTTGAAAAATAAACCTTTTCAAAAAAGAATAGAGAACTCACGAGTTGCATCGTCTCCCAAGATCCTTCAAGAATTTGATTTCGGACCTTGTTCATTGTTGAGTTCTTTTTCGCTCGGTGCTTTTACCATCGCAATCACTACGACGACAATAAGAACAACCATGACGCCGGTTATTGAATAGATAAGAATCTGTTGAGCCGTTAAACCATTATTCGGAGCGAATGGTGTCAAGGATAGTCCAGTGCTTAGACCATTGATTTTAAGCAAGATGGAATTTAGAGTATAATCTTTCGTAGTTCGACCATCCGCTCTTCGCACTTGATGACATTGTAATTGGTATTCAATTAACACACCGGTCGCTTGATCATGATAGAATAATCCTTCAAACACGGAATCATAGATGTCCACAGCCGTTCCTCAAGTAGCACAATTTTGTTCGAATGTACCTTTGATTTCAACCTCGTATGCGCTTCTTTCACCAAATGTTGTCGAAAATTCTTTCGTTTTACCCGTTAGCCGCGGTGTCCCGTTCACTTGAACCCGAGTAATTATGCTCATTTCATCCAAAGTCACATTCGAGAAAGAATTGTTATTCGGGAATCGCTGAGTCCAAACTCCGGATAAAAACGATGGCAGATTGCCAAGATCCTCTTTTAAATTATCGGTTTCATTGATTGTATAGTTATATTGTTGATTATATGCATGTACATAGAACGAATAATTCGTTTTCCAAGATTCTGTGACATTGATATAGCCGTTGGAGGGAAAGATTCGTTGGATCGAAATTGAGCGGTTGAATTGTGTAATTTTTTCGTTATCATTATAGACATACCTTGAATTGGTGGTATATTCCAAAGAATTCACCTCAACTTGCGATCCGGGAAAATTAGCAGCTCGAACGAAAGAAATTGAAAGAATTAAGGAAGTCATCGGTGCAATAAACAAACACGAGAACATGATTGCGAAAGATAGCATCTTGAAAGATGCTTTCCTTTTCATATACTCTTTTATTCGAGCAGAAGAAAAAAAACCTTTCGGAATTCAAATAATAGTATCAAAATATATGATTGAAATTATGCTTACAACGGATTTTTATCTCTATCGGATGGAGATGGTTCTGTTTGTGAATTATTATTTAATCTGCGTAAAGCATCTTGCTCCTTCATCTTGATATAATATTCGGCTTCCTTCTTCTGCTTCACTCTGTTTAATTTCAGTATTGAAAACACAGCAATGACCAGAATGAGCCCGATCCCTGCTATTCCCTTGACCATGTCAGGATCCCCAAAAACCTCATAATTAAAAAAATCAAAGGGATTATCTTGAGGTTGGCCTTTGTATTTCAAATCCACAAGCGTTTTTCTCACCTCATGAGATTGATATTTATTCGGTTCATTGTACACATATTCATAATAATTCCCTTGAGTATAGACGAGCAAGCCAGTCTCTTTCTCATAATAATAATCAACTGTAGAATTCATGATAATGCCACTACCCAAACCACAGCGATATTCTCCAAATAAGAAAGTCTGTGTTAATGATACCCGGTGACACTCGACCATAGACCCTTTTATAGATGCGTATGCAGTTCCATTATACACAAAATTGAACCCATAAATAACGCCCCGAATAATCATCAAATCTTCCAACCAGAACATCGTGGAATAATTGGTTCCCAGAAAGGTATCAGAGAGAAAGAGATTGGAAAATTGATTTTTCGGATTCATTAATCCAATGTTCGTTGAGCCATCTCGAATAAAACGGGTTGAAGGATCGAGGGTGTAATTAATGATCCCGGTAAATGGAACACCGCCTTCACAAATAATCGGATACACAGTAAGATTATACATCGAAGACAACGAATAATTGGAATTTTCATTGACCTTCATGTTAATTTTTATCCGGCCACCCGCTTCCAATGGATTTGTTGTATAATGCCGAAAAATCTGACTGTATTCATATTCTATATAAGTTATGTCTGCAGGGTTTGTAGGAAAATTCTGAGCGGATCTCGCAATTTCGAGCATGTTTACAAAATTAAGAAAAACAAAAGCCATAATTACAAGTCCAAAGATCTTCTTTCGCTGAAATAATCGCATATCAAACCCTCGAAATAGAATAAAAGAACCAGATTTTTAAAATTGTTTCATTAAAAAAAAAAGATTCGCCAAACCGAGTTACCAACCGTTTGAGGTCAAGACCATGTGGAATCCGAATCCACCGCTAATCGCGATTATAAGTATTAATATGAGTGAAAATTTCATACTGTCCCTTTCTTCGCGTTTGTATTCTGTAAAGAGGATTAGAACTAAAAGCATCGAGAATGAGAAGATGAGAAGAATTGTGCCCCAAACATTGACCGGATCGAGACTTTCCCACCATACTTTTAATTTTTGGCCCCATTCTTCGAATACATTGAGGGTATAATAAATGGTTGCTAAATTCATATATTTTTTAAAACGGTTCGACATTTTAAAGCATTTTTGGGCTTTTGTTGAACTCTCCATTTCCTTGAAAAAACGGGCTTTTCGAGCAATAACACCATTGTCTGTAAAAGATTATATAGAAAGAGTGGCAAATAGAAAAGAAGTGAATGAAATCATGGAATTGCTGGAAATTTGGATAATTGAAATGGGAATTCTCGCTTTTGGATTGGGGTTTTCCGCTTTATCGTTTATATACAAATCCTACAAAAAGATCGCGCTGAAGACGGTCTCACAGTATTATTTCGGCTTGGGCGTGTTCTTTCTTGCCTTTGCCTTTAACGGAATTTTGGATGCTCTTGAGCAATATTATTTATGGATCGTTGGACAAAATGGAATCTTTCCGGCATGGAATTTATTGCCGGGAGAGAGCGTAACGTTCTATTTAATGATTCCGATATTGCAGTTTGCGTTTGTTATGCTTTCGCTTCAGATAGAGACGTTTATTCTTCAACGACCAAAGAAAAATATTACAAAGGTCCTCATTGTGTGTTTTATCATCTCATTAACTATTTTCATTACACCCGTTTTTCCGGATACGCTAAAAGTGGTTTGGTCTCTTGTATTAAATGCAACGCTCATTCCTTATGCGATCATCGTTTTATATTGGGGTGTTTTTTATCTTCGGTTAGGAGCCAAGAGTGCTGGTGCGGTTCGAAGTAAGGCGTTAAAAGTGGGCTTTGGATTGGGTATGATCATGACAGGCATTGTTTTCGATACCATCTACCGTAATACTGCGATCAACAATTCTTTAGAAATTATGTGGTGGTTTCCCATTATATTTAAGACAGTAGCGATTATCGGAATACCTTTACTTTATAGTGGACTTCAACCTTCAGATAGTGAGTAAAAAAAAGCCTTTTATTCAAATGCTGCAAGATATAAAAAGAAAAAAATTTGTTCCAAAAAAAATTTTTTAAATTATTTCTTATAAATCGGCATAATCATCAACATCAATTGCTCAAAACTCGTTTCTTCAACGTCTTTTTGATTTCAAATAGAGCCCAAATACACGCAATAGGGATCAAGAGAGCATAGCCCGTTATCTGTTGCTGGGACTCTGGTTCTGCAGGATTCTGAGGCGTAGATGGTGATCCCGTTTCATTTTCGCCACTTACAGTTAATTCTTTAGTGGTTTGCCCCGCCACATTACATTTCACAATCGCTTTAATCACGGCACCAGTATCGGCCATAACGGTGAAGTTATAGACGAATTGGGAATTAGTGGGCTGAGATGTGTATGAGGTAGTATTAATTAGCGTATTATTGACGTAAATTTGTATTTCATTAATGTAATGCGTTGTTTTGTCTTCAACGGTGTGTGTTATTGATACCGTAAGCACGCTGGAGGATTTATTATATGCTAAGGAAACAGAGGCGGGAGAATGTGCCAATCCGCTTTGTATTTGAGAAAAGAAAAGAATTCCCACCAAAAGCAAAAAAGTGATGGGATTCTTTGAAATACATGAAGAATTCTTCATGAAAACGATCTGTATTCGATAATTCTAAAGCATTTTGCTTTTACGCGATAAATTAATTCGCAGTTTTCACTTTTTTTTAAAAAAATATAATAAATGATGTTCATTTTTTTGTTTGAGAACCATGGCAACAAGTGAACAAAAGACTGTTGCAAGCGAGCTCGGTAAAATCACCAGCAGCGAGATCTGGGAAATCCCCGAAAGTATCCGAAAAACCCTTTTTACAAAAGAAGAGGCTGAACGAATTAGAAAGATAGCGAAAGCGATCATCGATAGCGGATGTGTTTCTATATATTGTTTAGGATCGGGGACGTCGTATCACGCAGGGTTGGTATCGACCTACACCTTCGTTGAAGTGGCAAAATTTCCTACCCATTGCGAATTAGCGCCGGAATTTCCTTATCTCGTGGAACCCATAATCGCAAAAAAGCATTGTTGTATATGTATTTCGCAATCCGGAGAATCTGAATTGACCGTATACGCGGCAGAGAAATCCAAGGAGGCGGGAGCCTTTATAGTTGCGATCACAAATAATCCGGAGAGTAAATTGGCTAAAGTTGCTGGAGATTACGCCCTAATCACGCAAGCGGGTATTGAAAAATCGGTGCTTGCTACCAAAACGTATGTGGCACAGTTAGTAATTTTAAAGGCATTGGCAATTGATTTAGCGATGCTCAGAGGCACAATCACTAAAGATGAACATGAAAGTCTTTGGGACGAGTTGAAAGCGATTCCGAAAATCATTGAACTGACTCTTCCGATGATGAGAAAGGAAATCCGGAAATTGGCACCCTATTTTAAATTTGCAAAGAATTGTTTTGCGATCGGAACCGGGCCTGATTTTGCAAATACGATGGAAGCCGCATTAAAATTAAAAGAAGGGGCAAGGATTTTCGCGCAAGCATTCAGTACGGCGGAATTCCCTCATGGACCTATTACGTTAGCAGAGTCTCATATGGCGTTTTGTATTGTAATCGTTCCGAAGAGAGAAAAAGAACGTCGTTATAATGATGTAATTAAACTGATGCAGCGTCTTAAAGAGCGTGGTGTGACTATCTTGGCTATCAATTGTAATGAAGAAAAATTAGAGGATATTGATTTTTCTATAAGCATTCCTTTGGTGTCTGAAATCTTCCAACCGATAATTACCATAGTTCCAATTCAATTGCTCGTTGTGGAAATTTCAATCATCCAGAACATCAATTGCGATACGCCTAAATATTTATCCAAAATATCCGGAATCTAAGAAAGATCAAGCGTCGATCTGACAAAACGCTAAAAAATCGCTGAAAAAACATCATTTCAGCAGAGTTCACGAAGACGATTTGCGGGAATGCCCATTTGTCTTCACAATTTTTTAAATATTTAAGTTTAAGTCATAGAATTTTCAGAATGGCAATTTCACATTTTTTTGATCAATCAAAATGTACTCGCCTTGCTTCTTTTTAAATATCATTTCCATGAGTTTACATTTGACTTTCAAGAGAAAATATAAGGATTGAGTGGGATTAAGAAGTTTGAAATCGACCAGCGATTCAAAGTTCCCTTGTCCTTTGGAAATGATAAGATCGGCATCTTTCATGATTCTTTTAAACATAATTGAACTTTCTTCAAAGATGACCCCAGGTGCTTGAGAAGTTTTTACGATATTACATATTGTATCTAATCCTACATATTTGGCATCCTCTATTGTAGCGTCATTCAGAATAGGACCTCCGCGCACGGAATAATAATAATGTTTATTTGGATATGTCTTTTTTAATTGAGAAATGAGTATTTTATCGAATACAATTTCTCCGCAGTTGTCTCCCACTATTAAAATTTGAGAAGATGTTTTAATCTTTGCCAATAATTCTTGGACAACTGCATCATCCAAGCCATTATTCTTAAGATTATTGATTTCTGATTTGAGATCTATTGTGTGATGTGTGCCGAAATCGATCGAATTACCCATTACAGAAAATAATAGGGCGGCGTAAAGCGGATTTTCCGCGGATTCTATAATTCTTATGCATTCCGATTCATAAGAAAGCGCGATGTTATTGTACTCTTTCTTTATTGCCGCATATGGATCATCGCAATTTAAAGCGTTCGCGATTGATTCATACACGATTTTTCCGTAGTACGGTGCTGTGTTGTTCCGATTATTTAAAATCAATTGCATCACTTTCCTTTGAGTTTCTATTATCTCGTCCACATCGGAATCTGGGGATAACAATCGATAGGCTTTATAGACTTGGTCGATCAAGCAACCGGAGCAAATCGGATGCAATTTCATGCGTGAATAAGCCAGAAGGCAATAAAAAAGCTTTCGATTATAGAAAAAAGCGCTTTTTTTTTAAAAAAAAATTTCCACCTTAGTTAAATTGTGGCGCTGATCTGAATGAGCTAGGAAAAAAACAATAAAATGATTTATCCAATCAGTTCTAAATAGCGCACGAATAGAGTTACATACGAAATAAATGATAATATCGATGCAAATTCTAAAGATCGGAACCGCATTTGGAACATTTATCCGCACCCGGTGAGACATCAGCACCACAAATGTAACATCGTGTTCTCTGAACCTCACCCGTCATTCCCAAGGCTTCCTGCACCCAAGGAGCCAAAATACTCTGTTCAAGTCCATACATCTGGTCAACATTGAACCCTTCTTTTTCGATCGCTAATTCTTCTCTGACTTGAGTCACCAAATCATAATCAAAGATCTGGGCTTTTCCCAAAATCAAAAAGGCTCTGATATCGAGTTCCATCTTTTTGGTTTTTCCCTTGCATGGGCAATACGCCGAAAGGACCACATCGGTTTTTTTAAACTTCTCAAACGTGAATTTGTAGAATCTGTTGCAGTTTCTTTCAGAACACATTAATTTTTCTCCGACTTGTTGAATGAGCGGCAAATCTTCATCTTTGAGTATTAAGATTCCATCAATTCCATCGGGAATTTTCACAAATTGCCCTTTCTTAATCAAAAATTTTCGCTGAAAATCGGTAATCCAACTTTTTGGCTCGATTAATCCCGCTTCAGCCATTCTGATGAATTGGTTAATCGAATAGATGCGGGAAAACGAGACACCGCACTTTTTGCATTTAAATTGCATCTCGACATTTTTATCTGTGACTTTAAGGTCGGTGATTTCACCCCATTCTTTCGGACATTTGGGACATTTTAATGATTTCCCCAATTCGCTCAACGGCACTGACATGCTTTTGTAGTTGAATCTTGTGAAATTTGAATTTTTGCAAAAAATTTTTGTTTTATCTTGCTCTTCTGAAAATATTGAAATTTATCAAGAAGAACGCAGAGTGAATGCAATGTTAAGCGACAAGGAACAGAAGAAGCAATTCAAAAAAGTAGCATCGGAGAATCCAGATGGATATTATCCGGTCAAACGATTGCGTGCAAATGGCTTTTCACGTAAACAATGCAAAAAATGCGGAACGTTTTTCTGGTCGGTGGACCCGAAGGATGAACGTTGCGGCGACCCTACATGCAATCAGGGGTTTCAAGTAGTTCAAAATAATCCCATCAAAAAGCCTTTAACTTATGTGGGGGTCTGGGAAAAGATCGTGGAAATTTTAGAACCGAGAGGATATAAGCCGATTAAACGGTATCCTGTGGTAGCAAGATGGAATCCTACAATGGAATTCACGATCGCATCAATTGCGGCGTTTCAGCCTTATGTGGTGTCGGGCGAGATTGAGCCTCCCGCGAAAAAGCTCTTGATTCCTCAATTTTGCTTGAGATTTGGAGATGTTGAAAACGTTGGAATTACGGGTTCGCACTGCACCGGGTTCGTCATGATAGGACAACACGTATTTGTGGATGAAAAAGAATGGGACCAAGAACAATTATTCCAAGATATGTATGATTTCTTGACCGTCGGCGTGGGATTAGATAAAAAGGAATTTAAAATCCATGAGGATGCGTGGGCTGGCGGGGGCAATTTCGGTCCGTGTTTGGAATTCTTCAGTCGAGGGGTGGAACTATTCAATCAAGTCTATACGATGTTTGAACAAACTCCGAATGGAAACGTGGATTTGAAATTGAAAGTTTTGGATATGGGTGCCGGGCAAGAGCGAATTGCTTGGTTTTCTCAAGGAAAACCGAACATGTACGAAGCAATCTTTCCCTTGGTGCTGTCCAGATTACGAGAAAAATTAAAAGTGGAACCCGATTTCGATTTGTATAAGAAATTTTCACAATATTCCGCATTCTTGAACATCGATGAAGTAGATAATATGGAAGAAGCATGGGCCCGCGTTGCAAAGGAAATAGGTGTGGAAGTTGAGATTTTGAAGCAGAAAATACTTCCGATGGCGGGCATCTATTCTATCGCTGAACATTCTCGAGCCCTTTTATTTGCAATTTCGGATGGAAAACTTCCCTCCAATGTCGGTGGCGGATACAACCTCCGGGTGATATTTCGTCGTGCAATGGGCTTCATCGAGAAATATAATTGGAATATTGATATCGCAGATGTCTGCGAATGGCATGCAGAAGAATTGAAACCGTTATTCCCCGAAGTCTCAGACCATCTTAAAGAAGTCCGTGAAATTCTCAACGTTGAACGCGAGAAATTTTACGAGACGAAAAAGAATGCGGAGAAAATCATCGAAAAAATCATCAAAACTAATCAAAATATTACTGTTGATCTATTGATCCAATTATATGATTCGAATGGTATAAACCCCGAAATTGTGAAGAAGGAAGCGGAGGCCCGAGGTAAAAAGGTGGTTATTCCAGATAATTTCTATCAACAAGTGCTCGATAGACATGAAAAAACGGAGCAAATCCATGCCACCCACAAGTTTTTGGATATTAATACGGAAACACTCCCCCCGACCAAATCGCTGTACTTTGAAAACTACTTGGATATAAAAAATGAAGCTAAGGTCTTGCTGATAAAAGAAATTGAATATACAATGGAATCGGATGAGGAGGAAGAAGAAGGCGAGCCCGGCAAGGACAAGAAACAAAAGGTGTGGGCGATAATTTTGGATCAATCTGCGGCATATCCAACATCGGGTGGACAACTCCACGATATTGGAACCATCCAGAACCAAAAATTTGTGGATGTATTAAAACACGGTCAACAGATCGTTCATATTATGGTGGAAAAACCGAAGTTTAAAGTGGGAGATACCGTTACTTTAACAGTGGACAAAGAATGGCGCGTTCAATTAACACAGCACCATACCGCTACTCATATCATTAACGCAGCAGCACGAATGGTATTGGGCGATCATGTTAATCAAGCGGGTGCCAAGAAAACATACAAGAAGGCACACTTGGATATTACACACTACGCACCGCTCACCGAAGAACAAATCAAACTCATTGAAACCGAAGCCAATAAAATTGTAAAAAAAGGGATTAAAATAGAACATAAATTCATGAACAGAGCTCAAGCGGAAAAGTTATACGGAATGCGCTTGTATCAAGGTGGAGCGGTTCCCGGAAAAGAAATTCGTATTGTCCCGATTGGCGACCTCGATATTGAAGCATGCGGAGGAACACACGCAAATAATACGGCAGAAGTTGGCACTATTAAAATCGTGAAAAGCAGAAAAATCCAAGATGGAATCATTCGTATCACGTTTGTCGCCGGCGGTTCAACGGCCCAAATCGCTCAAGAAAACCAACAGATGGTTCAAGAATTATCGAAATTACTCAATGTAAAACCCCAATATGTGTATAACAGAGTGCTTGAATTAATAGAAGCATGGAAACAGCTGAGAAAAGCCTTAGAAAAGGGCAAAGCGGAAGATAAATATCTGAATCTCACATCCAAAGAAGAAGAGAAAGATTTAGACACCGTGATTTCCAGACTGAGCAAGATGTTGAGCTGCGACGAAAAATCGGTCGTAACGAAGGTGGAGAAATACCTCGAAGAATACGAAAGCGCCAAAACACAATTAAAACAAGCTATCGAAGTCGTAGGAGATGAGAATGTTAATAAACTGCTTAAAAACGCAGAAAAGATCAAAGGATGGAATATCATCTTTGCAAACTATGAGAATGTGGACACCAAGCTCATCAATAATTTGGCTAAAAAATTGAATACAATGGATAAATCAGCGGCAGTATTTATCTTGTCCGGTTCTGAAAAAGGATACAATCTAACATCGATTCGGGGCGATGCAACAGCGGAGAAACAACCTCTGGATTTAGGAACAATAATGAAACAATTATTGGAAAAGTTCAATGCAAAAGGCGGCGGACGGGATAATAATGCCAGCGGATTCATTCCGAAATCAGCAGGAACTGCTTCAGAAATTCTTAAAGCATGGAAATCTCTTGTATTAAATTAGAATTATAAGTTCTATCTATTAATTTTCGATTTTCTTTTTTATATCAATATAATTGAGGCGGTTTCGATATGCCAATTGTTTATGAAGAAAAAAACATAACAGAATTTGTTTCGCTTATAGATTTAAGGCAATTCAGCCAGAGACACATCGCCACGGGCTTTTTGGTCTCGAATGGAAAGAAATCGTATCTTTTGGATATCGGAACAAGCGATAATGTTCGTCAAGTCTTAAGAGCTATGAAAAAGCGAGGATCTGAACCTTCGGGACTTATCGGAATATTTCCGACCCATTATCATTTTGATCACGCAGGCGGATGCGCTAAACTCCATAAAAAGATGCAAGATTATAATCCGAATTTTAAAATTTTCACAACGGAACTCACAAAAAATAAATTGCAAAATGCACAATCCCATCTCGAAGGAGCAAAAACTACATTCAATGAATGGGTCGGCACCATGGATTACGTCGAAGATTCCGCTTTTAGTATTATAGAACCGAATAAAAAAATTCCCTTGGAAATCGACAACGTCGAAATCGAATTGATTTCTACACCTGGCCACAGCCCGGATCATGTTGCAATCGCAATCTACGAACACGGAAAACTCGCATTCATATTTTGCGGTGAAGCCGGCGGAACCCTTTTCCATTCGGAAAAAATCACTTCACTTCCCACATCCATGCCCCCGAATTATAATCATGAATTATACATGGCAGGATTAAACGAACTCATTAGAAGAGATCCGCCCAACATAGGGTTTTGTCATTTTGGAGCAATCCAAGGAATCGATGACGTACGGAAATATTGGAAAACCCATCTCGAATTTATGAAGTTCTTCCGCGAAACGGTGAAAAAAACCTTTGAGGAAACGAAATCCACCCGAGCCGTGGTTGAACGGATGATTCCGGAATTTACCCAGAGAACAAATACAATCGTATATTCCGCCCATCAAATCTTGATTAATTTGGTGGTCGCGCTATGCTATGGAATGCTTGTAGATCTCAAGTATAAGGAACCAAAATACGAAAAAAATTGATTTCAAAAAGAGCTTCACTTTTGTTTGTGAAACCATTCAAACATAAGATGATTAAAACGCTCAATTTTTTAAGTCCGAACTCGATTAATAGAGTGATCATGAGCGAAAAAAATAGAAAAAGGGTTTGGATAACCCTCATAAATCGGGAAAATGTTGATTCCTTTTCTCAGATCTATTATAAACGAAGAATAAGCCCGCTTGAGTTTGAAAAAGCAGTGAAATCTTTGGAATCCAAAAAGAGCGATGAAGAGATAAGCGCCATGGAAATTTTGGACATTGAGGAAGAAATAATTAAAGAAATTAGCGGAATCCTCGGTAAGAATCCCGATGAAAGCGAAATCCATCTGTTATATCAACGATATACCGAAACCGGATCTATTGAAGAACCGATTATCGAAAGCCAACCCGATGATGATATGGACGATCAAGAAGAAGGTATAGAAGGAATTGAGATAGACGATTCGGATGAAAAGAACAAGAAGATCAAGGTAAAAATAAAATTAAACGATATTTCGAGCTTATTCGGTCAAATGCTCGGTTTACCGATGGACGAGAATAAAAAGCCAAAGGATGATAAGGATTCCGAGTCCTTCTACATATAGATTTTTTTATGCGATTTCTTTTCATTTAAACACCAACACATTGTGAATGCTCGTGAATAGAATAAAAGCAACGAAATCTTATTGATGATGTGCTGAATCTATACCCGATACTTGTGTCAATCTTCTATATCTTAAACGGTTTCGTTCAACTATCTATCGCAATAAAACTTCATAAAAGATTCAAAGAGCATTCGTTTTCAACGAGTATCTCAACGTTCATTCTTTGGATTTTTGCCGCGATCGCCTATCCTTTCTTAATTTTAAAAGCGGATGGCGCGATCGATGATTATTCCTTTCATTCTTTCTTTTGGATCGCTATCTTCACTCCTTTTGCTATTTTCTGCATTCTTTTTTATCAATTTATTTTGTTGAAGAAAAAGCCGGAGTTGCGAGAAACGCGCAAACCGGAGAGCTTGGAAATGAAATTGGCATCTCAAGGAAACGAGGGCCACGCTTACGATTTCTTCGTTGATCTGAAACGAAAAGTTCTTCATTTAATACCTGCGTTGCTGATTATAGGGCTCTATTATTTTGGAATATTGATTAAAGATGTATCCATGTCTTTTTATTTAATCATAACTGTTGGTTATGCCGGTATTTTTGCGTTTGCGATGCTGGATCTTCTTAGATTTTCATGGCTTTTCGGAACGACCAAATATTACGAATTGTTACCCACGAAAATTTTTAATACTTTGACAGAAACGATGAAGCCTCGGGAATTGGTAGAATTTATCAAGTCTGCTGCCATGATCCTGGCTATGATTCCTATTTTATTTTTTGATTTTGGCGTATTCGTTTCCACGGCACTCATTTCAACGGTTGGAGATGGTTGTGCTTCGGTATTCGGAAAAGCATGGGGAAAGAAAAATTGGCCTAAAAGAAGTCCAAAAACGATTGTGGGATATATTGCGGGGATCTTGGCGTCTTGTTCGCTGACATTTCTTTCCTTATTGCTTTTTCAACCCGAGTATTCTCCAATTAAAATTATTCTCTTATGCTTCGTTTCCGGAGTACTTTTCTTCTTGGTCGATGTTTCAAATTCAAAAATTGACGACAACATATTGAATTCGATTGTAGTTGGATTCGCGTTAGGAATTTTCAGTATTTTTCTTTGAAAGATTGAGAAAAAAAAAGAGAAAAATTTTTTTTTTGAATCAGCATCTAAAGTACATCAACATTATCGTCGGTCTTACCCCATTCTTTTTCGATTTCTTGCTTTTTCTTCTTTTCCATTTCTTCTTTGATTTGTTTTGCAGATTTTGGCTGTTCTTCTTCGGGGAGATCCGAAACGTATTTTTCTTCCGATATTTCTTCCGCACCTTCTACATAATCCATGTCGACCTCTTCATCCGCGAACAGAGCTTTTTTCTCTAATTTAACACCTTCAAGCTTGTAGGAACAAATTGGACACGATGCCCAATCCGGTTGAACTGAAGAACCGCATTGCGGACATGTTGGAAGCCCGCGCCATACATCATCGGTGACTTGTGCGTCTTCCCATGCAATCGCGTCCAAATCTTGCTCCTTCTTCCGTTGTTCTTCTTTCTTTTGTTGCTCATCCATAAGAACTTCTTGAAGCACACTTTGTAGTGGCGAATTGCAGTTCGGACATTCATCCCATTCTTTGAGACAAAGATACCCGCAGACTTGACATTTAACACCTCTTTTAATATCCCAATCTTCCTCATCTCGTGTGTCAAGCTTGCCGCCTTTTGTTGTTGTGAAGCGATAGAGTTTACCATCATTATCGTCGTTGACCCAAATTCCACCTTTATTTAAAACGCTTAAGTAGAACAAGACTTGGGTGTCAACGGGTAAATCATTGAGGGTGACATTGAATGTCTCGTTTCCTACGAACGTACATTCAAGTTCTTGGTTGGTGATATCCAAAGCACTGTAGTAAATTTTCGCCGCTTTTGCAAAGAAGGATTCTTCCAAGATTTTGATTGTTAATTTAACTTTAAAGAGATCAGGATTTTCGGTTGGGATCATGGTAATCTTTAAGTCGAAGTTTTTAGCGCTTAATCTCTCATTTTCCATACGGTTAAGTGCTTGCTTTCTATCTTTATCTTGAATAATCCGTTTCTTTAAAACCTTCAATGAGCGTTGATTCAGAACGATAGAAACCAATGATGCCCCGACCGCAATAAAGGAAGTGTATTGGAAGAAATACGCTACAAAGATGGGAAGTAAAGGAAATGGAGATTCAGAATCAATAATTCCATCACCGGATGTATCCTTTTTTAATGGATTTGTCCTTTTAACGTTGATTTCGTATAAATCATCCCAACCATCTCCATCTGAATCTTTCATTAATGGATTGGTTTGTAATATACCGCCCCGATGACCCCAATAAGTGAAGAATGTTCCGTTGCTCCCATCTGATTTTATAAATCTTCCATAATACTCCTCAGCATCACCTAATCCATCTCCATCGTTGTCCCACAAGACAGGATTGAGTTTGCAAATAATTCCATTGAAGATTAATCCATTGACCTTATCCCCATCGAGTAATCCGTCGCGAGCGGTGTCGGGATTGGTTGGGTCTGCCCCCCAAGAGAGTTCATTGAAATCCCCGAGTTTATCGTTGTCGGTGTCCCAATTGTCCGGATCCAATACCACAAATCGGCTGACGTTCGTTGGATCCGCTTTATAATATTCATACGAAAGATGTGTTATCCATAACCCCGCTGCTCGTTGCCCAGAAGTCGCGTTCCAACCGTATATTTCTATTCCATCCGATAGACCATCGCCATCTGTATCATTACTAACCGGATTACTGGTATACAATCTTCCGGATTTATTTGCACCAAAGATTTCCTCACGATCACTGAGTCCATCTGAGTCGGTATCATTCTTTCTTCCATCCAATCCTTCCTGAATTAATCCACCGATCGTTGATTCGGTATAACCAAGTACATTGAAATAGAACATATCCCATGTGTAGAAAATTAGAGATTTTTTGGTGTTAGAATAATGTTTTAATGCCAAAGGGGAGGTAATGGAATAAATTCCTAATTCATCCATATCATCAATCCCATCGCCATCTGTGTCATTGACTAACGGATTTAATCCTCGGGCGACTTTCTGACCATCTTTTAACCCAAAGAGGATATTATTGACCACCCGCCAGTCGTTATTCGTGTTATTATTCAAAGGATTCGTTCCATAGATATGGACCTCTTCTCCATCGGTTAAGAAATCATCATCTGTGTCCTGGTTAAGCGGTAAAGTATTATAGGTTAAAACTTCGTCGCCATCCTTTAAACCATCATTATCGGTATCATTCTTAAAAGGGTCTGTACCATATAACACCATTTCAACGCTGTTGTTTAACCCATCATTATCTGCGTCTTGGCTTTGCATAAAAGCAGAATAATTAAATCCTGATGGGTAGGGTTGTCGAACGGTTAAAGTAACCCAAGAGCCATTCCAGAACACATTAGAGGTTGGATGACTTAGATGGTTCATTCCACGATTATAGAAGATCCCTTCGGTTTCAACCCAATAGAAAATGCCCTTGCGTGTAAAGAAATCAACAAGACCATCACCATTCAAATCGGCATAAGTGGGTTCACGGTCTTCCGGGAGTCCTAAAAGATCACGATTGACATCGAGATGTAAATAATCATTCGTGGAATACGTGATATTCAAGGAATGGAGTAAAATATCAGATTCGGTAGAGGAGTTAAATCTTAGAGAATATCTTGAATATGTCTTTCCTCCAAAGATCATAGTATTGTTTCCGATGAAATTTGATATGTTTTGCTGGAATCCGGAGAGATAATGCTCGCGATTGTAATAGTTTAATTGCCCTATGATAGTGGTTTGATTATAATAATCATTAACCCCCGCACCAAATCGAGAATAGAAGGACACATTTTCTGGGTCATAAGGACGTATTATATGAAGTTGTCCATTCGAATCCGCCAAGATAATCTCGGCAATCCCATCCCCATTCAGATCATATGGTAAGATACTTTGCCCGGCACCATATAAATCTCGATATTGACCAAACAACGATGATGAGCGCACTTTTTCTAGGCTTTGGGTTGTTGGATTGAAGATTACATAGTGATAATATCCCAAATTATCAACGATAAAGACATCATCGTATGTATTATTTATATCGTCAAAATTTCCAACAATCGGCATGAATGCGCGGAAATCGGATATAGACCTATCGTAAATTTCGTCTCTTTGCTGAAGGAGATAAAACTCTGATGCTTGAGTGTGAGTATTATTTAATCTAAAAGAACGTACAACCAACCCACCATTACCACTCGAACCATTAACTCCCGCAGCCACAATTTTATAGGTTGAAGTATCTCCATCCAACTTTTTACTATACGCTATCCCGGGCGCAATACCTTGAACCAACGGGACTTCAACCATTGAAAATTGGTCTCTTAATCGAAACGGATCATTACTCACTTTGTAGGAACTATCCGATTCACTCCATGCGGCACTAAAGCTAGGCATACTGATTGTTATTCGATTATTAGCGATATAACAGTAGATTGTTTCATTATGAGTATTTGATTCAAAGAAATTTTCGAATTGGTTCCAAGCGTAATTTTTTTGTGAATAGGCTAAGGCAGACCAGTTGTTGAAGGTTTGATTTTGAGCGAATCCTATCGACCTACGTATTCCTTGTGTGGTGTAATTGAAGCGATTAAGGAGCCCACTTGAATTAATGTTAAGAATTTCGTAGGCTAATTTTTCTTCTGGTTGAGGGCCTTGACCCATAATAAATAACTCTTGAAATATATTTTCAGTGTTGATTCTTGATGAAGCGATGCCGAAAGGTTTCGACCACGTTCCCGGATTTAATGGATCCGCAAGATTTGATGTATCGTTGTAAAGCGTAGTGCGGCTATTATAAGTTAAAGAGGATCCATCGTATGTATAAAACATAATGGTTCCATTACTCAGCCCGAATGTGATTAACCGTGATCCGCTTAATTGATGAGCATCCGAAATATGCATTCCCGCAATGGTCCAATTATTAGGAGGCACTTGAGGAATATTTTCACCGGTTTGAAATACAAATGTTTTCGAAGCGTTCTTATATCGATAGATAGAAAACCCATAAGAGTTACCTACGAGAAGGTATGGTTCACTGACATTTTGCCCACTCGGAAACGTGTCGCCCCGATAGAGTCGAATACTGTTTGGTCCCATTCCCGGATAAGCACCGGACAGATTAATTGAAGGATAGATATCGGAGTTTAAAAATGTGGTGAGAGCGGTTAGATTGAATGATGCTTGTTCAATTGAAGTAAAGTTACCTGCAGAAGGGGCAGGAATTAGAATCTCCGCGGTGCCGTTCTGGTTTTTCGGCATTCGAACCGTCAGATTTGAAACTAATGACCCGCTACCCGAATCATAAAAATTATTTATTCGATTACCCGAAACCGTTCGATATTTTCCCGAATAATTCGGGAATGGAATGGAATTATTGTCGGAATAATACACAAAATGAGAATTTGTGGTGTTCAATGCGACAAAGGTCAAAGTAACATCGCTTACGCATCCACTGCCATATAACGTCATTGAATTGATTATATATGGAAGTTCATTCAATGCACTCCCGTTATTGGCAACAATCCGAATTGTTGAAGGTCGACAGTGCTGATCCTCAAAACTAAGATCAATTTTTATTGGACTATCGGTCGCTGCGATGGTGAAGGGCAAATATAATAACCTTCGAACATAAAAGGTATTACCCTCCGAATCGATCCACGTATTAGGCCATGGATCTCCCGGCGCAGCCCGAATAAATGACGGAAATGCAAGTATTGAAATGACAACAAATACAAGCAAAACCCGCTTTGTGGAACCTTTCATGATTATACCGTACTTTAAAACAAAATAAAAGCTTTCTAAAAAAAAAAATGATTTCGAGTTCCTTTGAAAAATTTAAATATACCGAAATCTCGTTTAATTTGGATTGTTTGCACCACATACACTGCAAATCTCTTCATTCTTCTTGAGAGGGTTTCCGCAAGCGAAACAAATTTTTTCATTTGGATTAGAGGGCTGATTGAGGCCTTGGACGGAAGATAATGGATCTTGTTTTGTCCCTTTGTTTAATGATGATGAGATCTTGTCTTTTGCGAATCCGATATTTGGCCCAATATTAATTCCGGTCAAATTCGGTGAGGATGGTGACGTTGGATCCGGAATTTTTAATTCAGAGTTGGAGATCGCTTTGACACTATTGCTATCATCGATTTTTATAGGTCCGGTATCATCTTTTAGCCTTTTTGATACCTCATCTTTATTGAAAGGTGTTATCGGTTCAGAAAAAGGCAAAGGTGTAATCTCCTTAAGAAAATCAAGCTTCGCAGAGAGGGCATCCATATCATTAATATCCGGCGCGATTGATTTACTTGGCGCGGGGTTCGGTTGTGTATCTAAAGAAGAGGATGGAATATTCGGGATGGATGTGTTTGTGGATTGTGCATTTGAAGTTTGGGTTTCTTCATCAATCGGAACATCGGGTAATTTGAAAAGATCGGATTCATCGATTTCTTTTTCGATAAACTCACCTTTCGCTTTTTTTTCTTCGATTTCTGCACGCAAATTTGGAGACAAATGAGGGGTTGCATTGATCTCCTCAACCTTTTTAATGATATTGTTCACTTGCTTTTTCATCGTGAACTTAAAAGATTCACTCAGATTTGGTTGCTTTATATACGCCATAATGAACTCCGCGATTTTTAAATAATGAGGAATGGATTTATGCGGGTCATCCTTTTCAATGGCTTGGGCCTTTGCGACATATCGTTTTAGATCTTCGGTGAATTTTTGAATAGAACTCATTATAATTTTTATGGTTTTTAATATTAAATTCTTTTTGGGTGCCAAAGATCTGGCAACGACGTGGGTGTACATTTAAAAAAAAAATAAGGGACAGCGGGGCATTCCCAAAGAATATCCACGTTCTATTCGGGACATGAAATATTCTGCCTACCGAATCTTTTTTTCGGGCTTTTTTTTGCATGTGTATTTTTAAGGCCGCGAATCGCTCGTACTCCTCAAAAACACGATTCCCGTTAAATAAAAATATAAGATGAAAAAAGCCATTACGTGAAAAAAAGATGTTAATCTAAGTATTCTCAAGGAGTTCGATAAGTTTTTCCGTGGTTTTTACCGATTTATTCCATTCATCTCCTTTTCCGGCATGGGTTTCTACACTCCAGAACAAATCCTCATAGGGCGAATGTTTAACCATCCAGCGGATGAAATCTTGCCAATTCAAATCTCCCGTTCCCAATACACACTGGTAATGTCCTTGATCGGAAAATTTCGTATCTTTTACATGGTTGTACCACGTAATTTTAGAAAGTTCTTTTACCAATTCTTCATTTAGAATTGCAGATGGGCCTATCGTTCTTGTGACGTTTGCGTAATCATATAGAATTGAAAAATTCGGGTGATTCACCGCATTGAAAATCTTTATTGCAGATGGAGTATCAAAAATCAAGCCGCATTCAGTTTCGGCGATTAAATATTTCCCGCGTTGTTTGGCTTTTTCTGATAGTTCCTTCACTGCATTTACCCATGAATTAAATACATCCCAAGTATCCCAATCATTAAACGGTTTCATTATTTCGTCAGGTATTTGGAATCCGAAAATGCGGATATGGTTCGTTTCAAAATGGTCGGCAAGATCAAGCAAACGGGAAAATTTTGAAAGATTATAATTGAAATTTTCGGAATAGCTCAATTTTTTTGGATTATCGTAGCGTGGAGGCGGACATTTGAAAAATGGACTTGCCAACGCCGACACCTTCAAACCCGCTTCATCTAAAATATCTTTCGCATCCGAAGCAAACTGATTGGTCATTTCTGCCACATTCGCAAGCCAAACGTTTCTTAATTCAACCCATTTTATATTTTTTTTAGCCACCCACTCAATAACATCATCAAACTCGTTGGAAAATTCATCCGTTATTACCGTTAATTGCTTCTTCATGCAGAAGAAATGCGCAAATCCAATAAAAATCAATTGTATAGCACAGAAACAAAAGTTTTTTTATTCGATTTTCTATTTTGAATACGGGGAGCCCTAAATGAAACTCTTTTCAGACCTCGATAAACAATTGATTAGCGAAATCTTTGAAAATCAAAAATACACTTCAAGCGTGCGTGTAAACGACCGAATCATTTTCGATATTCCAGGTGATAATATCATAGCGGCGTCGCTCCGGGTGCCCTTTTTCATACCAGACATTGAAAATCCTAAAGTGCCATTTGTTGAAATGACCATTTCTTTTATGATTCGATTAAAAGAATTTAATCAGAATAACCGAACCTTCTTGAATTATTTTGCTTCGCGCTTTCCGGAACTCATCTCTGAAGAATTTGCACTTAATCATGAAATCGAAAAACAAGACCTAGATAAGTTGAAAGCCATTGTAAAACAATACTTGCCCGCTGAATACGACCCCACGATGTATTATCGACCTTATTTGAGTAAAATAAGGGAGAAATTGTTCGAAAATAAGAAAGATTTCTTTAAAATAGATGGAATATGGAGTGAAGAAATCGAGGAATTAGCCCCAAAAATCGGATTCAAACCGATTGAAGGTCTTCCCCTTGAATTAAAAAACGGAATCCCAAAAGACAAAGAAATCCGTGCCCTCTTTTATAGCTCAAATGACCATGAAAATATGATCATCGAACACGGCTTTTTTTCATACTGGGGGGATTTTACATTCAAAAATATCTGGATCCGGGTCGGCTTGGAGTCCTATTCCGTATATCTTTTGTATAAATTATACGAAGATAATCTTCAAATGAGTCCCATCCTCTCGAATTGGATATATTATGCAAGGAATATCATTCACAGAATCGAGGAGATATATGGAAATTATATCTTCGAAAAAGATTTGCTGCCGGTCAATCGTCAAGAGTTTCTTATGAAAGAAATCCCAATGATTGCACTCTTCAAACCGCAATTGGCAATTGAAGCAAATAGTGAAAATAAAGAAAAGCTCGTTCAAAGGGATTTGAGTATATTCAATGCAGCTCCAACCTCCTTTGATGAATTGATCTCTTTGAATCTGTTTCGACAAGCGGATATCATGCTGTCGAACAAAGCCATTCCTGATGCGTTGAAAACATATGCAAAAGCGCTTATGATACTTACAAAAAAGAACCATTCAAAAGGCACGGTAACGATTTTACGAAAGTTAGCTGCGGTTGCAAAGAGATCGGGGAATTTAGAACAAGCAGCAAAATATTTGAATAATGCTTTAGACCAAGCAAAAAAAGGCGGAGTCGATTTGGATGTTATCTTCCGGATACAATTAGAGCTCGGAAATATCTATCAAGCGATGAAAAACCATGAAGCGGCCCATCAGCAATATTATATCGTGTATTCATTCATGAAAACCGAAAAAAATCCGGAATTATCGAAATACGAGGCCTTATCGCTTATTTATATGGCAAAAAACTACACCGTTCTACAGAATTATTCAGAAGCTTACAAATTATTTTCAAAAGCAAAACCTATTGCTGAAAAAAATCATGAAATTTTCCTTGATTATGTGTTAGAAAAGGCAAAATACTATGAAACTCGAAAGAAAAGCGAAAGAGAAATAAGTGTTTTACTTCAAGGTGTGAAAATGAAAGGCAAAGTCGATTCGGATAAATTAAGCGAGATCCTCATCCGTTTGGGATATCTCTATCTATATACAAGAAATCGTCCGGAAAAAACTGTGCAATACCTCTCTGCAGCCGAACAACTATTAACGAAGAAGAATGCACCCACAATACGAAAGAAAATACAGATGTATGAGATTTTATCCGATGCATGTAAACAATTGAAAGAATTTCAGAAATTCCGGATGTATGCAGAACAAGCAAAAATTCTGAGAAAGTCGTTAGAAGAAATGCAGTAACCCTTCAAAAATCGCTAGCTTTTTATGTTTTTTGGACAAAATAGGTAATATGGCGTTGGAATTTAGCGATATTTCACGATTTTATTGGTTTGTGGGCCAAAATATTGTATGCGGACTTTTATTGATATTTACAATCGTGATATTGTGGAATGCAAAAAAGAGTGAAGCCAAATCGCAAAAAGAGATGTTTTTAGGCCTTGGATTGTTCTCTTTGTCCGCTTTAGTTGCTCAAATTTTATACTTGTATCAGTTATATATGAAACATAGCGGACAACAAGATATTCTCATCAAAGTTATGAAATTGGGCGGATCGGGCTATGAATACATCATGATGTTATGCTTTGCAATCGGATTTTATTTCCTTTTGCCTCCTATCGAAATTTATATCTTAAATTGGCCGAAAAAGTATTTTTCAAAAATTTCCTTGGTCTCTTTCATTCTCTTGTTTATTCCTTGGTTGATCGCATTGATTACATACGACGGTCAAATCAATGAATTTTATTCATACCTATCATATCCCGGAATCGGATTGTTCGGAATTGCCGCTCTGGTTGCGGTCTTCGGAACAATTTATATTTATCTCAAAATCGGATATTCCTCCACCGGCTCCATTAAAAAGAAGGGATATTTTATCGGGATTGGATTGTCGTTGATGTATTTTGCATTAATTGTTGGTTCGGAAATTGCAAGTCGCTTAGGCGGTTGGTTTGCCGCAATCTTTAATCCGGGAATTATGATTATCGGTTGTATTTTGGTGATCAGCGGTGAAAAAATTCAATGAATATCGAGATAACAAACATCTTGTCTAATAATCTTTTCTTAGCAAACATTTTTTATTATGGATTTCATTATTTCGCGTATGGCTCAACCGGAACTTAATTCTTTTACTGAATTTCCGAAAAAATTGGGTGAGGATACACTCGTTTTATTTGGCCTCGAAGATCGTCAACCGCTCATTACAATTCCGAACGTTTCAAATATTTCGGATAAAATCACCCACGTTATCGCGAAGAGAGAATTTAAAGGTGAGAATGATGAAACGGATTATTATTTTCAGCCGGATCTCACCGTTGACAAATATATATTTGTCGGATTGGGTAAAAACGCCGAAATCACATTGGAAAGGATAAGGCGAGCATTGGTGAATTCCATTAAAATGGCCAAAAAAGTAAAAGCACAAGAAATTGCAATCGATCTCAGCCCATTTTTTACATTGGATCCAATAGAATGCGCCAAATCACAAGGATACTCAGATTCATTTATTAAAAAAGCTATTATCGAAGCAATTATTCACGGAATCCTTCTGTCAACCTATGAGTTCGATCAATTTAAAACCGAAGAAAAAGCAAAGAAATCGGAAAAGAAAGAGCTTAAAACAATTAACATTTACGGCATTCCGAATGAAGGCACACCATACATTGAAGGAGCAAAGAATATCGCTAAATATGTGAATATGGTAAGAGATTGGGGCAATTTACCCGGAAACATCGGAACGCCTACCTACTATGCTGAAGAAGCGGAGAAATTGGCCAAGAAGTTCAAAAATAAGGTGTATCTTGAGATATATGATAGAAAGCAAATCGAAAAAATGGGCTGGAACACCTACCTCTCCGTTACCAAAGGCTCTGAAGGGCCTAACGAACCAAGATTGGTGATTCTTAAAACCTTCGATAAAGAACCTCTTCAAGGCAAGAAAACTATCGCGCTGGTAGGGAAAGGAATCACATTCGATACCGGGGGCTATTCGATTAAAGATTCGGATGGCTTATTTGAAATGAAAACGGATATGTTAGGAGCAGCAACCGTGATTTCGACATTCTTTGCAGCGGTTGAATGCGGATTCGAGAGAAATTTCAACTTGATAAGTATTACACCATTTACGCCCAATCTTATCAATGGAAAAGCTTCGCTTCCCGGTGACATCGTTAAAAGCCTTGCCGGGTTAACCGTGGAAATTCTTAACACTGATGCAGAAGGACGGCTGATTTTGGCAGATGCTCTCACCTATGCGGATTCATTTAAGCCCGATTATATCATCGATTTAGCGACATTGACCGGATCTGCGGTGGTCGCGTTGGGTAACTATGCTGCCGCTCTTTTCTGTAAAAATGATGTTATGAAAGAAAAATTATTGAAAGCGGGCAGGTTGGTGCATGAAAGGCTTTGGCAAATGCCGCTTCTCGAGGAACATCTTGAGGATCTGAAATCAGATGTCGCCGATATCAAAAATATTGTTTCGAGAGAAGGCGGAAGTTCATACGGGGCAGCATTTCTTTCAAAATTCACCAAAACCGAGACATGGGCTCACATCGATATTGCGCCCGTAGCGGCACTGTACTCAAGTAAACCCCATGCTTGGGCATATCATCCAACAGGTTGCACCGGATATGGGGTAAGACTGCTTATTGCATTTCTTGAATCCATTCAATAGTAAAAAATAGTAGAAAAAAGATTTTTTCTTTTATTATTCCTTTGAAATTGTGCTTCAACCTTTTTTTTGGAAAGAATAGGCCTTAAATTCTTGATTTCGCTCATTTTCATTCAAATCGGTTTTACTTCTTCAATCTTACCTGTTTGGGCCGATTTATACATCGTTTCTACGATGTTCAGAATTTGAAGTCCAAATTCGCCATCGGTCAGCGCCTTTTTATCATTTACGATGCAATCAATGAAATGGGCCATCTCTTGCGGGTACCCGAACATGAATGCTTCACCCGGAACGGGGAAGGTCCAGCCTTTTGTTGAACCCGCTTTCTCCACAGCATATCCGTAGCCCTTTTCGCTGTAACATACGATGGTATCATTTCTACAAGGATCTACAATTGCTTGACCGTTCGTTCCATACAGTTCAAATTTCATATCATAACCGCCGGGGGCACACCACGATTCTTCGATGATGATTTGAGCGCCATCTTCAAAATACAAGACTCCAACTGCGGAATCTTCCACTTCACATTCGCCGAATTCACCGCGGTTTTTTTGGACAATATCGGTTTGGCAAAACACCTTTTTCACGTTCTTTCCAAGGAAATGCACTAAACATGCGATGTCGTGAATGCCGAGATCGACTAGCGCACCACCTCCGCTCGGTTCTTTTTTGTAGAACCATTTGCTGTGCGGCCCCGAATGTTGTTCCTTCCCTCTTCCCATATAGACTTTACCCAAAGCGCCTTCATCTATCAACGACTTGAATTTAACAAATGCAGGGGCATAAATATTATTTTCACAATAGAAAATCTGTTTTCCCGCTATCTTAGCCGCTTCACAAATTTTTTTACCTTCTTGCACGTTTCTGGCGATTGGTTTCTCAACCATAATATGTTTTCCGCTGTTTAATGCTTCAACGCCAATTTTTTCGTGAAGGAAATTTGGAACACACAGACTTACAGCATCCAAAGGCAATTTTAAAAGATCTTTGTAATCTTCAAATATCGGGCATGAAAGTCCGTATTTTTCTTTCATTTTATCCGCTTCTTTCACTAACACCGAAGCAATACCAACGATCTCAACGTTTTGTAATTGTTTATAGGCGTATACATGATGATCCGCAATAAAACCCGAACCAACAATTCCTACTTTGACGGTCTTCATGATAAAGAATTATTTCTCCCAAAAAATAAAGATTTTCAAAAAACAAAATTTTACATTATTATTCTAATCAAGCAAGAAGGGGAAAGTTCTTATTGACTCATAAGCTAGTACTAAACGATTTTCATGGAAAATCGTGATCAATCAAAAATTGGGAGACTCTTTCACGAAAAGAAAAACGAATTGATGTCGGTAATCACCATCATTCTTTGGTTAACCACTTTCATTCCAATTGTCGTTACTGCATATTGGTTAAACATAATCTATCCGGTTGCTGTAGGTGCCCTCTTTTCAATGGAGGCAGTTATCCCGGTGGCTTTAGCATGTCTTTCCTTGGGTGCTTTCATTATTGCACTAGTCTCAATCCTAAATAAGAAATCCACACTGTATATCACATTATACTTTGGATTTCATTTGATAGTTTCGATTCCAATTGTCTATTTCTCACCTTATTGGGTTTACGCATCGATTCTCTCGATTGTCGGGATTGTTCTTGCGAGGAAATCTACAAATAAGCAGCGGAAATTTGTCCCTCGATTTAAATCAAAACAAGCCTATGCGCTCTTGTTAGTGGCAATAGTCTCCGTTGTTATACCCGCAGTCGCTTACTTCAATCCTCCCGAATACACGTATACGTTAAAATATGACCCGACGGTTGTTGCATCCAATTTGGAAGTGAACTTTGCGTTAGCAAATGGAACCGAAATGCCCGCCGATATGCTTGATATCATGGTTCGGAGCAACGCATTACCCGGGTTAAATGTCAGTTTTGAAATGCCCATTTTGGAGCAGCTCATCTTAAACACAACCGCCTTATTTAATTTAACAGAACCGAAAAAAGAAGATTACGTAAAAGGAAATTACACCGCCTATAACGGAAATTGGGCAGAATATAAAGCCGATATGGATAGATACGGCAGAGACTGGAATCAATATGGTAGAGATGTCAATAAAGCGGTTGCAAATTTGACCTATGAACAAATCGCAGCGATTTCGGATCAACACTTTTTGGTAAACGGCTTAATCGCAAATCAGACTCGATTATTTTACAATAACGGCTTAGCCGTAGATTATATGCCTCTTGTCGAGGCCGAAGTGTACATCAACGATTATACCGCTGTGAGATTCAATAAAACCTTGATGCTCATGAAGAGATTCATTGAATTGGCCGGGCTTCAACAAAAACACAGAGGATTAATCATAGATACCGAAAGAATGTGGGGCCAAGATGATAAAACCATCGCCGATTACCACAACTATGAACTTCATGAAGTGGGATTAAAAGAACTCGGAGCAATTGTAAAACAATTGAAAATGTGGGAATGGGAATGGAAAAATGGAACCGCTTTACATGGAGACTATACACCCGCAAAATGGAAAACCAATATGGTAGATGCAAAGAAAACATACGTCGGAAGTGCAACATTCGGAGTCCACATCGATGATCTTTGGGACAAAGACGATGCACAGCAAAATCTCTTCAAAATTTCCATCGTAACCGCTAAAGAAGATGAACAATTCGATTTCATCGGAATCATGACCTACGAAACCGGCCCGAACTCCGATCATGCAGTGTATGGCTATTGCAGAGCGGGAGATTATTTCTTTGGAAAAGCAAATGTTCCCTATATCTATTCAGGGACCGATAACTTCGAAAACATAAAAGACCCGTACGAATACATCGACGGAATAATGCGGAAATTTATCATCGCCCGAAACTACGGCTACAGTGTCACCGGCATTTGGGGCTTAACCCACATGTATTGTCACGCAGCGAACGGATTCAATCAATCATGGTGCGGCGGACTTTATGATGTCTTGGCGGTATTTGGCCTTCAAGAAGAGATCTACAATATGATGGTGAATCTGACCAAACCGAGCGATGTGACTATCAAAGTCGATAACTACAATTTTGCGATTGTGCATAGCGGAGTTACCTTCCTTGATGCTTTCTTGATTACGAAGACTCGCTATGGCGATTGGCCGATCAATAATAATCCGAGGATTCGAGCCAACGAGTTTTAAATGAATTATATTCACGCCAATTCTTTTTTTCTTTGCTCTATTTAATCGATTATATCTCTTTCAAAAACATCCCCGCTAAGTTTTTATTTTCTGTTAAATAAATTGATCCAAGTGAAGAAATCATGGAAGAATTAAAAAAGCAAGCAGCAAAAATTACATCTTTGCACGTTCAAGGTGCGACAAATATTGCAATCTTTGCCGTAAGGCAGATGGCAGAATTCGCTCAACGAAATTCGGGGCTGCCATCAAGCGAACTTTGGGAAGAAATAAAGAAGGCAGAAAAAATTTTATATTATTCCCGGTCTACAGAGCCCGCCATGAAAAACGGATTGGCTTACATAATATCGAGAACCAAAGCATTAATAGATTCGGAAGGATTCGGCAAAGTAAATCTCGTAGAAACCATTAAACAAAAATCAGCAGAATATATCAAAATATTAAACGATTGTACCGAACAAATTGCCAAAATCGGCGCAAGAAGAATTCCCAAGGGCGTCGAACATTTCAGAATCATAACCCATTGTCATTCCAGCGTTGTGGAAGCGATCTTGATTGAAGCCCATAAACAAGGAAAGCAATTCGAAGTGATCAGCACAGAAACACGGCCGCTCTATCAAGGGAGAATTACGGCAATGAATCTGCATAAAGCGGGTATTGATGTTACCCAAGTGGTGGATTCGGCCATGCGATGGGTCTGTAAGCATAAACGAATTGATATGGCCATTATCGGAGCCGATGCAATCACGAGTGAAGGCACGGTCTTGAACAAAATAGGTTCTCGTTTGCTCGCATTGGTTGCGAAAGAGAACAGTATTCCATTTTATGTTGCGACACAGTTGCTGAAATATTCACAAGATACCTTGTTCGGGAATCAAGAGGATATCGATATGCGGAAAGGGGAAGAGATATGGTCTGAATTCTGCGAAACTGCAAGAGGTTGCAAACCTACCGGGATAAAAATATTAAATCCCGCTTTCGAATCCGTTAGCCGATTTTATATCAATGCCCTTATCACAGAAGCGGGTATCTTCCCGAGCGGGCAAGCGCAAACCATGTTCGCCGAAAAATACCCCGGTTTACAAAAGGGATTTGAAATCATTGAAGAGACTCCGATAAACGGAGTGAGTCAAGGATATCATTGCGAGTAATAAACTTTTTATTGTTTAAATCAATTCTTTTTTAGAATCACACGGAGTGAAAAAAAATGAGTTTTAAAAACTGGGTGTTCTTTCCCGAACACATTGAAGTGCCGATCCATACCACAAACCTCTATGAATGGTTTAAAATGGAACCTCCCTCGAAATCATTAATCGATAACAAGGTGTATACCAAATTCAAGCCATACGTGTTGGAGGGATCGGTGAATTATGAGGAAATTCGGCAGAAAAACATCGTTCTTTATTTAAGTTTAAGTCCAAAATTGGGCGGATACAATGTAGAGACCGCGTTGTTCGTTGCCGCACTCAATATTGCAGCGGAGGAATCCACCGGAACATGGGATCCGGATCTTCATACCATTAAAGATGAAGAGATGGATGAAAAAACCAAACAAAACATGAAAATATTAGAAGCAAAAGTTATCGGATTGAATTTCAAGACGGGAATGGCAGCTATCGCGTATCCGGTCGAAGGCTTTGAGCCGGGAAACATCCCCATGCTGCTTTCGGTGATTGAAGGCAATTATACCGGGATGACTTCAGCGGTCTACGGAGTTCGATTGGAAGATGTGGATTTTCCGGATTCTTATGCCAATTCATTCATGGGCCCGACCATCGGTGATGACGGAATACGAAAGATTTATGGAGATAAAATCATGGTCGGTACCATCATCAAACCAAAAACGGGGTTATCCGCCTACGACTGGGCAAAAGCAGCAAAACGGTCGCTGTTGGGCGGATTAGAAATCGTAAAAGATGATGAAAATCTTACAAGCCAAGATTACTGTCCCTTTGATGAACGCGTCAAATTAGTTCTGAAAGATATCAGAGAGATCGAACAAAAAACCGGCCGAAAATTGATGTATGTTTGCAATGTAACCTGCGGAGATATGGAAGAAATGATCCGAAGAGCTAAACTTATTAAAGAGAACGGCGGCAATTGTTTGATGATTGATATTCTTGCCGCGGGGTTTGCTGCAGTTCAAACGCTGAGAAAAAAATTCCCGGATATGATACTCCACGGCCATCGTGCGGGACACGGAGCAAAAACCATTTTTCCATCGTTTGAATTTGAAGGAAAGAAATATTCGCTCAGACACGGTATTTCGATGAAAGTTGTTGCGATGGTAGCACGGTTGGCAGGAATCGACCAATTACACGTGGGTGCACCAAAAGGTAAAATGGAAGCATCCCATGAGCATGTTCTGCAAAATCTTGAAGGATGTGCGCGACCCATGGGAAAGATAAAAGCATGTAGACCAATCTGTTCCGGCGGACTGCGATCGCCCGTGATGTGGGATGTTGCCCGAATTATGAATTTGGGAAAACCCGGATACAATCAGAATTTCATTTTCCAAGCAGGAGGCGGGACACATGCTCATCCATTGGGCACTTTCGCGGGTGCAAAATCATTGGCACAAGCACGAGATGCAATTGCCGAAGGTAAAGATTTCAAGCAGTGCATCTCAGAACACTTCGAAGAACTCCTCGCGTTCCGAAGATGGGAAAAAGAAATGTATGCAGAATGGGTCAAATCTTTGAAAGCAGATTCGAAAATCGTTGTTGAACCCGATACAAGAATCTATGGAACCAACGAAGGAACCAAGCCGAGCCCGCTCCCGCTTAAAGAAGCAGTCTTAAAATTCCCAGAACTCAAAGAAGATATTGCAAAATACAACCCGGGAATTATATAACCTACGCAAATCAACAAAACTTTTTTCATAAATTTTAATTAGCGATCACGCTTTTTTTTCAATATTAAAGTGATTTAAAGTGAGCTCAATGAAGAAACTTGCAATCAGAAAACTATCTGAAGAAACACGTGAAGTGGTAATTGACGTTGAAGCGCTTTTAAAGCGTGGAAAAGAATATGTAAATGATTTAGGGAGAATCATTCAAGAATGGTTGCCCAAAGCCGAAATAAAGGCAAAGGAAAAAATTATCTCTGTCACTTTACCGAAAAACGTGGCCAAAAGAGAATTGAAATTAAGAATTAGCAAATATATCCACAAAGCGGGATTGAAAAATATTTACAGAATCAATACGATTCCAACTGGCGAATTGGATGGATATAAAATAAAGGAAATTCAATAAACATCCATCATAAATTGCTCAATCGACTAAAAGACGAACGGATCGGATGAACGAGAACAATAATTTTTTCTCTTTTTATCACCCTTGAGATCGGCCAAAAGTGAATATTATGAATTCAGAATCCGAACCCGCCGGTGTAATATTAAAACTTGTCGAAATTGCCAAACAAGCATCTTTACTCGAAATAAACACCGAACCGAAAATAGGAAATATCGGCCCGGGAAGAGCCAAAGAGAATACCACATATCACCATTTTATCGCTTCAGTTGACGCAATATCAAAAGAAATTCAAAATTATCTCATTAAAATACAATCTAAGGTTCAGAACATAGGGAATTTAGAAACCGTCGAATATCAAACCTTCGAGGTTGGCCAATTCTATTATAATGCATCTAAAGCAATGATGGATAGTCAAGTCGGGGGTAATACGATTTTAGGGCATATACTTTTGTTCGGTCCGCTTCTCGGAGCGATGGTTTTGGGGATAACATATCAAATCAGCACAATTAAGGACCTGATGAAAATTACAAAGCATATAATCGAAAATACCACAGCAGAAGATGCAATTTATCTTTACAAGGCTATTAAATACGCCAATCCGGGGGGTCTGGGAACAAAAAAATATCTTGATGTGAATTCGGATGAAAGCCTTGAAGAAATAAAAAAACAGAATATCACATTGAAAGATATTTTCAAAATTTCCGAAAAGGAGGATTTTCTTTGCTTTGAGATCGTGAATAACTACCCTTTTACCTCCAATATCTCATCCTTGAATCTTTCCAGATGGGCAAAGGATTATTCCATGGAAAAAGCGATTCTTTTACTATTTATTACGATTTTAGCCGAAATTTCCGATACTTTAATAGTCAGAAAGCATGGAATGCAAAAAGCATTGTATGTGAGAGAGAAGGCAAAAGAGATATTGAATACAAAGGCCTTTTCGGAAGAATTTTATCAGAAAATTAAAAAATTGGATGAAGAATTAACAAATCCATGCTGCTATGTAAATCCGGGGACTACAGCAGATCTCACCGCTTGTGGCATCTTGGTTTACCTCTTTATGGAGAAATTTGGACTTTCTTCTTCTTCCGAATGATAATTGACACCACAACTATAATTAAAGCCCCGGATCCAATAATAAAGGGCGCGAACTCATATAAATTCATAGGATTTTGGGGTTGATCGGTAGGTTGCGTTTTATTTTCATCGTTAGGTGAAGCTGTGGATTGATTGATGCTCGGATCTCTTATTTTTAGCGTTGGATCGCCGAGAAGTACGTTTCCCTTCATATTTATATCATTAGGGCCGTGATTCAATAAGGGCTCATAGATATCGTTAAACCACCACTCCCGAAATGCCTCGCCCAAAGAAGATCCATTTTTTAATGGATTATATAAATATGAATTCAATAAAAACCCGCCGGTTCGCGTGGATCCGAGCAGACCCAATGTATAATTCGAATTAAACAAATAAGCCGTCCCCAAATTATCCATCTGATTGAATTTGCAAGCATAGCAGCAATATAAATTATAAAACAAGACTTTATCGTTCAAACTGCTTATTTGAAAGGCATCAAGCTCATGGAGAGGATTAAATGACCCGTTCACTTTGAAATAATGTTTGAACGAATCCGAATGAATAAAGACATGGGCAAAATCATAATTTTTTGAAATAAATTCACTATATTTTGTCGCATTGGTTTCGCAGACCGAATTGTTCACCATTGTGAGATTGGAAAACAATATTTCAAGATCGGCCTTCCAATCTTCACTCCATTGCTCCCAATCATCGTCTAAGAACATTAGTGAATTATTAAATCGTGGAAAAGACGCATCTTTCGTTCGATATTCATGATTTCTCTGGAAATACGCACGCAAAGCCGCAGTACATGCATCTTTTTGAATGCTTAATACATAGGGATTGATCCGGCTGACGAAGATTTCAGGGTACATATTTCCCGTACCGTTGAAATGCCCCTCGTAAAAGCCATCAACATTAAGATCAAGCCACAGCCCGTTCAAATCCATGAGAAACAAATCGCATGGAAAAACCACGCTGCCATCAAAATAATTTGCATAGGGAAAATCGCCGATAAACACGGCGCCCGAAATGTTTTTTTGTTGATACTCTGCCGTTAAATTTGCTTTAAGATTGGCGAGAATGTCCAAAGCGCCGGGTTCTCCACTGGAGCAATTAAAAACATTTATTTGATAGCCTTCCGCCTCCAGATCTTGAATATATATCGCAATTTTATCGCTTATGTTTGAATAGATCGAAGAATTAATATATACATTTATTGGTTTTTTATTCGAGACAGTTGATTCGGCCACATTTGCAGCAATGTGATCGGAGATAAGCGTAGAGGAAAAAGATCCAGCCAAAATAATATTCATAATGAGAAGAGAATTCAAAAAAAGCGAAGACATTTCAATTTTTACGCACATGTTATAGTAATTGGAAATTTAAACAAATAAAGTTTAGCCGAATTTGCCCCACGTATCATCATCATCTTCTTCTTCGTCTTCTTCGCCGAAATCAATGAAAGTATCTTTAGTTTGATCTGACGCCGTGACCGATTCTCCACTTGCACCTAAATCCGCAGTTGCACCCATTTGTTCTCCCATCGCGGCCAAATCTTCGGGTTTCAGTTCTTTTGCTTCTCCAAACTTGAATTCTTTTTGTACGGGTTCCTTGATCTTCTTTTCCAAGACCTTCAAATAATCAGCGTGAATTTTTACGGTAATCGGATTATCGGTCGATGTGATTCGGACAATAATTTCTTCTTTCTTTTGCGAGGGCATCTTTTCTATCAATCCCTTGTGACCAGAAAACGGCCCTTTGATTATTTCCACCAAATCACCTTCACCAAAGAGCTCTGCTGCACGTTTTGGTATCACAATATGAGCAATACTATCCAATTCGATGGAACCGACAACGCCGCCATGAATATGCTTCACTCCGGCGATTAATTGAACCACATCCGTTTGATGGTTGGCTTCAACGAAAATATACCCGCGATATTGCTCCAAAACCATATATGTCTGAACCTCTGGAAATGGAATCAACACACGCATTTTCTGAAAAATTGAATTTAACACCGCTTTCTCTTTTCCGATGGTGGTCTTAACCGCGAAAATCGTGGTTTTTGATCGGCCCTCTTCATAATCAACGCTCATGTTTCTCAAACCTCTATACTATTTCTAAAAGCCCTTGATTTCTAAAAAAATTTTTGGATTTTCTTTGTGAAGATGCCAAAATTTAAAGGATTTAATCGGTTTTGGAAAGTATGGGGAAAAATAAAGATTTCGATCCGAGCGCATCAAAGAAGGTGAGAATTCCGGATGAGAAAGAAGGAGAAATTCTTGGACTTATCACCGAACTTTATGGCGGAGATCGGATGGCCGTTAAGGGCATTGACGGCAAAGAATATATCGGCATCATTCGTGGCAAAATCAAAAAAAGGATGTGGTGCCGTGTAGGAGATGTGGTTCTTATCGTTCCGTGGGATTTTGAGACGGTCTCCGAAGAAAAGAAACCGAAATGTTATATTGTGTGGCGATATCAACCCGGTCAATATCAACAGCTCATCAATAAAGGGATAGTTTCAGAAGATTCCCTTCGCGCAAATGATATATAAAAATTGTTTTTTGAACGAAAGTGGATTTGTTCCATCTTCGATTTTCTTTACCTTTATTTGATTTTGAACGCCGAATTAGATTTTTCATCGATACCATTGCAATGGAAATTTTTATGAAGGTATATTTATTATTGCTTTTATTGATTTAAGCGATTTTATCTGCCAGATTACCAATTTCGCACTCGTAATTTGCAGAACACCCCGCTGCAATAAATAAAAAGACGAAATTATTGAATGAAAAAAGAAAATCTATGAAATATCATTGATAATTATCTATTCTTTAAAAGGTGGAATGATCTTCGTATCCATGAGAACTTTTGTCATTCGTTGTGCTTCTCCAATCGATTGTTTTGCCATCTCATAAAGTTCTTCATAGGTTCTCGTGATTCTTGCTACGCCTTCTTTTATTGCTTGCATACCAACAGCAGCTGCAACTCGATAGAAAACATCTTGCTCGTTCATTTTTGGAATTATATATTCATCCGACAACCCTTTTTCTTCCGCATATTTGGCCAATTCTTCCGCAGCACGTATACACATTCCATCGGTGATGGTTTTAGCGTTTACATCGAGCGTTCCTCGAAAGATCGAAGGAAACCCGAGAGAATTGTTGACTTGATTCGGAAAATCGGAGCGTCCTGTAGCAACTACGCGGGCACCCGCTTCCTTTGCAACCCATGGCCATATTTCAGGAATAGGATTTGCGCAAACGAATACAACAGAATCTTTATTCATGGATTTGATCCATTCCGGTTTCACCGTATCCGGTCCCGGTTTGCTTAATGCTATTAACACATCTGCCCCTTTCAACGCTTCTTCAGGACCACCCCGAATATCTTCCCCATTCGTAATTTTTGCGATCGGCTTTTTATAATCCTCGATATCGGTCCGATCTTTGTGAATGATTCCCTTCGAATCGCAAATAATTGTTTTCTTCGGATCCACGCCGTACTCAAACAGAAGGTGGCTGATTTCATAATTCGAAGCCCCATATCCAAGGAACACCACTTTTATATCCGAAAATTTCTTTCCAACGACTTTCAACGCATTTATCAATCCGGCCAGAGTAACGCAAGCCGTGCCTTGTCGGTCATCGTGCCATACGGGAATCGTGACTTCAGGATCTTTTCTGAGGGTATCCAAAATATCAAAACATTTCGGTGATTCAATATCTTCCAAATTGATTCCCCCGAAAGTGGGTTGAATCATTTTCACGAATTGAATCATTTGGTCAGCGGAAATATTTGGTCCGATGCAGAGCGGAATCGCATCAACACCTCCCAAATATTTAAAGAGAAGGGCTTTTCCTTCCATCACCGGTATTCCCGCCTCGGGCCCGATATCCCCCAACCCCAAAACACGAGTGCAGTCGGAGAGCACTGCAATAAAGTTGGCTTTATTCGTGTGTTGATACACAAGATCCTTATTCTTTGCAATCGCTTTACATGGCTCTGCTACACCTGGTGTATAATGAATTGCAAAATCTGCGTAATCCCGAACGGGTGCTTTCAATGCAACTTGTGTTTTACCTTTGTAAAACGGATGAATTTTCATGGCATCTTCAGCCGGTTTTTTGGCTTTTGCAAGGAGTTCTTCCTTTGTAACTGTCTTTGCCATACGTTTCAAAATTAAACAGAAAATAAAAAGCGATTGAATTTTATTTCTCGAAAAGTCAAGATGCACTTTAAATGCTAAGAAAAAATTGAGAAGATCTCTACTTCTTGGCACCTTTCTCAATCACAAATCGACTTTTGTCTCCTACATCAATATTATGGACACGCGACACTTCATTAACCATCAAACGAAATGCCTCTGTAATTCCTTCATCGGTAAGCGAAGAAATCTTTATGTGGTTGAAGAGATTAAATTTGGTCTTTAAAGCATTTATTTCCTCATCGGTGGGCATGAAGTCCGAGGGCTTATCGATTTTTGTTCCGACCAAAATCACCGGAAGATTGGGATCTTGTTTTCGAATAATTCCAATCCATTCCGCGATGTCTTTTTCTTCTCTTGTTTTTATTCGAGTAGTGTCATAGAGCAACATGGCACCTTTGGCACCCGCAACGTATGCATCCAACATGAAGCGAAAACGTTCTTGACCTCCGAAATCCCAAAGTTGAAGCACGAACAAGGAATCGCCGAACTGAACGTTTAATAAATGAAATTGAACTCCAATCGTAATCTGTGTATTAATTAAAAACTCCCCGGTGGTCACTTTGTGTAGCAACGTGGTCTTTCCGACTCCGCCGGCACCCGCAACCAGAAGTTTAATCACATACTTTTTTTTCGAAGACATTTAGCTTAATATGGGATTTTCGCACATAAAAAATTTTGTATTCCTCGCGGAATTCTACCACATAGAAATGCGAGTTGTGTTGGATGCCAATTTCATGTTAATGCCTTTTCAATTTAGTATAGATATTTATACCCTTTTACCATCAATTATACACGAACCGATTTCAATAGGAACGATAAAACCGGTGATCGATGAGATTCAAAAGAAGGTTGAAATGGAACCGCCAGGATCGACCTTTAGAAAACACGCGAAGGCCGCGCTTGACCTATTTTATAATAAATCGAATCTTGTTATCGATTATCCCAGAAACTCCGGAGATTCGGTGGATGATACCATCTTGAAATATAGCATTGAAGAAAACCAAAGAGGTGCGCCTACTGTCGTCGCTACAAATGATAAGAAGCTAAGAGACTCTTTATTGAGCCATAACATTCATGTCATAATGATGCGGTCGAAGAAAACTCTCGAATATATTTAATATTTAATATTTGCAATCCACTAAACACAAGGATAAAATCCATTGGGGAGGTTTAAAGCAATGTATTTATAATGAGCAGAGAATGGTCGCGAATAAAATATTGAATAAGAGAAGAAAACTGATAGAACGCGGTATGTATCATGCATATCTTTATAAGTGCATTATAACTTTTTTTATATATAGTTTACTTAATCCGTAATTTGATCAAATCAGGGGAGTAACATGATTAAAACTGAAAGCGCACAGAAAATCACAGATGGGAAATGTGTGAAATGTAAAGGTCCAACGACCGTGAAACTCTTGAAGACCAAGGACGGATCGATGGTTCGAATCGTGGTTTGCAAGATTTGTAAGTTCTACATCGCAGAAGATTTGTTGTAAAACAATCTTCTCTATTTTTCACTCCGAATAATTTTTCATTGCTATAATTTGCCCAATCCGCTATTTTGAAGTCAATCTTCTTTTCAATTCATTTGGATCTAAATTATTTTCTTCGGAACAGTTGATTTCAATCGTTTTATCCCGATTTTTTAGACCTGAAACTATCGTGAAGGCAGAACTGTTGATTTTGAGGAGATCCGAAAGAAGATCAATAATTTCCTTGTTTGCTTTTCCCTTTTCTGGTGCAGAGTGTATGGAGACTATTAGATAGTTCGGTTCGACCTCTATTTTTTCGGTCTTTGAGTTCGTTTTTGTATAAATCCGTAATCGAATTTTTTTATTCGGTACAATCACTTCGAACCATGTTTCTTCCGTATAAATTCACCGCTTTGTATTGAAATCAATAAAACAGTCAAAAAGGTTAGGATTCTCTTGCACCGATTTTAAGGGTGACTAAGAGATCGCCATTTACAAGATTTCTATAGTTGCTTTCTTGGAGATAAAACACGAAGGGACCGAAAATTTCCGAAACGGGTTCAGCCAATGCCAGCGTCGGATAAAGAAGAACATATACTGCGAGGTTTTCCTTCGTTAAACCCTTTTCAGACGAGTTATTTAATTTATACTGTGAGAGAAGCTCTTGGAAAATGTTCATTTCTTCGCCGGTGAATGTATAATTGATCTGAATTGAAAAATCAACATTCGAGATGGTGTTGGGATTGTGGACTTTAAGCGATGCTTTTCTGAATATAAAAATCATGGTCAACCAGTATTCATAGATCACATCCGAATATTTTTTCAACAAATACGAAATTTTTCCTCCGTGTTTGTATTTCGGCCATTTCATCTGCAAAATGAACATAAGTTTTTTGTAATTACTCGGTCTTCTTCTCTTGGCGAATTCTTGGAGATATGATTTGAGCTTGTCTTTCCGGATGTCGAAATTCGTATTTTCAGCGATCTCTCTCACAAATTTTTCAAATCGTTGGCTCAAAAGAACTCACCATTTCAATACTAAATATATGCACAAGTTATTTTATAACATTTTTGCTTTTTTTTCTCTCGAAGATTGCGAAATTCAATACAACATTTTAAACAACTTGAGTCAAGTTTCGATTTTTTGCCGATTTTGAAGACCGAAGCAGATGAATGAATTTTTCGCCATCTTTATTTGTTTCAAAATCGAAATTTTATCAATGAACGTTAGAAATAAGCTGATTTCTCTTTCCTTGATACTGACCATCGGATTCAGTATGTTAGCAGGGATGGCATTGTCTGTAAGTACAAAAACGGTCGAACAGACAAATGCTGAATCTGAAGAAAGGATTCGAAATCTGAGAGAATATCTTATTAAAAACGGCTTGAAACCCGAGGGAAGACCGCTGATCGCAAATGGTCATGATGATAGCGGAAAGGTTGCATTATACGGGCAGTTGGAAGCCTTTGCAATTGAAAATTCCATTGGAATCGCGGCCCTTTCAAAAGATTTTCAAGCAACCGGGAATGTTGAGTCGGATAATTGGGCACAACATGATATGTGGAAAGTTTTAAGCAATATGGCTGCCTTTCAAGAGTCTGCTTTTGGGGTGCTTCGATATGAGAATGCACCAAATGATGAATTCTATAGCATCGATTATTTCATGTTTATGGAATTTATTGGGGAAAGCAAAGTGTTAACCGGAAGTTCCGAAATGTATTTAAAACTCAACGAATTATTCATCCGGCGGAATAGATTTTATTCGAATTCGACTCAATACGGAGTTGATGGCTTAGGATCATGGTTAACCGCAATTAAAAGCGGCCAACAATTTATCCCACCAGGTCCTTTCTCACAAGACTATCAATATAGTTTGACTAACACATCTCTATGGGCGGCTGCTGGGTTATCTTCGTTTTCTCTACGCGGCACTCAAGATGATGCTGTTGATAAATATTCTCAAACTTCACTTGTGGAAGCGGAAGAATCGATAGGATTTGCTGATGCATATACTTTCAACAGATTATATGGGTTATATCACGAGGATAAAGTTAGAAAGAACATTTCTATCCACGCATTTTCAGCAAATACTCAAGTTGTGGCCATCCTTGCTTGTGCAAGATTATCTCAAGCTACCGGAAAAGAGATTTATATGAAAAAAGCGGATGCTATAATTAATGCTTTGATGAGTAACTTTTGGGACACGGGTAGGGGAGGACTATATTCACATTTGAATCCTTTAACGGGTCAAATATCCGGAGTGAAAAGGGGATATGACAATGCGCTTTTTGCATACGCACTTTTACAATTAGCTAAAGTTCGTGATTTGGAAGAGTTCACCCCTGAATATTTCATCCGAGGCAAAGGCCAAAATGAATACTTCAATTTGGCGAAAGATGTCATGAACTATCTCTACAACTATCACTGGGGTGATGGGAATACTTTCAAAGGATATTATGAATGGGTAGATCGTGATGGAAATTATGCGGGTCCAATCGATCTAGCAAACACAACCCGACTAACCACTACGAATATGCTTGCATTATATAACCTTGCGAATATCATTTGGGCTTCTCGACCTTTCATGGTGGTCTACCAAATGTACTTCATTGTGGGCGGTGGAATTTTAGCCGTAATCATCATGGTTGTGGTCATTGTAATTCGTAGATCCCGACAAGGAACTTCTTTATCCAAAATCACCAAAGGGTTATTGGCATCATCCGATAAAGAAGAATAGTACAAAATCCATAATTTTTGAATCTCCTCTTTTTTTTTGTCTAACCCCCTAGCGGGGGAGCACAAAATAAAGAAGGTTTTTTTC
>CAZUTM010000004.1:0-5396 GCA_964623665.1 uncultured archaeon
GTTCGGGAGTATTTAAAGTTCCCGTTATTAGTGATCATTATGTATCCCGGGATTTTTTCAGATCTCTTTTTTTATGGCGCAAAAATCGACCCTCACCGAAAATTTAAAATATATCATCAAAATAAAGCATTCATAATAGAGATTAGGCTCCCATCCATCTAAAATTTGTTCCTAACTTATTCGACGATTGTGATCACGATGTGATAGCAATAAATCCGTTATTTAAAGCAATTCTTGTTCCGGGATTTTTGACCAATCCCTTAGAAAAAGTAAAAAAAACTTGTAGGTTTTCTGATCTTGCCTATTTTACTATTTTTATTGTTTTCTTTCGCTTCGACTCACCGGTTTTCGCTTGTACTCCTCCCAGATTTTGTTCGATCGAAGCTTGCGCACTCGAAATACGATTCGCAAGAAGATCATAGCCATTGTTGAAAATATAAATGAAAAGAAGGAAAAGGCTTATGAATATAATACAGAGAATTGATACGCTCGTTAAAAACAAGCCTCCGGATAAGGTACCCAATGCTTCAAAAATATTTCCGAAATCTCTACCTATCGAAAGATCGAAAATGATAGAAATTACCCACACCACAATCGCAAAGATTATTAAAAATAATGAGATGAGGATACCGGATGCTGCAATTTTCGCACTTTTTATTATTTCTCCCGATTGTTTTGGAGTTGATTTTTTAGGTCGATAGAGTATTAGTAATGCCGTTTTCATTCCACTTTTAAGCATCAGTATTGAAATGATAAGCAAAACAAAGAAAAGCGTTGAAAATGATGAGATTATAACCACTTGAGTCCCTAAAGAATAACTCAAAAAGATTGTCCACTTTCCCGTAGGCATGATTGCATCAAAAACAGACCATATTATTCCAAAAATGCAAGAAACAATTAAAATATAGTATGTGGCATAGATTCCGGTCGCAATATTATTTTGGGCTGCAGTATATGTTTGTTCAATTTTTACGGATTCGTGTTTGGAAATGATTTTCTCGAAAATGAAGTGATAGCCATTTTGGGATACCCAAATGAGAAGGATTGCAATCACCAGAATCAAGAAAAACACACTGCCGAACAATAAAATTCGGACTCCACCTGTAAGGTTTGCGATACTTATCAGAATCCCCGTTTCGGAAGTTTGGAATATGAATTCAAAAAACGCGATAATGAATCCGACAAATATCGCGGATACGCTGAGAACCCATCCAATCAAAACTATTTTAGTTGTATAAAATTTCTCAATAGTTTTCTTCACCTTACTTTGAGAGAATAAAAATCTCAAAAGCATTTCTTGTCCTCTTCGGTATATTGCGGTTAAAAAGATGCTTAACATAAAAAGGCCCAATAAAATTATCCCTATGATAAAAATTTGAGAATATATGGATAAATTGAGGAATTCACCGAATTTATTTTGGCTGAAAATATCACCAATTGCCCAAACTCCACCGATCGCAAGAATAAAAAGACTCACGACGACTAAAATGTTGAGAACTTTCACAATTCTATACTGAGCGAGCGTTACTTCTAGTACTTCTTCTGCATCTGTACTACGATTTTCCATATTTAAATATAAGTATAATGGGCATATAAATAAATCTTCATTGGAAGGTGATTTCGTACAATGGTTTCTTCGCAAAGCGAGAAATGCTTTCAAGATCGAAAAAATGGTCTTAACGTCGAAATTATTTGTTTTAATTCTTTCTCATCCGGAGAAAATGGATAATCATATTGAATTTCGCTTGGCTTACTCGTATAATAGGGCCTGTTACACGCTGAACAGCCGTTGGTCTGAAAGATTCTTTTTTTCTCAAAAATGATCTTTTCCATTTTTTGCTCGGTAATCGAATTAAAACGCATAATTTCTCCCTTTTCATTGAACCTTAAATCATATAAGGTGATTTGTTGATTAAATAACATATTTTTGAACAGCTGGAGTTTTCTATAGGATTCCAATTTCACGCGAGGATGGTGCTCAAGCTCGGTTCCTTTGATGGGCATAAAAGGGAACAGCGAGACCCCTATTCCTTTCTGGTAGATCCTTTCGAGTATTTCGCATATTTCTTTTTCGGATTCTCCCAAGCCGACAATAATATGAGTTCTTACATGGTTGACCCCAAAAATTTCTGTCGCTTCATCGATGCAGTGCCATATTTGGGCCCACGAATGCATGCAGCGCCTGTGATTTTTGATAAGGTTGAACAGTCGTTCAGTAGCGGTGTCCAATGAAAGGCCAATATCTGTGAGTCCGGAATGTTTTAATTTGAGAAGAATTTCTTTGGATGTTGGTCCGATCGCTGCAGAAATCGGGGCCTTCACCCGTTGCCGAATATTTAATACTATGTCGATTAAATCCAATTCATAGCCGGGATATATTAGACATTGGATACAATATCTGCCGAATTTGGGTTTTCCTTCTATTTTTGCAAGAAAAGCGGATAGGTCGAATTCTGGCCAGACCACTCTCGAAAGAAAATCATGTGAAGATGTTTGAGAACAAAATGCGCATGAGCCTTGACAGCCGGATTCGTTATATTCCATGAGATAGCACGTTGTGGGTTTCGCTTTTTCCATAATTTTCAGTTCGGCGAGGCCTAAAACATACGCGCTGGCGATGGATAGCCGGATTTTTTGTGGAGTAGCGTGGGGTGATTGAAGCGAAGAATCCACCATTTCAACTTTGGAAAAGACTCGAAAAACATATAAAGCTTGAGAAAGAAGTAATTTTATGCGAGAAATCACACTTTCAAATGGAAAAAGCGTTCTTTTCGATGAATCCAATCCCGAGTCGCTAATGGAAACGATAATTGTTGAAATCTTGAATCCTTTTTATGAGCAGCACAACGATTGGAATCAAACAATCAAGAAAGGGCTTGAAGAATTGGATGGTATTATTAAAAAAATAAATCAGCCGAGAATCAGTTTTGTGAATTCGTTATTTTCGTCCATTGAAAAGAATCTCCATACAACAATTCAACAGCTCACAGGGGTCGATAAGGTCGAAATTCTATTCCTTAATATCGAGGATTATATAAAAGATATTTTAGCAACGGTTGAAAAATATTCAAAGAACGGGGAAGGCCAAGAAGCAATGCGCAATGAGATAGCGGATATTCTGAAGAATCTGAATATTTTCGAAATGGGAGAAATAACGATTTTTCTGGCCAAAGAAGTCTTAAAGAATCAGAATAAGTGTTAACCCTTTTTTTCGCTTATATCTTATTCGTAGAAGTGTATTCCATAGTGTATATATATAGATTTGATTATTTTAATAATTATGTTAAATCGAAAGAGTCGTTTCTTGTCTATTCTTTCATTCTTTCTTATAATCATTAATTCTTTATTCGTCCCGTGCGGTTTTTCCTATAATCTTGAGGATTCATATGCTCTCGATAGTGTGATTACCCATGATTTACCCGGCGGGGCAAAACCTACAAAATTATTTAGGTTTTCCAATGGCGATTTTTTATTATCGGTCAGGCATAATAGCGGATCCGATAGCGAATACGAGGAAATCATAAAAACCGATCGAAATGGAGCAAAAATATGGAATTTTTTTACGAATATGCTCGGAAGAGGCTATCTGCATGATTTTGTGGAGGATGTGGAAAATAAAACGTGTTTGATGCTCATTCAAGGCGCCAATTCATTGAGTCTGAATCGTTATGATATTCATACTAAAGATATCTTATATTCTACGAGCCTAACCATGGATTTTAGTTCATATCCCGGCTTTAGATATAATGCTTGGCTTGTAAAAGATGGGTTGAACATCTTTGCAATATATTTCCGTTATGATGGAACCGTTCAGAATAAAGATATCTTAATTATCAAGAAATTTCTGCTGAATCGGGACAATCTGACTTCTTTGGAGCAAAGGGGGGTATTAGAATTCGCTGGGCCAAAGACATTTTATCAATTATGCGATTCGTACTATGATTCAACGTTAAAAAGGGTGGCTATTCTTGCCAAAGCCAGAAATTCCGGAACTGGAGATCGGAATTATACGTTTATCGATCTTTTCGATCTTTCGACCGATACACCGATTTTAATTAGATCTGAAAATAAAACGATTGTCGAAGATGAATACATGCAACCTTTTCGACTCGCTAAGGATTTGAATTCGGATAGATATACCTTGTATTCAAAGAATCAAACCCATCTTTTAATCCATAATTTGAGAAACGATTTCTCTTCGCAGTCGATATTACTCCCAACCGAATTAAATTTCACGATAAATAGTATCTCGAAAATTTATCCGGGCTTTGATGTGATGGTAGGAAAGCGCACATTCGTGTCGGGAAGCGTGGCGTGTTTAATATTCAATGATAAGACGTCTTCTACGTTATCGGAACAAAATTTGAAGATTAAGGAATACAATCAAGCAGATGAATTCATTTCGCTGGAAATAAATGCTCAATATTTCTTAATTTTAGGTCAAAAAGGATTTAAAGCCGTTATTGCCTACATTAACGCTTCAAATCCCATATCTCCCGAGCCGGAGGTTCCGATTTGGCGGAATCCATATTTTGTAGGGGGATTAATTATAGGAATAGGGGTCTTGGTATTTGTAATTCAAGAGATAAACAAGAGAAGATCAAAATAATTTTGAGAAAAAGATAAATAAGCAAGAAATTTTTACATGAACTAAGGAGCCAGCCATAGTTTTGAATTCATTTTGTGCCCTTGATTTTTTGCATGATGCTGCTTGCCTTTTTTCTCATTTCTTCGAGTTTTTGCTTTTCGAATTCGATCAACGATGCTTTGATTTTTTCAATTTCTTTGTCACTTAAATTTTGAGTCATGTAATCAGGTTCCTTATGTTCTAAATTCAAATTCTGTATTTGATCTTTTATTTTATCAACCTTTTTCAACTCTTCTTCGAAGTTCTTGATACATATCGTAATATTCTTACGATGTATTTCGAAGAGTTTACTTGTTTCAACACCTTGATTAATCAGTGTTCTTATATCTTCTTGATAAATGAAGGATTTATTAATTATTCGGAGCACATTATCGAAAAATGGCGGAATTACATTGATGTTTCTTTCGCTGATATAATGAGCATTCGGAATCGGAATGATGAGACTTTGGATCGTTCGTTCAAGGTGCATGTATTCGAGTTCGTTCAAATGCAAGGAATTTATGCCGAGTAAAAAAACGGGTATCGATTCCATATTGGATTCGGTGAGCATCCCGGGAAGTTGAGTCAGATCATCAACAAGATGCATAGGATTTTTGCAATCAAAGATAAATATTATTCCCCTTGAGCCTCTCATCAAAACTGGAAGGATATAATCAATTCGGGCTGAATAATTATTTACCCATATCTGATTCACGATTTCGGTGTCATTGATAGAAATCGTTTTTATAATGAAGCGAATACCAAAAAG
>CAZUTM010000004.1:5441-56820 GCA_964623665.1 uncultured archaeon
TTGAACATCTGTGCGTTTTCCGCGAGTATATCTGTAAAATGGGTGCGATCATGGATGAAAATCTTGAAAATGTATCGCTCCATACCTAAAATAAAATTATAAAAAATAAAAACATTTTCGTATTTATTTGTTTGTGCGATTTCGGCGAATCCCTTTTTCCATTCACGATGCATTTCATAACATGGCGTTAGATGAATTCATATTCTATTCAAAAGATGCAGAATCGATTCCAGTACTTCGGTTCTATATGTGGAATCCAACCGCTGTCACCATCGGTCGAAATCAATCGCTGACCGAGGAGATAGATATCTCATACGCGGATAGCCATGGTATTCAATATACAAGAAGAATCACCGGTGGGGGTGCGGTATTGCATTCTTCCGTGGGTGAATTGACCTATATGTTTGTGTGTCCCAAAAAGATTTTGCAAACCGCTTATGATCGGCTCATAAGTAATGGGATTTTTTACAAGCGCGATATTCCGAATTATTATGTTCCGATATTGCAGTCAATCATAATTGGTCTAGCCGAAATCGGCCTGGTGTTGGATATTAACAAAATGCATTGTCCTGCCTTGATGGTGAATGATAAGAAAATATCCGGGAATGCCCAAGCAATGCGAAGCGAAGCGGTCTTGCAGCATGGGACTTTGCTATTATCCGTTGATGCAGAACAAATGTATTCCGTTCTCAAAGTTCCAAGTTATACAACCAAGAAAAATATTGTGTTGAGTGTCAAATCGAAAGTGGGCAGCTTGTGTGACTTTATTTCAAGTTCGAAATTTTCAATTGAAAGTCTTTGTAGATGCATAACGAATGGCTTTTCAAAGGTATTTGATATGAATTATGATGAAATTCCTCTTTCCGAAATGGAAATTGAAACCGTCGATGTTTTGGCTGAGAAATACAAAAGTAAAGCGTGGGTGTTTAAAAAATAAATGATTGTTGGCTTTGATCTTCTATTATTTTTGAATATTTTTTTTCCAATATGGAATTGATTTGATTTCGAATTTGGGTCAAATCGGGATTATCTTGTCTAAGAAGGAGTTTGGATTCCATGAAGATCGTCGTAGTGATTTCGCGAAATCTGCTCACTGGCTCGTTTCCGTTGTAAAAAAATACGAAATTTATGATTTTGTTATCTTGCACCATTTCCCTATTGATTACGGTGATTTTTATCGATTCATGGTCTTGACCGAAATTTATCGTGGCAATATCTTGCTTGAAAAATTTTTTTCCGATGATTCCAATCGAAGTTATGAAACCGGATAATAATTGTTCGGATTCTTGGCTTTCCTCGACTTCAGAATAGTTGAATCCGTTAAATTTTTTTGAATAAAGACCAATGCCCTCGTTGGAAATAATCAATAACATTAAAAATGAAATGTAAATCGACCTCTCGTTAGATTATGTCAAAAATATTACTCTTTTATATAAATTTATCTATTTTTGTATAAAATTATCTTAATTTTTTCCATACCTAAATCAAAATATTTCGAAAAATGCAGAATTTGCGTGGTCGTGTGAAAAATTATAGAATGAAAATCAAAAAAAGGTTGAAATCTAAATATTATTATTAATCCACTCCATGGAAAGATAGAGATCAATGAAATCATCCTCAAATTCAACAATGACATCGCCTTCTTTGATTTTTTCCATGGTGGTAAAGAAATCCTGCAATTGTTTTTGTTGTTGTTTGGTGATGTATTTTCCTTTTGCTTGTATTATCGCTCCCATGATAACATCTACCGTTGCTGGCTGTCCTTCTTGGAGATATAATGTACGCAGTTTTCTTTCAATTCTACGATAAAGAATTCCCAATGCTTGATTATATCGCTTGTTGACTCGATACCAATTGATTTTTTTTGCGAAAAAGCTGGAAGTCCTGAATTTTAAGATTTCTCTCTTTCTCTCGGCTTCTAATAATTCTTCCAATTGAACTTTCTTTTTCTCTTCTTCGCTTGGAATCCATCGTCGTAAAGAGTATAATGCTAATAATGGATAGACTAATCCTAATATCGGGTTTGTGGACAACCAATTGATATATCCTTGGAATCTTCCAAAGATTGCTGTTGATTTAATTTCGTTGATTCCGGATTCGGGTCTAATGTGCGCCTCATCGAATATAACAACACAATCTTTCGGTGCAAAACCCGCACTGAGATATTTCACGATGTTCAAGGCAAATCTCTTGTTGTCAAATAGAAGACTATTTGTATTCGGATCTTTAACCGTCATGAGCTCATTGTTGAACAAAGAGGCATCTGAAGACATGAAAATTCTGCTTGATCTTAATGCTCCTGCATTGTTTGCAGTTTCGTATGCGAGTTCCTTCACCGCAAACACCGGCTGTGCATACCCACCTAAAGGAACGCCTTTTTCTAATAATAACCCCGCGGGGGGAAAAACATTCTTTACCGCTTGCGTGATTGCGGCTGGCGGCGTATATGTGTCATTGTTATCGAATTTCTGATTATTGTTCATGTCCACATACGAATACTGAGATGATGTTTGTCCAATCACTTCCCATCCAAGCATCGGAAGTAATGGTCCGCCAAGCATTGCAGTCCCATATGATAAACACACCGAACTTACACCTTGTGTTATTTCATGAGATGCAAAGTCCTTTATTATCGGAAATTCTGGCCGCTTCCAATACTTTCCCGTTTCATTTTCATGTAGTACGCCCTTAGGTAAGAACGTAATGGGGGCTTGGAACATCGAGGCTACAAATAATTCAAATAATAAGGTTTCCGTTGTTCCGTGATCATCTGCAATCAGCATCGAGAAATTCTTTTGGAACGCTGATAGAAAGAACGGTATTTCTGATAATGGGTTATACGCTACATTTGGGCCCAGAATGATGAGTATTATCATTTTTGATGGATCTATTCTCTCGATGATTGAGAAACTTGAATAGACTGCTCTTACCTCATACCCTTCCGCTTGAAGCGAAGTTCGAAATTCGGATGCACCGTTCCATCCGGGATTATATGCACTATGATGCTTTGAATTTAACCCTCCATCTACGAATCCCAGAAACAATGGTGACCAGACCATGATGAAGATCACAAAGAACATTGCTGCGTTAAAACTGAATGCTGAACCGTGCCCCGCTGCGCGTTTTCTTTTCAATTCATTTATGGATTTTAAGATCGAAGTGATTAATTTAAAGAAGTAGAGAATTACAAATAGAATACCGATGAAATTTGCGAAGGGGAAAATGAATGGTTCCGGTACACTGATGATTTCGACAGCAAAGTAGAAGGGTAGAGCGGTGGCAATATAGCTAATTATTATTGAGATCGTGAAGATCATACGAACGGTTGAATTTTCAATTTTAATGTATGAATATGCTTCAGATAACTTTGTGAGCATCCGGAATGCAATAATAAGCGAAAGTACTCCATACGAGACACTTATTAGGATTACGGGCAGACTTGTCATAATATTTGCGGGGTCTCCTTCTAATGAGATGCCCTCAAATAATGTTCCCGTTTTATCGATTAGAAATGCCCAAGTCGTTAATTGAACCGCAAAATTAATCCAAATCACGATGAGCAATACGATAATTGTATTAAAGATAATCGTTAAGGTTTTTGGCCATTTAGATGCGAAAAATCCGAAAAACCAAATTATACAGAATATAACGAATACCGGAACGACCCATGAATATGCGTCTTGATTTGCGGTTCCGCTGGCAAGATAATAAATGATTAATGGAGGACCATCAAGGGTATATTGTGGTGAGCCTTCAGGAAACCAAAACGGCGTAATCAAGAATATTTCTAACATCCAAATCCATGACGCTCTTGCGGATGCTGTTGGCCGTAGGATTTTCGTTCCGCTAATGATTGGATTAGATCCTTTTACGACATTTGGTAATGAGAACATTATTATGAGGATTCCTATAATAAAGAAGGTAAGACCAATCGGATCCGGTTGGTCGCCGCGAAATACAAATGGTCCTGTTGATAATGAAATAATCAGACCCACAATTAATCCGATGATGCCTACTTTTTTCATTTTATATATGACCTCATATTTTTTTTAATGGATTAAAAAAAATCATTTCAGAAATTCGGGATTTGTTTTCCGGTGATTTCTAAAACCAGTTTCTTAAAAAGATCCAAAGCTTCATCAAAGCGCTCCATTGAGGCTTGTTTTCCTCCATAAATCGTTTGTTCTATGCATTGAACAAAGGCGTTTGCATTGACCGGGTTGTGTCCTTTTGTCCGAACCAAGATCATTGCATAATCTCTCATCGATTGGGAGGGTTTTTTGTCCACGCCCCATGCTTTTGCAGCTATTTTCGAGTAGAGGATATATAAATATGCGATTGCTTCCTTCACCCGATTTGTTTTCAATAATACGCGCACATTTTTCAGTTTTGCGCTTAATCCTGACTCTCCCGACTGAGCGGGCTCGGCTTTTTTCTTTATTGCCATAACAATTCACCAAATCGTTTTCTGTTTGCGAAAATCTCCTTGAAATTTGATTTATTTTTAAAAAACTAATTATTCATTTGATGTCGAGATAGATCGGGAGAACGGATTATCTGATTTTGTGGGTATCTTATAATCTAATGATTCTCCCGTAAGGTTCCAATATAGTCTTTGAAACATTTCCACTGCACGTTCGAAATCTTTATGAGTTGCTTTTCTGCCTCCATAAATAAAGGATTCCACAAAAGAACAGAAGGGATGAACCCTTAATGGATCTTGACCATATTTATTTACGACCAAAATTCCGAAATCTCGCAAGGTTTCATTTTCTCGCGGTTTAAGATCAAATTTTCCATTTATGGTATTTCTGTAGATAATAAATAAATAAGCGATTGCTTCGGAAATTCGACCGGTTAAAAATAAACTGCTAACGGCACCCATTACGCTTGTATCTAACACCCGGCCTTCTAGATCCTTAATTTTTGTCAATTCCATCCTTTTCCTCTGGAAGATTACCACACCGATTATCAAAATCGCAAATACAACAATAATCGGAATTAATGCCCACCAATTCGATTCTGAAGGTGGCGGAAGTTCGTTCGTTCCATCCGGCAAAGCGGGCGGTCTGTTTTTCAGTTCTAATGTTGAGTCTTTTACAAAATTTGATGCTGCATATACTTGATCAAAATTTGTGATTCGTACAGTAATAACAAGGGTAGAATTTGAATTTAAGTTATATTGACTCAGATCAATCTCTCTCACAATTTTTCCATCCGTGCTGGTTAGTCCTGTTACAATCACTAATCCGCTAATATTTAGTTCGTAAGCTCTGTTTTTTATAGGCAAGCCTTCAACGCTTGAATCAGTTACCGTAATTGTTATTCGAACTTGCCCATTGTAGTAAATTTCAGAACTGCTTTGATTGCTAAGATTGGTATATTCTACCGATAGGTTGATACCGGTGAAGGTTTTAATGGAAACAAAATTCACGGATGGGCGATATTCCAGATAAGAATGCGGTGCAAAACTTCTGCCCGAAAAATTCACATGGACTGAAGTTATGTTGGATCTCAAATAGATGTTGGTGATGACCGCGATGCCCGATATGATGTTGAATGTTTGATTTACATCCGTATAATTATTAAATCCCAGAATAAGATTGTTTGCGGATAAAGGTTGATTTGTATCATCCGTTAGATTTACTCTAATGTTGAAAAAATCTCCCGGAATCAAGGGCGGCGGTCTAGTTTCTAAATATTCGATGGTAACACTGATCTTCGTATTGGTGGTTATATCATGTGAAAAGGGTGCACTTTGAACCGTGAGTTCATTCACATAAATCCCCGATCCTTCAGTAACATTTGCAGTAATGGACATATTCACGGTATAATCGTAATCAAAAGGAACATTTATGGATATTTCGAAGATACCCATTGTCGCACCGGATTGAGTAAACACCGTGAGATTCGGTTTGCTGCCTTCTCCATTATATTTTACGCCATCAATTATTGGAAACACAGGGATGTTCGATTGGTTTTGATACCCGGTACCGTTCCACCATTCTACATTCCCTTTGAGTGTAAAATTGTTTCCTCGAACTGTATGGGATTGATTAATTGAGATGAGAAACAATTTTATATTTGAAACATTTGCACTGCATCGGGGCGAGTCGGAGTGTATTGCAGTTATATCGTTCTGTTTATTTTCATTCGTTTTGGACCTTGAAGTACGATTTATCTCGACATAGAGTAATGATCCGAGAATCAGAAATGTGAAAATCAGAATAATGTTTAATCGTTTAGTCCATTTCTCGGTTAGGCTGTAGCGTTGATTGTACTTCAAAATAAGTCACCCATGAGTATATAGAAATAATTGGGCGATCTGCTATTTCAATCTATTGCGAATCATGAAATTGATTCAGAAATCTTTAAATCATTAAATATATAAATTTTTTTCATGTTGAAAAAAAATATGCCGCTTTCTGAGGATGAAAAGGAGCGTTATTATCGACAAATGCTTGTTATCGGGGAAGATACTCAAAGAGAAATTCGAGAAAAACGCGTTCTTCAGGTGGGATTGGGTGGGTTAGGGTCTCCTTTAGCATATTATTTGGTGTCAGCCGGAATCGGAGAGTTGGTTGTATTCGAGGATGATGTCCTAAGTCTAAGCAATTTAGGTCGGCAAATTCTCTACACTACACCAGAAGTTGGAAAACCGAAAGCCGATTTGGCAAAAGCAAGGTTAGAAGCACTTAATCCGAATGTAAAAATCACAGTCCATAAAGAGCGATTGACCTATGATAATTATAAGAAGTATATAGATGGTATTGATTATTTGGTCGATGCCAGCGATAATTTTGAGACGAAATTTTTAATCTCGGATGTCGGTGTGATAGAAAATATTCCATTTACAATTGGTGCGATTCAAGGATTCGAGGGGCAAGTAATCTCGACTTTGCCCCGTCGGAGCGCGTGTTATCGCTGTGTATTTCGAGAGCCGCCAAGGCAAAAGATGACAACTCCCATCCCCGTAATCAATTCGATGTGCGGATTGGTGGGTTCATTTCAATCAATGGAAGTGCTAAAAGGCCTCATTAAGGAAGGTGTTCGAGTCATCAATGCATTGGTGATATTAGATGGTTTGAGGAATGAATTAAATATTATTAATCTAAAAAAAAGTAAGAAATGTCCGGTGTGCGGTCATTTAGAACCGTTAAAATCTAAATAACCTAAATTTTTAAACGTAAAACGTTAAAAAAGAATGGGTGGACAGAATTACCCACGCTCTGTCCAAAGCGTGTATTTTTTTATATCTGATTAATTCTTATTTCCGGAGAAGATAATGGGCCTTTCGTAAATCTATAATTCGTTTTTCGAAGTCTTTTGTGGAATGACTGTCGGAACCAACAAAAAATGTTGCTCCTTCCGCTAAAAGATGGTTCACCACATTGCATGAAGGAAATGAACGTCCGATCTCGAAATATAATCCGCTGATATTTAATTCTATAAGAATCTTGTTGGAAATACAAGGTTTAAGCACTTCTATGACTTTTTTATCGATTTCTGATTCTCTTTTTTGGATATATTCTTTGGAGCAGAACCTATAAATGACATCTGGATGGGCTATGGCTTTAAACAAACCGGAATGAATCATCTGATTGAATTTTTCGAAATATCTCTCTTCAACCGCTTCAAAAGTACCGTATTTCCTAATTAACTCTTGCAATTTATCCCGTTGTGTTACCGGATAAAAGAGATCCGTTTCATGCATCGTTCCCACAATAAAATCAAACCTTTGACCAAAATTCTCAATAAAATCTTCAATTTTGGATTCTAATTCGGGATAATAATCAATTTCCAGTCCCGTGGTAATAAATTCATATTTTCTTTTTAATTCTTCCATTTCCTTAAGATAAAGTTCGATTGAATTGAGATTTAATTTCCATTGGTCTTCTTTTTCGCGTAATAACTCGAAATGGTCTAAAAACCCTATGTGAACGTGATATTTTTTGGCTAACTCAACATATTCTTGAGGTTTTGGTCCATTTAATGCGATATCTTGACTCCAATTCGTATGTACATGTAAATCATATTCCCATTCTTTATTGATCTTTGAGAAAATACGATGCATGCTTCATTAAATGTAGAAAAATAGATAAATTTTAGGAAAAAATAACATAGATTTCGATTGTTGTGTTTCAGCTCATACAAATGAGAGCGTTCCGGCAGATGTTGAATACTCTCGAATTTCCCAGAAGTATCTTAATTGGTCGTTTGCCCAATAATCATCCGGCCCGATCTCATAACTGATCACATTGTTAATGAAGAATCCTGTATCTGCTAATTTGAAGTTCATAATCTCAAATCCAAAAGTTCCATTGATCTTTATTCGTGTTTTTTTATTCAAATCACGCGCTTCTGAGAATAATTTCGTATAATTAAGTTGATCAATTACGCCGAGCACTTCAAATGGAATAACTCCTTGTTGTTCAATGAGTTTCAACCATTCTTCCGGATTGACTCCAAGGCTGTAGAGCATCTGGAAGATATTGAATGTTAAGTTCGCACCAGATTTTCCTTGTGATATTTGTTCAAGTTCCATCTGTCTGAATCTTAAGAACATTAATCCTGGAAGGGTTTCCAAAGGATTCGTTTGATAGTTTTGCCAGTATTTTTTCTCGCCATTGGTGATGTTATCCCACCAGCTTCCATTAAACAAGAGCCAGAACGTATTTCTTGCGGCTTCTGTTTTTTGTTGGATGGTTCCGGTTGTTCCGCCAACGCCGTTGTGATACATCCAGATTCTTGAGGTTCCATCCGGTGCATAGTTATAATTCGGATTCATTAAATAATGGATAAATCCCCATGCATCGGGCGATTGGTCGTGTGTTCCCATATAATTGTTCATTTCTTGGAACAAGCCCCAAACGTTGACTTTTCTAAAGTTTTCGAGTACGTTGATAAATCCTGTGATATTGAAGGTTCCTTGTTCTAACGTTTTCCATACTCCATTTAAGCCCAATCCACAATTATATAACTGTTTTGGATTGCCAACGTTAATTAATTGATCTGGATTGTCCGGATGTTGGATGACATATTCCGATAATGGCATACTTCCTTCAATCCATCTTAATATTTCCTCTGGCGTGGGTCTTCCAAGCGATTTGGTGCACCATAACAAGAAATCTATTAAATTTATAATTGGTGGTGCCCCATCTAAAGGATCTTCATTGGTCCTAATTTGAAAATCATTTCTTGTTAAGAATTGTCTCGAATCGGACCAGATTACTTTTCCATTCATCGGATCGTCATTCCAAGTTGAATTCCAGAAGATTCTTGTGTTTACAAAATCCATTCCCCATCCATTCAAGGAAGGTTTACTCATTGCCGGGTACCATCCATTTGTGTTGACCCATGTCCTTGTGTCGTTATAGGGCGCGACCCAATCATCTGCATATCCATTTCCATTCGGATCAAAATGCCCGCTTCTTCGATCCCATCCCATAGCAAGTTCGAAAAAGTCAGATGCCAGTACGTTATATTTATTCAAGAGCGTGTAAGATGTATAATCGTGAGATCTCTGACCTCCCAACTCGGCATCGTAATAGGTTGAATCATTGAAGAAGAAATCATCAAGGAATTGGAACAAAGCAACTGGATTTCCCGGGTTTCTGAACATTACTTGGTCTTGGCAGTAATAGATTATCCTTAAATATTTGGCGAGCGAGCTTACACCTAAACTATTCAATCCTCTATATGTTCCCATCATTTCACTCATATATGGGTTGTTTGGATCTTGGTTTTGCACTGCAATTTGACTGCCGGGGAGACCATACATCCAATAAGCCATTTCGTAATTATAAGGTTGAACCTCTACCTCGAGTCTCACTGCCCAGTCTTCTTTTAGGTACTTATTTATGGTTCTTTGACCTTCCGGGATGCTACCTAATTGATGCATAAGAGGTCTCGTCGAACTTGCCCAATTGGATGGTATCCCTGAATAACCCCCGCTGAACCCGCTTAAATAATTGGCGGCTGTTGGATTTGCGGCAGATAAATACGATAGTAATTGTTCTAATTGCGTCGATATTCCTTTCCCTAAGATTTGCCATAAAGTTGCATCTTGATTAAATCTACTTGGGAAAAGGAAGAGTATTGTTGCGGTTGATTTCACATTAACGTACATCTTCATTACTCCATAAGAACCGGTTGTTGGACTTGTTGGAATGTTTTGTTTTGTTTGACTGGCAAATCCTACCGCTTCTAGCGCATCAAATATATCGTCTTTAGACCAGCCGGACATGATCAAATATGTAATGAGCCACGGCATAGTAATTCCCAAATTTTCAAACATCATCCAAAGTTCTTTTCCCGGTTGGGGATAAGATGAATTTAGGATTATTTCGCTTCCATTTTCATAATAAAATGTTTTGCTCTTTAAACCATCAATTATCGCTTTACTAAGCACATATGGATCTTCCACTAGCCAATTTCCATCTTCATTGAGTAAAGTTCTTTTTCCGTAGGTTGTATTAATGTTATTTTCTCCAATATCTCCTCTTTCAAGGATGTATTTGGTTTTATTAAGCATTTCGAGGAAATTAAATTCACCCGCTGAATTAGTTTGTTTGGATTTTAATACATTATTGAGAATCTCAATCATACTCGGAATCGAAAAGTCTGTGCTTGACATATATCTAATCAAGTTGGCCGGTGAGTATGATCCCGAAGGTGTTAAGCCTAAGGTCGATTCTGCAAATGAAACTAGGTCCTTTGCGCTGAAACCAATAGTATCAAGATAATTGAAGAAATTTCCTTCATCCTTGCCCGCATTCTTTTCTAAATAATTCATTAAATCGCTGAATCTGAATTTCCCTGAAATTTTCTGATTATAATTAACTTGAAGTACGATATCATCAATGTTCACCGTTTTTGCGAAGGCTCCGCTTATCGATGCAGCAACCTCCATCCTTAGATTTGCCGGATTGCCCGTATTATTGTAACGCTTCATTGCATCCCTTAGATACCTTGTTACATTTACTCTGAAGACTTTCCAATCACGAGAGTTTGAATAATCAAAATTCGGGTCTTGTGCAAAATATCCATATTGTGCGCTCGTGAATAATCGATTATTCGCGGATGTCTCAAGGTGGAGGGTTCTGTCAATCGGAATCGAATCATCATTTAATATCTCGGGTTTATAGGCTTCATATTGATATCCGGTTATGCTTTCATTCCAGAAACCAATTCCTAATTTCACCATTCTTGAATAATCCGCAATATCTCCTCCCGGAAATTGATAGCTTATAGATAACCACGCGGATTCTATATCTTCTGCGCTTGTAATTGTGTTTGTACTTATGGTAAAATTCTGTTTGAGCATGATTTCACGTGTCACGGGTGCCCGGACGAAGTACCATCCTCTGAGACCCATTGTGGTATCATAATTATATCCCCAATACGGACTTCCTGAGGATTCCGTATCTGAATAGATCCTCCAAGCAACATAATTTTTAGGCAGCCAGTGAATTGGTAAACTTCCGGGAAGACCAGATGTTGGAAGGTTTCTTAAAATTACACCATTGAAATTATTATGGTTTGTGTCTCCCGAAATGCCTCCATATTGTGCGGGTTCCCACACCCATTCTCCATCAATCTGTCGGTGTCTCACCGTATCGTATTGGTTTATTTCACCAATTCCTACTCCATAACTTACACCCCATTCTGAACTTAAGTATGTTGCTTGCTTGAATGTGATTCCATTAACGCTGCTGGTGGTAGCTGGAGTATACATATCTTTATTCGGTGTATATCGATTTCCTAACTGGTTGAAGTCTGTACCAAAAAATGATGCATCGAGAGGATACCATGCAAAGTCGCCATAATTTCTAATGTGTGTGGTATTTATATCTTTCAAGAGGAGGATTGGATCAATACCTTTTTTGATAAGATATTCGATTACATTCATCGGATTAATGCTGCTATTTTTTCCAACGCCTTCTGGCCCCATAAGCCAAAACACGTTTGTAAGATTCAGCGTGATAGGATCAATACCGAGATCGGAAAATAATTTTCCAATTCCGGTTTGCATAATTTCGGTTGTGCTGTAATTTAATTTGATGGTGTGTGGAACCTTAATCGAACCGATAGTAAAATTGAGGAAATCGGGATCTCCAACTTTGGCCGTATTGTTTATGGGTCGGGTACGGTTAATGAATAAAGATACGCCCGGAGAAATGACTCCATTAGCAAGATCATACGTGTTGTTATTATTTTGATTTCCTTGTAGGTCTGTTCTATAATAATTTGTAAGGAGATTCGTAATGTTATATGCCAAGCGATATGGATTATCGAATCGAAGACTTGCATTCATATCGATTGCGATTCGTTCCTGCTGCCTATTGATTTCTATCTTGGTGACGTTGATATCGCCGATCGATAAGAAATCTTTCATCGGTCTCGCGACGGTGCCTTTCTCGTATCCATCATAACCGTGTTGGTGGAATTTTACATTATCAATTATGAAAGGAGGATTATCTGTGAGACCAAGAACATCTCCAACTTCTACGCGAATTCCTCTATATCTACCTGTGGTGCCGCTTTCAATCCATCCTATAATTACCGCAGTTTCCCCTTGAAGATAGATGTTTTCAATAACTCCATCATTGAATAATTTGGTCATAAACCACTGGAGCCTAGTTCTGGTTGTAGCATTGAGATTACTTGGTGCATTCCAATAATTTGGATCCGTAAAGTTGAACATAAACAGAACATCAGACCATATTTTCGGATTTTTATTTAGGACAATTGAAGTATTTCCATAGAGGAACGTATCTACTAATTTTCTTCTTGCACCTTTATCGAGGTAATCCGGATCATGGGCTTGATAAGCGAGTTCATCAATTGAAATCCCTGATGCAATTTTTCCGTTTCCTACTCCAATTCCTTCTTTGGTGTATAAATCGAAGGTGTAATTTTGAAGTACCATTGGAATTCCACTCGGATTATGCATCAACGCGCGAACAACGATGCAAGCATAATCGGTATTATAGTCCGGACTTGAAATATTACTGATATAATTTGGAAATTCATTTGGTTTCGGACTGCTGTAATAATTAAATACATCAAGGATAACGAAATTTGGATCCCAAAAATCAACTTGTAAAGTCTCGTGCTTTTGATAATCGAATTCAAATGGGCCTACTTGCGCTTTCCCTTTCAGCATAATAGATATAAAGCCTTTCTGTATGAGTTCACCAACAGCTTCGCTTGTAGCACTCCCTCTGGCCTCATCTTCAATAAAGGCAAGTTTAGCAACAACAAGTTGACCTTTATTTAACGGATTGAGCGTTTGAAGACCTTGGGGTGTTCTTTTTGTGTAAATTGTCGATGAAGGGCCTATTTTAAATTCATCCGTTGTATTTAATGAACCAATAAGCCGATATCTCCCAGAAGCTTTGCTGTGGTGATAAACATCTAAGGCCAGCCTCGATAAAACCACTTCTACATCCGCTGTATTCTCTATAGAAAGGTAGGCGTTGAAGACTACAAGATGCTCTTTAGTCAAGTCTTCATCCAATTCAAGATTAAGAATCGAAATGGAGCATGCCGCACCTTCTACCCGAGGTTGGATTCCTTGTTGATATAACGTGGGAGAAGCGGTAGAAACTATCGCCATCAGAAACAATGCGATGATTCGAGTATTTTTCATTGTTTATAACACCTAATTATGTGTAGAATCAATTCTATCCAAATATAAAGATATTCTCCTCCGAGAGAAATTATTTCTATATCTTCGAGTGTTGGAATAAAGTGAATTGTTACTGTTCTGCGAAGTTAAAACCAGCATTCGAAATGATTATATTTAGAACAATTTGACTTGGAAGCAATCAATAGGTGTACTTCATATGGAATTAATTAAGAAAAGATTGGTTGGTTTGGCTTTTCTATTGATGTTTCTTGTGATTTGGGTTCCTCCGATTGCGATAAAGGAAAATACTGGCAATTCGGTTCCCGTCGTCGATAGAAATGATGTGAATAGAACCCCAAACCCCAGCACGAATTATGTGCACATCAATCAAGTAAAAGTCAATGGTACTGCATTATACGAAGATGGCACGTACTATTGTTTTCGAGGAGACACAATTGCTTTCAACATTAGTACCTCTGCGGATGTTTCGGCTTTGAATATGTCTTTAAAGCATCCGACAACACCGGGCGATGATTTCTCGACATTCTCATTTACGTTCTCTGGAGGATATTGGACGTATAGTCTTGCAATCCCGATAAATAAACCCATAGCGCGTTATAATGGTACAATCGGGATTTCGAATGGAACGAGTCATGCGGTGTTCAGACTCAATATCTCGGTGAATAATCCCAATCCTAAAATTCTCAAAGCCGCTTTAAATGACACAAAATATCTCGCATCCCCCCATACAAAGGATATTGTCGAAGGTGAGACCTATTTGACCTATCAATCTGCACAATTGGGGTTAGAAATATGGGTTGCCAATCGGGATGGTTTAAGCTTACTTTCGTCTCCCTTTGTGTTGTTTGAGAATGGGCAAAAGAATGTTTGGACATCGAGATCGTTTATTAACATGGGAGATACAACGTTGAATGGGCAGCCAGTTCGAAGATATTATATGACAGGCACTATAAATATGTCCATGGGAAACCAGAGTTTGGAGGCTCAATTAAATTGGTCAACAAATTCATATAATTTCCGTATTATTAGTGAAGACACTGAGGGAAAGAACTTCAGCTTTGAATTTTTCGTTTATGTCGCAAACAGTCCTCCGAGCATATCTGAGTTTATTGGATTGGGCGATATCGACTCAACCCCAACTACACATACGTTCACCATCACATTTAATGGGACCGACTACGAATCAGATACCCTTTTCAGATCAAATCTTTACAATTTTACGTATACTACACTTCCATCAGCGGCCGCACCTACGGGTAATTTTGCGTGGAAATGGCCAAGTGAACTAAATCAAACGATAAATCGAACTTTAGGTTTTAATGATATGAGTCATGATTTAGTTGTGAATGCTTCCGGGTTAGGATATTATATGAATTTAACTTTTGCAAAGGATTTCTGCTTTGATGACGATAACATTGCGTCTTATTTCAAATTCAGTTATTATATCAATTCATCCGTTTCACTTACCTTGACGCTGCAGTTCTATAATTATGTGACAACTTCATGGGTGACTTTTGGAACTATGGGCGTGAGCAATGGCATTATCTCATCTCCATTTGTTTTCTATATCGCACCAAATCAAATAAAAAACTATTTAAATTACAGCGGAGGCAATATCTTTCAAACACGTTTTAGTAGCAGCGGAGCTGGCGAAATTTATGTAAATCATGCGAATGTTGAATTTAAAATACTAAGGCGAGCTACCTTTTCTAATTTAATGCTTGATGTCTATCATCCCGATGATGTGTCTCCCAGGGAAACCTATGATATAAACAACCATTATTCGATGGACTATAATGGCACAGCGAATAGATGGGCATTTCGATACACTGTAGATATCAATTCATCAAATTTTGGACTGTATAAGTTTGTTATTCGAGCCTATGATTGGGGTATGACCTCTCTTTCACAATTAAATACTACTCAAATCGGCAATGGAACAAATTTAATCAGTGATGTATCCTTTTTGCCAAATGATAAGACTCGTTCCTATGCGACTCAGACCGTTTATTTAAGATACGGCATTACTGCTGCCCAAGCCTTACGATTAAATCAGTTATATGTGAATGCAAGCACGCTAAATAATCAAGATTTGAACGTAACAATGATTTTGGATGACAATAGTGGTGTCACTCAAAATACGGTGAATGTGTCATTGTCCCCTGAATTCAGAGAAATCGGTCTATTCCCCGGTAATACGTGGACGGAAGGTGGAACGGTGACTAATAAAAAATATATTTTACGCGAATGTGGTATCTTCTATAATTCAACGCTGGAATCATACATTTTAAATAAATCAGACACCTCCACTGTTAAGGCCGATGAACCCGCGGCTATGAGATATTGGGATAATGATACATTTCGGTTCCAAATGAGTCCCAACAGCTTAGTTTATCCAACTGCAGGATTTATTTTGCCCTTTTACTTGAATACGAAACCTTGGTTAGGAGAAATGAACATCACCGAGATTAGAGTAAACATGTCGCAATGGTACAATTTTACGGGTTCCCCGACTGTCAGTTCAGTGAAGGTCCAATTTTGGGATTTTATTAACGAAGTCTGGATAACCCCTAACGAAGGAAATTATAGTGAGGCTGCAACTTGGGTAGACTACCCGCCTGGAATATTAGCTAAGCGCTTTAATGACGTTACAAATTTCTCAAAGTTATGGAATTCAACTTCTTGGAATATCACAGATGGGAAAGCAAATATAATTCGTAATTGTATTGATGAGAATAACCGGAACCAGATGTTGATGAGAGTATTATATCAAAATACAGAATTTCCTCAATCGAGTACATTAAATATTAGTGTTGATTTCGTAAAACTTCAAGTTTTCTACAACAACAGCTATAACGCATGGCTCAGATATCAATCGAATGAAGGTCAAACAATTCAAACGATTAATATGACCTTGGGAGTGAATACCGCTACAAGAAAAGAATATTCGGTAATAATTCCTACAAGAAATCTGTCGTCATCGGCAATGACTTTTGATATATTTACTCAAAATGGGAATCACACACTCCGCTTATTCGGAGGACAGTTCGTTGGTAGATTGAGTTCGCAAACTGGATTGGTTGAAAGTATTCCGTTTTATAACCAGACACTTGAGCAATCCAATATCATTAAAAATTATACCGTTTTTATTGCACCACGTTATGCGAATTTCAATAATATCAATTATTTGTATAATACGAACCTTCATCGACATCAAGAGTATTTTATGTTCAACGCAACGGTTATTCATCCGTTCCCCTTGCTTACCCATACACAATTGGTATTGCAACTCCGGCAGGCTGATATGGCAACGCAATCGGAATGGATGCAAATCAATGCAATTAGTAACGCTTCAACCGAGCCATATCCGTTTAAATATAATGCAACCACGGGACAATTGGTTGCGAACTTCTATTTTACCAATAATTTTCAAGGAAATGTGTGGCGTTCCGGATTATACTATTATCGTATCCTTGTGGTAGATAATGTATCAACATACAATGCTACCCCGTGGCAAGAATTCCGGTTACATAATTATCAACCGCAACAATTTGATATTCAAAATCTTAACAGCGGGAATTATTATCGAGTTACGGATAATGTTAATTACAAGATATATTTCGTTGATATGGAGGCAGACAACGATTACTACACTGCAACCGGTTCAGAATTCCAAGTAAAAGTATATATGACGGTTTATGATCGATATGAATCGAAAATGATCTATTGGGATAGTAATAGTTTCTATCGTTATGATAGAGTAGAAAGGGTTAATCCTGCTTTACATCGATTCCCGTTCAATGGGTATTTCAATTTCTCGAAAAATGTGAATATCGGAACATACAATAATATTGTATTCCAAGTGTGGGATTTGGACCCTGATTGGCCACAAGTTGGAACTTTAGAATTAAAAGAGTACAGTTTCACTGTTTTAAATCATGCTCCTCAAGTGCATACTGTATTAGCAACAAATACTTCAAACAATGAAGTGTATCGAGATAACTGGGTTAAAGTATCAACCATAATTTCTGATATAGATGATTACTTTAATCATATTCAACCCACAGTTTGGACCCTTTCTTGGATAAATTCAACCGGAGGATACCAAGTACGAAATGTCTCAAATGAATATATCCGAACCAATGTTTCGGAGCGTGCGTTATTTGAATTTACGTTCTTTGTCGACATTCGAAATAAAACTGGTGTATGGCCAATGGTTGCGAACTTTAGAGACTGGGACGGTGCAACGTTATCTAGCCAACAAGCAATTAGTATTCAAATTAAAAATAATCTCCCGGTTTTGAAGAATTTATTCTTGAAGAACCTCGATACGGGAGAAATTGCTTATATTGGAAATCAAACCGATTTTGGAATATATAGAAATAATGCTACTGTCCAAATAATTGCAGAAATCTATGATGTGGAAGATACAAGGATCTCCGAATTACAATATTCCATCGCAAATATGCGCTTTGAATTGGTAAATACATTCAAACCTGAAGTTTATACTCATAGTTCATTTACATTCGCTCAACAGTTAAATGGGTCAAGAGGATATTACTTAGAAGGCGTATGGGTAAATAACACATATCTCCCTTCGCGCATTGAAATTGTCGATAATCCAGCAACATTTGGTCAAGATATTATGATTACGGGTAGTAGTGAGATTAATAATATCAAATTCCAAGATGGCTTGAATCATTCGGTGTTATTCATTAAATCTCCTGGTACTACTGGTGGAGATTATATATCTTATATGGAGGGTCTTCCGATTTCATTCCAAAGAAATGAAATAACCGCGATGGTTAATCTTTCTATTAGATATCAAACAAATGGCACCAGTACACTTTATCTGCTCAACAGAACTTCAAATCAATATGTTGCCATGGGCCAAACTGGCATGTTGAATTCAAGTACGATGACGACATTGAATATTACATTGACTCCACAACAAGTTTCTCATTTCATTAATAACATGGGAAACAATGAACTTAAGATTAAAATCAATTCAAGTTCCCTTACTTCAAATACAAACCTCATTATCGATTTCATTAGATTGGATTACAGACAACTCAATAATTATAAATATGAAGTGTGGGTGGCTGAAACTAAAATACCGAATACAAAAGAATTCAAAGCGGGTGATTTATCCATTCGTGTGAGTATGACCGATAAAGATGCTGGTGTTGGAACGGATCAATCCAATATTTTGAATGTATTGAACCATGCACCCGATTATATCGGAGACAAATTCTGGATAGAGATTAAGGATTCTAAGATAACTCCCAAATACACCGAACCGGTGAGGTATCAATATTCATTATCCCAAGGCTATCCCTACCTTGATTTCTATGTAAATGCAATTGATAAAGATGGGTTTGAACTCGGGGTTACATATATTACTTTAAGAGGAAGAATCCAATATGATGGAGTTGCTATTCCGAATTCTTGGTTCAAGACCTTTGAAGCACAAGGTCAACTGAATGATAGTTCCAACCAAGAGTTATTCTTAATAAAGGTGGATATCGATCCCCGCGTGAATCCCGAATTCGGAAAGATGATTAAATTATACATCGATTCTGTGGAACTTTCTGATGCTGATTTTGGGTTTGTAGATCTCAGCAAATTTGAATGCAGTGCAATCCTATCGCAAGTACAAATCATCCTCGAATTTACGGGTACACCACCACAAGAAATCAATATCTTATTAATTACGCTTCTCAGCATCGGTGGAGTTGTAGGTGCAGTAATTTTTGGATATTGGTTCTATCGTTCCAAAATTTCGTGGAGAAAATATCTCTCCAAAGATGATTAATCCGACCTCAAAACTCTTTTTTTTCTCTACTTATTAAACATAAAAAACCACAAAAAACGTTTCGGTGGACCGAATTATCCACGTTCAGAATTTGGCGTTGATATTCCGCGAGACGGGCCCGCTGTCCTGTTTTTTTTTTAATTTTTGGTGTTTGTTCTTATCGTTTAAATCTTTGCTCTCTTATATATGGAATTTCATAAGAATTTGCATCATCCATTTATAAAGAAAGTGCGTAATTTAATATGAAAAGCCATATAATTAATAAAAAAATAAAAATAAGTGCGGGTGTTGCAAATCAATCATTTTTGCATTTGCCGTATTCTTTAAATTATTTCATTACTATTTTTGTATCAGCACCACATTTCACGCATTTTCCTTCTTCATTAACGCCCATCACTTTGATGTAATATCCGGATCTCTTGATTAACAGGTTTCCACAAGCGGGGCAAACGCTATCATTGCCTTTTTCTGTCATAACATTTCCAAGAAAGACATATTTCAATCCTTTTACTCTTGCGATTTCGTAGGCTTTAAGCAAAATGTCAACGGGCGTTCGGGGTTCGTTCATTTTGTAGGAAGGGTGATATGCGCTGAAATGAAGCGGAACATATGGTCCAAGATTAACTTTTATCCATTCGCACATTTGGGATATTTCATCAAGCTTATCATTTCGGTTTGGAATGATTAAATTCGTGATTTCTACATGCACCTTATTATCGTGGAAGAATTTTATGGTATTTAATACTGGATCGAGTTCCGGAACCTTGCAAACCTCTTGGTAAAATCTTTTTGAGAACCCCTTTAAATCTATATTTGCCGCATCAATAAATTTGATATATTCAGCATTCGTTTCGGGATTACTGTAGCCGTTTGATACCAAGATCGTTTTAATTCCTTTTTTTTGAGCGAGCGGCGCGACATCCTTGATAAATTCAAACCATATCGTGGGTTCTGTATATGTAAACGCAAGAGTTTCGCATTTGCTCTTGATAAGATCATCCAAAAATTTTTCCGGTGTAGTTTGCGTTAAGATAAAAGACTCTCCTCTACCGATATTCCCGCTTATCGATTCTTCATTTACGCTTGCCAACTTTCCGGTATCGTTGATTATCGCTCTTGATATCGACCAGTTTTGGCATTGCATACAACTCATGCTGCAACCCACCGAAGCAATCGAATATGCTTTTGCCCCGGGGAGAAAATGATAAAGCGGCTTTTTTTCTATCGGATCGATCGATCCGCGTGATATCATTGCCCCATAAATTAAAGAATAAAGCGTGCCGTTTTCGTTGATACGTGTTGAACAATATCCGCGAGTTCCCGGCTTGATCATGCAATAATGGGAGCAAATTTTGCATTTGACATTTCCATTTGGGTGTTTTTCATAGAATGCGGTTTCGATTTTCATTTGTACTTGTATTCGAGCTGAACTATAAAGGTTTTTGTGTTGTTTTGCTTTTGCTTTCAAAATGGAAAAGAAATCGATTCATGTAATACCCCATACACATTGGGATAGGGAATGGTATGTACCGTTCCAAAACTTTCGATTTCGCTTAGTGAAAGCGATTGACAAGTTGCTTGAACTTTCGGAGCGGAATCCGGAGTATCATTTTAATATGGATGGTCAGACGGTCGTTCTCGAGGATTATCTGGAGATTCGTCCGGAGATGCGTTCGCAGCTCGAATCGAAAATTAAAAATGGCCAAATCGGGATCGGTCCTTGGTATGTTCAATCTTCACCTTGGTTGCAAACCGCAGAAGGATTAATTCAAAATTTGAAGATTGGAATTGGGATTTGCAGATCTTTTGGTGTTGAGCCCGTGGATAATGGGTATGTTCCCGATCAGTTTATTCATCCCTATCAATTTCCGCAGCTGTTGAATGAGTTTAATATTCACAACTATGCTTTTTCCCGCGGAATGGCGAATCAAGAGGATGAATTCGGAATAAATTCAGAATTTATTTGGGAAGGGCTTGACGGAAGCAAACTTTTAACATTTCATCTTCAAGAAGGATACGGAACATGTGCGAATTTAGATGAAAAACCGGAGATTGCTTTGAATTCTTGTGTAATGGATATCTCCGGAATAAGCGGAATGAAATGGTCCACCAATTTAAGGTTGGCATTTGCAGGAAGCGATCATTCAGAGCCTCAAGATGTCTTTCTCATCGCAAAAGATTTGTTTAATGCAGATGAGGAATTGACAAACGAGTTCGGAATCATAGAACTGTCGAGTTGGAAGAAATTCATCGAATCTTTGAAAGAACAGCTTGAAAAGAATAACATTGTGTTAAAAACGGCGAAAGGGGAATTATGGGGCCGGAAGTATACTGTTTCCTTTCATGGTGTATTTTCAAGTCGGATATATGTCAAACAGCGTTCGTTTTATCTTCATAATCTTCTCAATTATTATTCCGAACCTTATTCTGCTTTGGTTTACGTAATGGGCGAACTTTCGTCGAAATTAGCTACAATGAACATGAAACATCGACCTTTTGGGGTATTGACCGAATATCCTCATGGCTATTTAAGGACGGCATGGAAATATCTCTTGAAAAATCAAGCGCATGATTCTTCGTGGACGGCTTCAATGGATTCGGTGATAAAGGATATGGAATACCGGTTTGATCAATCTGAACTGATTGCGGATGAGGTGTTTCGAAGATCCGCTCAAATAATAGTTCAGAATATCAAAGGGCCCGATAGATTAAAAGGAAAACCTTATAATTTGATTACGGTATTTAATCCTTTGCCTTTCAAGCGTTCCGGCTATGTTTTAGTTCGGGTTGAAAACCGGCAAAAAGACAAGCGACCGTTGCTGCGCGATGCTGAAGGAACCATCATTGAAGCAAAATTTGAATCAACACTGTCAAATAGCGAGGATCGCTTCATGAAAAGAATGTATGTTCCTTCCCACGGCACGATGGCTACGGATTATTATATCGTCCAATTTAAAGCGCGATCCGTGCCGGGGCTTGGATATGTCTCTTATTATGTTGAATATCTTGATAAAATGGAAAATAAGGAAGAAGAATTTGAAGCTTTATCGGAGCCCTTTGTTCAAACCACACCCAATTCAATGGAAAATGATGCGATTATCGTTTCTTTCAATGAAAACGGGAGTTTTTACATTGTTGATAAAGATACGAAACAGCGGTCCGAAGATATGCATCTATTTGAAGATTATTCGGATGGCGGAGATGGGTGGGAATTCAAACCGATTGAAAATGATAAGCCAATTCGTTTCGACAACGCAAAGGCTATCCTTTCGGTCTTTGACGCAAATAATGCATTTACGACCTTCAAAGTGGAACTTCCATTAAAATTGCCCGCAGCTGGAGATTTTGAGAAATTTAAGCGCTCTGAAGAAACGGTCGATTATTTGATAACTTCATATGTTTCTTTAAATTCTGGGGCTTCGAGATTGGTGCAAATTCGAACCGAATTCGTGAATACTGCTAAAGACCATCGATTAAGGGTTTTATTCCCCGCCCGAATTCAAGCAAAAACCTCGGTAGTTGGTGGCATGTTTGCGCTCACAGAGCGACCGATCGATCCTCCCGATTCTAAAAAATGGCGTTTCAAACCTGAGATGCATTTTCCGCATCAATATTTTATGCATGTTTACGATCCTCAAAAGCAAGTCGGGCTTGCATTGATTACCAAAGGGTTATTTGAATATGAAGTGTATAATGAAAAAGATCAAGGTCTTCAAATTCCGGCATTAACTCTCATAAGAGCGAACGGCAAATGGGGCAGGCACTTAGGAATGGGAAGAGGAATCGATATCCCGAATGCCCAGATGCATGGAATGAAGTTGGTTTTGGAGTATGGTGTGGTATTCCTTGCTAAGGAACAACCAGATTTTGAGTCTGCATTATATCAAATGGCGCTGAGCTTCAATCTGCCGTTGCGTGCTGAAGAGAATTTTGATGCATTTCGGTTCAACGTTCCGGTCAATTCCCGAACCATTCCCTCCAGTTTCGGATTATTGACCATCGAAGGCAAAGGAATCATTTATTCGGGGTGTTACAAACCGAAAGAAAAGAGAGGAATTGCGATTCGAATTTATAATATCACGAAAGAAGCACAACAAACCACGATGACAGTCGGTGGAGTCTTCCAAAAGGCGAATTTCGTTAATTTACTTGATGAGTATGTTGAAAAGAAAGAAAAAATTGAGTTGACATCAATTGTTGAAGAAAACACCACGAAACTGAAATTTGATGCCTTACCGTTCAAAATATACACCATTCTTCTCGAATAACAAAAGGTCGTGTTTACAATGCAAGATATTATCGAAACCGATTTGTTAATTGCGGGCGGAGGGCTGTCCGGAGTATTTGCTGCGATAGGCGCAAAACGCACTAATCCCAAAGCGTCGGTCTGGGTGGTGGAAAAGGAGGGATATTTAGGCGGAATGGCCACTGCCGGATTAGTATTCCCATTTATGAGGTATTACATTTCATCGGAAAAGCGGAAAGACTTCAAGCGACTCACGGGAGGTCTTTTCAAAGAGATGCTCGAACGGCTTCAAAAATTGGAATTCGTGAAATCTTCATCCGCAAATCCAACATGTCCGCAAAGGTTTGACTCTTATATGCTTCGGTGTGTTTTGGATGAAATGGCACTCGAAGCCGGCGTTAATCTTCTCTTTCATGCCATTTGCTGGGGTGCTGAGGCCGAGATCAATGAGCATCAAGAGAAGTCGGTTTCATGTGCTTTAATTGCAACAAAAAGAGGCATTCTGCGCTTTCATGCCAAATATTATATCGATGCCACAGGTGATGGTGATTTATGTTTTCACGCCGGCGCCGAATTCAAATTCGGGAGAGATTCGGATCACCTCACGCAACCTGCCACGCTCAATTTTCGATTAGGCAATATTCCTTTTTTTGCAGCTTCCGGAAAAGAAATTGGAAAGAAAGTTCGAAAAGCGAAAGAAAAAGGCATCGAATTAACTCCGAGAAACGATTGTTTGATGTTTCTTACCAATAACGCTAATGAAAGACATTTTAATCAAACCAGAGTTGCGGAGTATGATTGGACCGACCCTCTCTCGTTATCCAAAGCAGAAATCGAAGGGAGAAAGCAAGCGAAAAATTTTATCCTCTTTTTGAAGAATTCCATTCGAGGATTCCATAATGCTTCTTTGATCGGAATGGGCAACGTTTTAGGGATAAGAGAATCGAGACGAATAATCGGAGAATACATATTGACGAAAGAAGATTTGGAGAAAGGAATACAATTCGAGGATCGAGCCGCATTGGGAAATTATCCTATCGACATTCATGATCCAAAAGGAGGGGCTTCAACACAACTTAAGCATTTCGGAAAACTTCATTTTTATTCAATCCCGTTTCGCTGTATGATGCCAAAGGGATTTTCTAACCTAATGGTGACCGGAAGAGCCATCTCTGCAACGCACGAGGCCCTTTCGGCTGTCCGCATTATGCCGATTTGCGCTGCATTGGGCGAAAGTTGCGGGATTTTTGTGGGATTTGTCTTGAGCCAAAATCGCTCAATAGCAACAAGAAATGTGGATTTGTCAATTATCCATCGAAAAATTAAAGAATTCGGAGGAATGATTGATTAAAATACTCCGCACCGCGAGTAGAATTAAGTTTACGATGCTATTGCTTTTTTCGCAAAATTTATTTGTATTCTGATGCTTTGTCAAGTATGTCTGGTTGGATTGGAAAAAAGATTCGAATGGAAAGAATCATTAATCGAGAAACCAAACGTTCAGTAATTGTTCCGTTGGATCATGGATTAACCGTTGGGCCATTACCCGGCCTTCATGATCTCGGAAAAATGGTCGACATGGTTGCAATGGGTGGCGCTAATGCCGTTTTAGGGCATATCGGATTACCCATCTATGGCCATAGAGGCTATGGAAAGGATATCGGCTTGATTCTTCATCTCTCGGGATCTACCGCTTTATCCGTTCAAAAGGACAACAAGGTTTTGGTCAATACCGTGCTCGAGGGAGTCAAAGTCGGAGCGGATGCAATTTCGGTTCATATCAATATCGGGGGAACCGATGATTCCCACATGTTAGAAATCTTGGGTTCGGTTGCCCGAGAATGTAGAGAATTCGGAATGCCGCTAATTGCAATGATGTATCCTCGCGGGGTGAACATTAAAAACGACCAAGATGTGGAGGTTGTCAAAGTTGTTGCTCGGATCGGTGCCGAATTGGGTGCAGATATTGTGAAAACGACGTGGACCGGGAATATTGATACCTTCAAGGAAGTGGTTAAAGGATGTCCAGCCCCTATAGTGGTTGCTGGAGGCGCGGTTAAAACACCAAAAGAAATATTCAAGACTGCGAAAGAATCTATTGAAGCGGGAGCAATCGGGGTTGCATACGGACGAAATATCTTCCAATCGAAAGATCCGGTTCGCTACACCAAGGTTCTCTCGTTGATCATTCATGAGAATTATGAAATCGATGAGGCGATCAAAGAAGCGGGTTATCAAATGGAAGAATGCTAAAATAATTCCAAAACCTTTTTTGTTCTTTCTTAATTTTTATTTTTTATGGGTTCAATAGAAATTATTGAAGAGGGTCATGCTTCAGTCGATTTCTTTTCCGTTAATTGTTCGATTATAAAATTAGATAACTCGTTTCTTGTATTATTTACCGATCAACCGAACTATGGCTTGGGAACTATCAGTTTGGGTAGTCCTGCTTCAATAGATGGTACTAAAGCGGAGGCAACCCCATTTTCCATATTCGGGTATAAACATCAAATTTTATCGAAACTTATAACTCAAATGTGTTCCACAAAGCTCCGGGCACCTGTTTTAACCCTTATTTATTTGAAAAATGACAAGGTCAAACAAGAAACTCAATCCAAACTTGTTGTTGATGCATTTAACGATGCATTGGAAAAATTAAGTCGGAAGACCACAAAGACTGAAAATAATGAAATGGAAATGAAAAAAGATACAAATCTGCAAGATCCTAAGCGTTTCGGTTTTGATGGATAAATTTTTATTCATCCACGCAGCCGATAGTGGGATTAGGTGATAGGTGTTTTATTTTCCTTTCATAAAACCTTTTTTATCAATCATTTCATCGACATTTAACAAAGTATTTGTCAGTTCGGTTGCTGCTTTAATTACTTGCATGGTAACTTCTAAAGGTTCAATGATACCTTTGGATACCATATCGGAAACGCCTTTCTTTTCAAAGTCCACCCCGAAATTCAATCCTTCAGGTTTTTTATGGGCTGCATAGAGTTCAGATTTTAGATCTAATATGTTTAACCCTCCATTTTCTGCCAAAATCAAGGGGATTCTCTCCAAAGCCGCTGCATATGCTTCAGCAACCATTTGCTCTTTTGTACTAAGCGTTTTTGCGAAATTCGAAACCCTTTCCGCTAATTCGCTGAATACAGCGCCGCCTCCCGCAATGTAGTAAGGATTTTCGATGGTAAGTCTCAAGGAATTTAATGCATTTTTAATTGCTTCATCCGCTTCGCTTTCTGTAAACTTAAACCCGCGGATAAGGATGCTCACAGATTTCGGATCCTTGCATCCTTCAATGAAAACCAATCGATCATTTCCCAATTTTCTTTCAATCACCAAATCTGCGTGGCCTAAATCGCTTGGAGAGATGGATTTAATATCGTTTATAACATTTCCGCCGGTTGCCTTCGCAATCCGGAACATATCGCTCTTCTTGACTCTTCGAACCGCAAAGATACCGTTTTGGTATAAGAAGCGTTGAGCGCCTTCATCAATTCCTTTCTGGCAGAAAACAACATTTGCGCCCGCTTTAATGATTGATTCAACTAGACCTTTCAAGATATTTGCTTCTTTATCTTTAAAGGATTGGATATCTTTACTGTTTTGAATTTGAACTTGAGCATCGAAATTGGTTTTTACAATTTCAAGGGCCGCATCGATTATTGCAATTTTTGCATTATGCACCTCGCTCGGCATCATGATGTGAAGAAGTTCCTTATCAATAACCAACCCTTTAATCAATTCTGTGGAACCAGAATCATCGCCCATTTTTCTAACCGTTTGGATATCATCCAAATCCACAAGAACTCGGGTTCCGAATTTTTGCTTCACAAAATTTACAGCATCCACAAGTATCGCTGCAAATTTTTCACGGATTGAGGATGGAATATTCCGACTCGCTAAAGTTGTGCTTGCAATATTTTTTAAAATTGCGTTATCGTTAATATCAAATTTATGGGCCATTTCACTTAAGGCTTTGACTGCAAAATCTATTGATTTTTTGAACCCGTTGTGAACGATTCTTGGGTGATACCCTTGATTAATTAATTCATTAGCTTCGGTCATAAGCGCTGCACTAAAGAGAATTAATCGGGTTGTTCCATCTCCGATTTCTTTTTTATGTGCTTTTGCTTGTTTTAAGATAATTTTACCTCCGGGATGCGAAATCTCGATTTCTTCCAATATTTTGGCGGCATCATTTGTAACCGTTGGGGCACTTCCGCTTTTATCGAAAAGTAATTTTTGCATACTTTTCGGCCCGAAAGTGGTTTTAATCAATTCCGCTATTGCTTGAATTGCAACGAGATTGTGAGAGAAGGCACTTTTTTCCACTTGCTTCTCTTGTCTGACTATATAAACCGGTTGACTCATGTGTTATGGAAACGTTTGGTGTTTAAAAAAATTTGTGGACTTGTACTTCCTTGTCTTGAACTTTGCTATCCTTGGGTGCAAGTTCTTTAAAATGATAAAAAGAACTACTTTATCTTTCATTCTCACTATATTTTTTCCAGTAATCTGTAATCATCTAAATTTTCTATTAATCGGCTTAATGAAAAGGTTATTATTTGTTCTTTTTTTGCTGTTTTGTATGGAAAGAAAAGATCAAGAGAATTTCCAAATTAAAAGCGGAGATCCTCTTCTCGACTCGATTCCTTCGAGATTGAACACGGTGTATATGCAACAATTATTTCATAACAACACTTTCAACGAAACCTACAATAAATATAAGCGAAGATGGTTTAAAAAAGTCCGAATATCCAGGAGATTCGTGGGCATTTGGGGCTGGAACTCTTGGTGCGGTATTCATGGCCTAACCATGCTTGTGGGAGACCGATTTCGTAGAATTTTAAGAAATACCATCGATGTCGGATTTCAAAATACGGAACCGACTACGGGATTGCTACCCCATGCAGTTCTTCATAACAACGATGTTTTTGCTTCGCAAATCGAATTTAAGTGCTATTCCGGCAAAAATGGAGAAGCTTACAATTTGGATAACATTATCTGTTGGGCGAAAATGGCGATGGAATATTATCTTGCAACTGCCGATCACGAATGGTTTGAATCCAAATTGCCTACAATCGAAACGACCATCAACTATATTTTGGAACATTTTCGGTCGAAATTTAATGATAAACTAATAGAAATCGGAATTGAAGGCGATTGGACGGAATGTACCAATTGGGAATTGGATAATGCGAATGTAAATGTTAATATGATCGAAGCGTTGAGGCTTCTCATCGAAAGTATAAAACCTTCAAACAAACAATCATCAGAATTACAAAGGTATCAATCCATTCGGACTCAAATGATAGAGGAATTCAACAAAGACATCTCGATGGGTGGGTTTTGGCATCCGGAAAATCATTATTTTATTCATGGAAATGATGGCACTGGAAAAATCATTCATGGAGATAAATATTTCGAGTCAACCGCTAATTATTTTGCATTATTATGGAACATCGCAAATGAACAGAATAAAAAAGCGTTGTGGGACTATATCAACTCTGTTTCGACAAAGTTAGAATTTCCGTATCCCGTTCTGACAAATCTTCATCCAAGGACAGGTGCAAGGCGCCAAAATTATGGATTCACGGTTACAAACGGGGATGTGTGGATGGTGTTAGGAGCCCATGCCGCCGCTGCCCGGATGCAAGCAGGCTTTCTTGATATCGGTTCGAAGATGTATCGGGCAATATTGGAATACGAAAAACGTGAAGGGGTACTTCATAATTGTATCTACTTCATGAATAAAGTAAATGATACTTGGGATCCCGAAATCGCAAATTACGGTGCATTATACGTACCTTTTGTATTCGGGATATTGGGTGCACAACCTAACGCGGAGGGATTGGAACTTAATATAAAAAGATATATGAACATAGAACGGCTGGATACATATCTCTATTTTCGCGGTTCCGAGATCCGGATTCAATGCGAATTTGCTGGTGATAATAAAATTGTCGGAAATCTTGAAATTAAAAAACCAAATAGTAACATTGAAAATCACACTATCGATAAATCTAACATTCATATCCGCTTAATCAATGAATTTATATAAGATTAATAAATAAAGGTTGCATTCGATAATTATCCTTTATAATTACCTTTTAAAATGCTTTTTTCTCTCCTATTTCGAAGACTTTGCAAAAGCGAATGCTTTATTTTCTTTAACCGCCGATTCTATTCATGGCGAAAAAAGTTGGATTCGTTTGGAGTCCCGACTTTACAAAATATAAGCTTGCTGATGACCATCCTTTAAATCCGATTCGTTTAGTGATGACGTATGAATTAATGAAAAGTGTTAAGTTATTCGATTCGGGTTTTATTGATATTTTAAACCCGATTCCGGCAACCCAAGAGCAGATCGAATGGGTGCATCGGAAGGATTATGTCGACTTGGTGAAAGAACTGAGCGCGGATAAGCCCGAATATAAAAGAATGGCTCGTTATGATTATGGATTAGGACCGGGGGATAATCCTATTTTTCCGTATATGTATGAATCCTCTGCCTTGGTTGCCGGGGCTTCGATCACGGCTGCAGAGGCGGTGATGTCGGGGAAATATCCTTGTGCATTTAATATTTCAGGTGGACTTCATCACGCTATGCCCGCTAAAGCAGCGGGGTTCTGTGTATTCAACGATATTGCGATCGCCATTAAATATATTCTCAAGAATCAGCCTTCAGCAAAGGTTATGTATATCGATATAGATGCTCATCATGGGGACGGCGTTCAAGAAATATTCTATGATAATAAACAAGTGCTTACCCTCAGTTTTCATCAAGATGGCAAAACCTTATGGCCGGGTACGGGTTTTGTGTCTGAGATCGGTAGAGGAGAAGCAGAAGGCTATTCCATTAATGTGCCTTTGCCCCCCCGTTCATTTGATGATGTGGTGAATAAGGCGGTCGATACCGTGGTTTTTGAAGTTATGAATGCATTTCGGCCGGATTATGTCGTCACACAACTCGGTGCCGATATGTTTTACATGGATCCGCTCACGCAAATGGGACTTTCTACCACCGGAATGGAACTTAACTACAAAACTCTGAAAAAATCAATCGAAAAATATGGCAATAATCGCTGGATCGCACTGGGCGGAGGTGGATATTATCTGACCGCTGTGGCAAGAGCATGGACTCTTGCGCTCGGCGTCATGGCAGAAATCGAAACACCAAGAAATATCCCACCGGAATGGCGCGAAATGGCAAGTAAAAAGGTGGATGAGCAAATCCCTTATACACTGCGCGACGCTAATCCTCAAGTCGAGTTCGACATGGTTCGAGATCCTTTTTATTCGATGCAATTTGAAGACCAAATCGATCCTATCATCGACACCATAATAAAAACTATAATTCCAAAAATTAAATAAGCAGATTTCTCTTTGATGCAATCCTAAGATGTTTTTTACCCTTAAATTAAAAGCCATAAACCCTTGAGCGCATGAAGCGTATATTTTTGCTTGTTCTTTTTTAACACCTTTGACAACAATAGAAAAGGACTAATTTATATGTGGTGGAATGCACGAAGAACCCCGTTTGAGGCAAATTTGATGAGATTTTTATGGGTCAAAATACCCATTTCGATGGATAAACCGATCCGAAATTTTTTTACCGCATTTGTTATTATACCACATAGCGAGCAAAATCTTCTGTTTTGCCACATCAGTTGGTGATTTTTACGACCACGAAAAATCTCGATAAGATTTTTAAACCGAAAAGTATTGCGGTAATCGGTGCCAGCAATCGCGAGGGGAGTGTTGGCTATGTTGTGTTCAACAACCTAATTGGGACAGGGTATGATGGGATAGTATTTCCGATTAATCCCACCCGAAAATCGATTCAAGGAGTACAGACCTACCCATCAGTATTGAATCTTCCGCAAATTGTGGATTTAGCCATAATCTGCACGCCCACAAATTCCGTACCCGGACTTGTAGAGGAATGCGGAAAAGCGGGAATAAAAGGAATCATTATTATTACTGCCGGGTTTGCGGAAATGGGAGAAGAAGGGCAGAAATTAATGAAACAAATTGATTCGATTCGAAAACAATACGATATGAGAATTATCGGCCCAAATTGTCTCGGCATTTTAAATCCCAAATTACATTTAAATGCATCTTTTGCGAAAAAAATTTCAAATCATGGTAAGCTTGCCTTTATTTCGCAAAGTGGGGCCTTAGGAACTGCTATTTTGGATTGGGCTATTGAAAGAGACATTGGATTCAACTTTTTTGCTTCTATTGGTTCGATGGTGGATGTAACCTTTGGGGATCTCTTGGATTATTTTGGTGCGGATCCGGAAACCCAATCTATTATTATTTATATGGAATCAATCAAAGATCCGAGAACGTTCATGTCTGCTGCCCGTGGATTCGCCATGAATAAACCCGTTATAATTGTGAAATCCGGAAGAGGCGAAGAAGGTGCAAAGGCAGCGGCTTCGCACACCGGTGCATTGGCGGGTGCCGATGATATCTATGATGCAGCGTTAAAAAGAACAGGCGCCCTAAGAGTTGCGCAAGTACAAGATTTATTCAATATTTCAGAAACTCTGGCACTCCAACCCACGCCAAAAGGTAACAGACTGGTAATTATTACCAATGCGGGTGGACCAGGGGTTATGGCAACAGATGCCCTCACGTTGGGAGGCGGAAGACTTGCAAGATTGTCGGATGAAACTATGAAAGCATTGAATGCATGTTTACCGCCATTTTGGTCCCGGTCCAACCCGGTTGATGTATTAGGAGATGCAACTGCTGAAAGATATGCAAATGCGCTGGACATCTGCTTAAAAGACCCCAGCATCGATGGCGCTTTAATCATCTTAACTCCGCAAGCAATGACCGATTCGGATAATATTGCAAAAGCCTTGGTTGAAAAAGCCAAAACACAAACCAAGCCGTTTCTTGCAACTTGGATGGGCGGCGAGCTAGTCAGAAAAGGAAGAGAAATTCTCAGCGAAGGAAAAATTCCGAATTACGATACTCCGGAAGAAGCAGTCAGTGCATTTCTTTATATGTACAAATATCAAAATAACATTACTATGCTTTACGAAACGCCGGAAATCTTGCCGGTCGAAGCAAAAGTCCCTGTTGATACGTTTAAAACTCAATTTAAAGAGATCTTTAAATCGGGTAGAAAAGTGCTTTCCGAAAGAGAAGCAAAGCTGGTGTTTGATGCCTACGACATTCCGTGCTCCGTTCCCTATCTTGCAAAAACTGCGGATGAAGCGGTCATATTGGCTGAAAAAATCGGATATCCCGTGGTTATGAAGATTGAAAGCGAAGATATTTCTCATAAATCGGATGCAAATTGCGTTCTTCTAAACATATCTACAGCGGAGAAAGTGAAAGAATCATTCAACACAATCCTTGCGAACGCCAAGAAATACAGAGCGGATGCGAAACTTGATGGAGTTACCGTTCAAAAAATGGTCACAACTAAAGGGCATGAAGTCATTCTTGGTTGCAAAAAAGACCCTCTGTTCGGGTCCGTCGTGCTTTTTGGGATGGGTGGGATTGCTGTGGAAGTCATTAAAGACAGTGCTATCGGAATTCCTCCATTAAATCAAACGCTGGCTCGAAGAATGATCGAAAGCACCCGGGTGTTTAAACTCTTAAAGAAAGGATTCAGAAATTTGCCTCCTGCGGATCTTAAAAAGGTCGAAGCTTCGGTTGTCAACTTTTCGCAGCTTGTAGTGGATTTTCCGGAAATTGCTGAAATTGATATTAATCCTATGATCTGCACCGTGGATGGTGCAATCGCCCTCGATGGTCGAATTATTCTCGATGAACATTATTATCTGCACCAAGAAGCGGAAACACGCCCGTACGAATATCCGCATCTTATCATCAGCCCCTATCCACGACATTATATGAAACAAATCAATGTAAACAAAAAGGATGTCCTATTAAGGCCTATTCGACCGGAAGATGATGCCATATGGTTAGAAATGTTTAATAACTTCTCCGAAGAATCCAAACGGTTCAGGTTTTTCCATATTGTTAAAGAAATGCCCAAGGAAAAGAGAATTCGGTATTTATTTAACGATTATGATCGTGAAATCGCCATCGTGGCTATCTTAAAAGAAAATAATGTTGAAAAGATGTTGGGCGTCGCGCGGATGACAGGTGATGCGGATGGTGAAACCGCAGAATTCTCGATCATTTTGGTGGATGATTGGCAATCCGTAGGGTTGGGCGAAGAAATGTATGAACACATCATCGGAATAGCCAAGCAAAAAGGATGGAAGAAGATGGTAGCCCAAGTGATGGTGGATAATGTGAAAATGGTCAACTTGTTTAAGAAGAAAGGATTGCCCTATGTAAAGGATCCCGAAGAACCGATGTATCATTTCACCGCAGATCTCACAAAATAAACTTACAGCATTGGCATTGATATTCCGATCTCAAGAAGATGCAAAAGCTTTTTTTCTCTCCTTTCAAATTTACAAATATATATGCTTCAAAATTTACATCCTTCCCGAACATGGTGGATATTTGAACATATCTTTACCAAAACCTATCGCGCTTCTAATAACGAAGCGCTGATTCGATCCAAAATTGTGGATTGGCTTAGCAGCCAGAAGATTCCAAATCTTGAATATAAAATTGATAAAGTTGGAAATTTATTAATAAAACGCGCCAGCTCGTTAAAAAGTACGCAACCTTCAATCATTTTGCAAGCCCACATGGATATGGTCTGCGAAACGGATCTTAAAGGGTTTAATTTCAAAGAGCAAAGTATTCCGATTCGGGTAAGTAAAGATGGAGCGTGGCTGGAAACGGAAGGCACAACCTTGGGCGCCGATAATGGAATTGGCGCATCTCTTTGCTTGGATATCATCACAGATCCGGATTTTGAATCATTTCAAAGAGATTTATTTGTTTTATTAACCGTAGCGGAAGAATCCGGGTTAGATGGCGCATTTCAATTGGATACTGAATATTTCGGCCTCTCTCAACAACGATTTCTTATCAATGTCGATTCCGAAGCATACGGTACGATTATTATCGGTTCTGCGGGCGGAAATTCGGTCGAAATCGAGTTCGAAAATCTGGACCAAAAGATGCATAATCAAAATCCCGCGGATTTAGATCTGATTCAATTAAAGGTTGAAGGGTTGAAAGGCGGGCACTCAGGAACGGATATCCATCTTCCAAGAGCTAATGCCATTAAATTGGCTTCACGAATTTTATTATCGCTGATTCAACTCGTTGATGTTCGATTGGTTTCATGGAACGGCGGAAATAAAACCAACGCTATCCCTAGAGCATGTTCGGTGTCATTTCTGGTCGAAAAAACAAAAATCAAAGAAATACGAGAGATTTTTAGTGCAGAAATCAAAGATATCGAGAGTTATTATCTGAAGTTTGAGCCCGAATTAAAGATTACATTTGATGTGGTAAATCCCAAAGTTATAATTGAATCATTTCCGCTTGATTTAACCCGTCAAATCGTACGAACGGTTTCAACGATTCCTTCTGGTCCGATCGTATTCTCTCCCGAAGTACAAGGATTCGTGGAAACATCTAATAATTTAGGTATCGTTTCTACTGATTCCGGAAGGATCAAAATACGAACTATGCCTCGAAGCAGCAAAGATGCCGAACTGAAATACTGGTGCAAGATGATCGCAGCTTGCGGCATATCCAACGGCGGAAAAGCGGTCATCGGAACCGGCTATTCTGGATGGATCCCAGATCCCGAAAATCCGTTGTTAAAAGAAATCCTCCCGTTCTATGAACAGCAATACAAAGAAGATGTTAAAAATAATATTGAAAATTTTGCTGAAGGCACTAACGTGAAATATGTTGCCATTCATGCAGGGCTAGAATGTGGAATCATTTCATCAAAAATAAAAGGATTACATTGCATTTCGATCGGTCCTACTATTCAGAATCTCCATAGCCCATCGGAACGTGTATTCATTCCAAGTGTCGAAAGTCTCCACAAGATTATCAAAAACTTTCTCAGCGGTGAATTAAAATAAAATATTTTATAAAGAGGAAATTATCATGAGTTTTGGATTCAATCTTCTAAAAAAAATCTCTCGAAAAGTCATTTGCAAACCACTCATTGTCGGAAATGATTTGATCAGTAGGTTTTTGAAAGGCAAAAATTATCTGCTTGTTTCTGCCACCTCGGTTGAAAAAAAATTTAAACACAACGTTTTCATGGATGCAAAACGAACCATCGTGAATCCGCCTATCGAAATCGCAGAATTGGATGAAATAACAATCGCTTTGAAAGAAGAAATAAAAAATCTTTCGATTGATTGGATTGTTGCTTGTGGAGGCGGAAGGATAAATGATGCCGCAAAATATCTTTCGAAAAAATTGAAGCGAAAATTATGTGTCATTCCACCCATTCTTTCTACCACCAATTGGTTGAATGGGGCTATTGCTTTAAGAAATTCTAATATATTGCAATTTGCCGGAACTAAATGGCCAGACACGATTCTATTCGATACCCATTTTTTGCTTGAAAATCCAAAAGAACTTCATATAAGCGGAATAGCGGATATCTTATGCTGTTCGAGCGCATTATTCGATTGGAAATTGGCATCCATTCACACGAAAGAACATTTTTCGCAGATGGGCTATGAACAGTATCAAAAGTTTCTCAATAACGTTGTTTCCAAACCGGAAATATTTACAAAAATGAATAAAGATCATTTGTTAATCATTCTCGAATATTTCATCGAAGCAATGTCTCTCTGCGGCGCTTCGATGAGCGGCAGACCTTTGGAGGGCTCGGAACATTTCTTCTATTATTACCTTGATGAGCTCGCCGATACACCGCTGATTCACGGAAATGTAATCGCAATTACCTCTATCTTCTGTTTGTTGCTCCAAGGCTCCGATGCTGCGATTTCTGCTGAGAAAATGGCCGATTTCTATCACGCGATCGGGATTGATCTTCATTATACGGCTATACGACTAGAAAATATCAAAGAAATTCAAAAATATGTTGAAAACAGAAACTATGGCTATTCCATCTTGAATAAAATCGATACAATTGCAAAATTGGATGACATCATGCAACAATTTGATGAAATTGTGTGAAATTGTACATGGCAATTGGCAAATAGTAAGTGGAAAATAACACTGAAAGCTTGCTTTTGATGCCAGCCCTTGTATATCTGTTTGGCGCCTTGTTCGTGTTTATAACTGCAAATGGTGATTCGAGAATCAACCGCCCATGATCGGTTGCAAAATACTTATAACATCTCCCTCCTCCACTTCAGTCTTCAGGTCTTCGGGCTCAACCCGGCTCCCGTTGTGAATCATCACGAACAGATTGTTTTTCAACCCTTTCTTGTTAAATACCGAAGTCTTGTAGTGTTCGTTTAATATCTCCATGAGTTTTTCCATGGTACAGCCGTTTGGCACCGAAGGTTCCAAGCCCTCATTCAAAAATTGACCGAAAAATGTCCCGGCCATGTTAATCGTAATTTTCATTGCAACCACTATACAAAAGCCTACAATAGCTTAAATTTTTTTATATCCATTGAACAAGGTTAAAAAATGAAAATAAGATAAAAATTATGGAAGATCTCGCAGCGCGAAATCCAATTGCAATCTTTCTAACGTTTCCTTCATAGGAACGCCGTTTTCCGGTTTCCATCCCATTTCGGAGAAAAATTGTTTTTTCATTTCATCAAGTGGGATCGAAACCCCTTTGAGAGGGCCTTTCTTTTGCGGCGGATTTCCGAGCGCCCGAGGATTTATATCTGTATCTATAATTCCATGCTTTACATTAAACATCCTTCTCAGATTTTGGATTCGTTCTCCGATGGTAATCAAATCTTCGATCGAGAGCTTCCAGCCCGTGACTGACTCAATGTTTTCCATTAGCTTCATTTTTCCGAGCCATGTTCCGAACAAACAAAAACCGAGTGAAACAATGGTTTGCTGGAGTTTATTTACGTATGCTTGGCCTTTCGCGTAGGAATCATATTTATAACGTTTAAAGGGCGGAACTTTAGTTCCCGGAATGAATTTGGAGAAGGGTCCCATTTCGAGAAAGTCGACGCACGCGGCGGTGTGTCTTCCCGGGGTGGGATCGGATGCGTACGTTAGAGAAAGTCCCGGTGTATGTTTGGGGTCGTGCATGGGGAGTTCTTGCCCGCCCGCATGAACGGCAAACGCTTCACTTCCTTTATTTAATTTTTTAGATGCAACGGCAACCCCATCGGCTAAGATATTACCGATTCCTTTTCGTTCTACAATCATTTTTGCCAACGGGATGAGGATTTCCGGTTTATTCCAATCGAGTTCCAATCCCTCTGTGTGTTCTGTAGTGATGATACCATGTTTGAAGGATTCGATTGCAAAAGCCATTACACCCCCAGCGCTGATGGTATCTATGCCTTCCCGATTGAAATATTCATTCAAGACCACCAAGGTTTCCAAATCATGATTGAGAATGAGCGAACCCAAAGCGCTTAGCGTTTCGTATTCGGGTCGATGGGTTTCATGAAGGTCGAAATTCAAGCCGTATTTCCCTTTCACATCGATGTGGGGGAAACTTAGAATGGCTCCGCATGAAACCGGACATGAAAAGCACCCGTATGCTCTTGATTTATAGTTAAGAAGCACTGAACCGGAAATGCCTCTGGCAAATTTCTGCGGAAAATCAATAAACCCGATGCCATCCCAATTCTTGATTGGGGAATCACCGATTTCGGCAGAAACCGCTGTGGAAAAAGAAGTCCCGTATTCGTGTAAATACACTCCAAAAATAGTCTCGTTTCCGGATAATCCCATCTTCATTCTGCGCATAATTCCGGAAAATTTATCCGCTACCTTCATAGCCCGTTTAATTGTCCCGCTATTGATATATTTCTTCACGTTTTCGTTGTATTCCTTGGCATTCTTCATCAGTTTTTCTTTATCATGAAGTTCGAGTTTTTTATTTCCATTAAGTGCAATTGCTTTAAGCTTCTTCGACCCCATCACCGCGCCCAGACCCGATCGGGCAGCAATTCTCCCCGCATCATTCACTATCCCTGCAATCAACGATTTTTGCTCGCCTCCGCGACCAATTACGGCAACTTGGGTGGCTTTTCCAAATTTTTCCTTCAAGCGTCGCTCGGTTTCAACCGCATCATTGCCCCAATACTCCGCAGCATCAATGAGTTCGATTTTATCTCCCACAATTGTGAGAATAACGGGGTTCTTTGCTATACCTTTGAAGAAAATCGCATCGAAACCGCATCTTTTAATAGCAGGTCCAAAATATCCGCCCGAATTTGCATCTCCCCATCCACCGGTAAGCGGAGATTTCCCGCAGACCATGTAGCGGCCGGTAAAAGGATTCGGCGTTCCGGTCAAGAGTCCGGGACAGAACCCCAAGATGTTATCCGGCCCTAAAGGATCCGCATTTTTCGGGATTCTTTCGTACAGATATCGAACGCCTAACCCGTACCCGCCCAAATATTGTTCGTAATAGACATCGGGCAATTCAATCTTGTCGATCTTCCCGTTTGACAAATCGACTTCAATCACTTTGCCCCAATATCCCTTTCGATTCATATTATGATTCAGAAGCCGGAATAAATAAATTTTTTCTATTGGATTTACAAAACGAAAATAACATGAGTGAATGAAAAAATATCGGAATCATTATTTTATTTTAATTTTTTCCCACATACGGGGCACTCATCCCAGTCCGGCTGCAAGGCATATCCGCAACCCGGACAATCCTTAAGTGCATTCCAATCGTAACTTTCGCTTTCTTCTTTCTTCTCTGACATGAAAATCACTCTTATCATATTTGTGATTTTTCGGTATATATACCTTTTTGAATACTTTGAATTGATGCTAGGCTTTATTAATATTTTCTTTATTTTTACTTTTGACTTATTTATGAAAAGCGGTGTCTGATTATATTATCATATTCGCTTGATTTTAAATTCTGAAACAAAATTTTTGTTGAAATTATCCTATGTCTCATATATTTTTAAGTTTCAAAGCATATCAATCCATGAATAAAATTTTATCGAATTCACCAACTCCGCATTATTTTTATTATTTTGAAGACTTTTCGCTTCATTAATTCGTTGTATTTTGCTGTGCATTATCTAAATGTGTTTATTAAAAAATCGGGGAAATTCTAATAACTCGTTTCCGATTTGAGCGCATAGGAATAACGCTTAAATATTATCAAAATCTTTACGATTTAATCAAACGGAAGGTTAAGTAAAGGAAAGTGATAAAAAAATGAGTTCTGTATTCAAAGGAATTCGAGAGTATTTCAAACAAGCGGGGACGAATAACCCGGTTGACAAGTTAGGCGATTACGTAAGAGACCAATTAGAACGTATCGGTATGCTCGATATTTACGACGAGTTTATTTATTGGAACGGATGGCGAAATTTTAGAATTTGGTGGAAAGCATTATTTAATTATCCAATCGAAGGGAAGGAAAATTTCCCTGAATATGGCGCCACATTGGTAGTTTCAAATCATCAATCAGAATTTGATCCCTTCTTGGTTGGTAGCGCAGTTCAGCGCAAAGTTCAATGGCTTTCAAAGAAAGAAAATTTTGAGATGCCGATCTTTCGGACAATTATTAAACCGTTCGGTACCATTCCATTGGACCGAGGTAAATCGGACAAGGACGCTTTGGCTAAAGTGGATGCTGTGTTGCAAGGCGGCGGGTGCGTTGGGATGTTTCCCGAAGGGACCCGATCTGCAGATGGTTCTATTTCGAAATTTAGAAAAGGTGCAGCATTGATTGCAATGAAAAATATGTGTCAATATGTTCCGTGCGCAATCATCGGTGCATACAAAGCATTGCCGAAAGGAACGACTGTTTTTAAGACTAAGCGATCTCCTATTAAAATTCGGATTGGGAAGCCGGTATTTATTGATCCAACCATCGAGATAACTCCGGAGAATTTGGAATTGATCGCTGAGGATATGCAACGACGGGTTATCGCACTTCATGATGGAAAAGAGATTCCACCGCAATCCCACATTAAGATTGATGAGGCAACAGGTGAATTTGTTGGATTTTATCATCCAGCGGCGGAAGAGCCGGTTGCTGATGATTTGGCGATATCTTAGGCCTTCACAAGATTATTTTTTCAAATTTGTTTTTTCTCTTTTTGCGATTTTATCCCTTTTATTTATATGTTTTCTTGGTCGGTTTTGGTAATGGATCGAATTATGAAATTCTTTTCTAAATTTTGATAAATTTATCTACTTTTCACTATCGCAATATTTGGAATTGGTTTAAATATTATTCTTCATTGATATATTATAACTTCAAATGAATTGTTAAGGAAACCAATGTATCGAACCCGTACAAATCTTATTTGTATAAAGTGCTGTTGTTCATAGTTAAGGTGATGGAGATACATGGATGTAAACATTTAATGGAAGTGGTGAAATGGCGGATAATTTCTTAAAGAAATGGCTTTTAGAACCTATGGATGATTTAATGTTCAGTTCAATGAGAATAGCAGAGAAGGCTGGGATTTGGGAACCTTTTAGAAATTTATTCTATCAAGGTGAAGGTGCCTTTTATGATATGATGTTCAAGCAATTGTTCAAATTTGATCTATCCGGTTCGGAGTATTTAGAGGCATATAACGACAAGGCGGTCGTATATGCATGTAATCATCAATCGTTATTGGATCCTATTGTTTCCGGATTGAGTGTGTATAAAGGTTCGGGAGGACGGCAACCTTACCAATTAGCAAAAGTAGAATTATTTACAAGCCCTTTATTCAATATGTTTTCTCGTGTGAATCGGGGTGTCCCGGTCCGTCGCGGAGAGTCGGATGAACTTGCATTGGAAAAGACAATAGAACTTCTAAATGAAGGGCATCAAATGGTCTTTTATCCCGAGGGTACTTTAAATCCTGGGAATGGGAAATTTTTAAAACCTCACACGGGAATTGCGCGTGTTGTTTATGCAACTAAGGTAGATGTCATTCCCATGGCTATCTATGGAACGGATAAGATCTATGGTAAAAGTGCAAAAATGCCCAATTTAAAAGCCAAATTGGCGGTGAAATTCGGTCGGCCTTTGGCATTTGAAAAACTCTTCTCAAATAGTATCCGAACATCCTCAAATGTTGATACAGAAGAGATGTATAAAGCATATAAGAAAGCAACGTTGAAGATCTTTTCTCAAATTCAATCACTATGGCTGGATTTGCATGAAACTTTTGGCTCAGATTCCAAAGAGAAGAAAGAACCTCGTAAACAAGAATCTTCGGAGAGCGCGGAGAGTGATCAAACATTGAACCAAGAGGTGGCCGATTAAATGACTGAAACAGAAGTGTCTTCATCAAGCAAAGCAGAAGTAAAGCCCAAAAAGCAGTATAAAATAGGTATTCCGAGGGCACTGCATTTTTATAAATATTTTCCTATTTGGAAGGCATTCTTGGAGAATTTAGGCTGTAAGGTGGTATTATCTCCCCTTACAAATAAAGAAATTATGGAGCAAGGCTGTAAAGTGGCCAGCGGGGAATTGTGTATTCCGATGAAGATATACTACGGTCATGTTCTTGAATTGTTAAATAAACAAAAGGATTTGGATTACATCTTTATTCCGAGGTATGTCTCTCTTGATAAGGAAAGTTATTTTTGTCCAAAATTTATGATTCTTCCCGAAACGATTAAATATGTTGTTCATCCTTCGGTCAAGATATTGACAATGGAGGTGAATGCGAAGCAGCTTCAAGGAATTGAGGGGGCTTTAAAAGTTGGGAAGGAATTGGGATTTTCTCAGATGGAAACCGGGAAGGCTTGGATGGTTGCTATCGATAAATTCCGAAACTTTAAGAAAATGGTACAAAAAGAAGATTATTTGGAACAATTATTCGGACATAAAGTTAAGTCGAAACCAATTAAACAAGCAATAAGAGAAGATATTCGTGGGAAATATCCGGTGACCATCGCCATTCTTGGTCATGCATATAATGTTTACGAAAAATCGTTAAATATGGATATGCATGAGCGCTTGAAAAGCATGGATTGTAAAGTTCTCACTATGGAAATGCTTCCCGAAGAGGAATTCAAAAAAGAGGTATATATCAATAAACAATATCGGAATTATTGGGGTAATTGCGAAGAAATTCTGCAAGCTGCCCGTTATTTCCTCACAAAAGGAAGAGATAAAGTGGATGGAATTTTGTTTCTCATCTCTTTTGCTTGTGGACCTGATAGTTTAATTAGTGAGATCATCATGAGAGATATGAAAAAGCGAAATATTCCTTTCCAATCTATTATTATGGATGAACATACAGGAGAAAGCGGGTTAGTGACTCGTGTCGAATCATTTGTTGAGATGATTCGGAGAAAAAAATATCAAATCCAATAAACTTCAACAGTATTAACACACAAAAAAAGAGGAATAAAAATGGTTGTGAGATTATCATTTCCAAGGATGGGATGGAGTTATATCTCATTTAAAGCGATGCTTAACGCAATACCCGGCGTTCAAGTGTGTACTCCACCTCCGATTTCGAAAAAGATTATAGAATTGGGCTCAAAAAACTCTCCCGAGTTTGTATGTTTCCCGTTTAAGGTTACATTGGGGGAATTTATCAATATGGCCGAAATGGGCATCGATACATTTGTCATGGCGATTGATTGTGGGCCATGCCGTTTCGGTTTTTATGCACCAGTACAAGAGCAGATTATGAAAGATTTGGGTTATAACGTGAAGATTATTCCAATTCAACAGAACGATCTCTTGACATGGGACTATATCGATTGTTTTAAGCAACTCAGTTCAATTAGCAATCTCAAGGTAATGCAATATGTGGACTATGCAATCGCATCGAAATTGGCATTACAAAAGGCCAAATATATCGAGGATATTATGCAATACGAGGGATTGTTGAGATGCAGAGAGAAGAATAAAGGGTCGGTCACCAAAGCGGTTGATTATTTGATGGAACAATTGGATCGGACCAACGATGATTTTGGATTGAGAGAATTTCAATACAAAATATTTGATACGTTTGCGAAAATTCCATTTGATAAAGAGATGCAGCCTCTGCGTGTATTGATCGCCGGAGAAAATCACGTGTTTTTGGAATCATTCGTTAATCTTGATTTGGTCCGCAGGCTTGGAGATTTAGGGATCGAAGTGCATCTTGGCCATTCCTTGTATGATTGGATGATGCATAAATTACATCTGAATTTCCGGCGCAGAGAGAAAGCAATGCTTGCAAAGGATTACATCCCATTAGATATCGGTGGAGAAGCCCAGTGGGTGATCGGTGAATATATCCATGCACAAAATGAAGGATTTGATGGCTTTGTGCATGTGTACCCTTTTACTTGTATGCCCGAGGTAGCTGCACGCTCAATTATCGAATCCGATGAGAAATTTCAAATGCCGGTTATTTTCTTTTCATTTGATGAGCATTCCGGAAGCGAAGGGATGAGAACACGTCTCGAAGCGTTTAAGGATTTGATGAATACTCGTCGAGAAGAGAAAATTAAAAATAAGGAAGTTTCGGAGGCAAAACCTTTACCAAAAGAGTTGTTACGATTATTGGAAAACAGACCTCCGATGAGATTTGGAGATATCTTCAAACCTTTAGTTGATTTGATTAGCGGAGCATTCAAGCCCGCCAACTCGGAGAATAGCACTAAAGGATCTGCGAAACAATAATTTTTTTTAAAAATCAACAGAAATTCAAAAGTAAATGAATTATGAATTTGAACACATAAAATGGAATGTAGATTGAAACAGAAAAACAAGGATGAGAAACATGGATGTATATATGGGTGTTGATGTTGGTTCGGTCTCTGTAAAAATCGTGGTGATCGATTCCAATAATAATGTTGTTGAAAAAGTGTGGTTGAGAAACCAAGGCAGTCCTATAGAGTCAGTTCGAAAAGGGATTGATAAATTAAAGTCGACGTTGGAATCCAATAAAATGATGGATAAAATTAATATTGTCGGAGTTGGAACCACAGGTTCGGCCCGGTATTTGATAAAATCCGTATTGGGTGCCGATATTGCTAAAACCGAGATCATTGCGCACGCGGTTGCAAGTTCTACACTGTATCCAGGCGTTCAAACCATCTTGGAAATCGGCGGACAAGACTCGAAAATAATTATCTTAAGAAATGGCATTGTTACCGATTTTGCCATGAATACGGTATGTGCTGCCGGTACGGGCTCGTTTTTAGATCACCAATCGCAGCGATTGGGGATTCCTATCGAACAATTCGGTGATTATGCTTTGAAATCTTCTGTGCCTGTTACGATTGCTGGTCGATGTTCAGTATTTGCAGAAAGCGATATGGTTCATAAAGCTCAAATGGGATATACCAAAGAGGATATAATTGCCGGGCTCTGTCATGCATTAGTGCGCAACTACATGAATAATGTTGGAAAAGGTAAGGAAATCAAGGGGCCGGTGGTGTTTCAAGGAGGAGTGGCTTTCAATAAAGGGATAATTAAGGCTTTTGAAAATGAATTGAATATTCAAGTCACGGTTCCTCCGAATGGTATGAATATATTAATGGGAGCCCTCGGTGCCGCATTATTAGTAAAGGAAGAGGTAAGTCGAGTGAAGGCAATCAAAGGTACATTCAAAACCAGCTTTAGAGGCTTTGAGCTACTTGATTTAAAATTTACGCCATATACCTTTAACTGTAAAGATTGTCCAAATCGTTGTGAAGTGGTTTCCATCGTTATGTCCGATGTAGATATAGATAAGGCGACATTCGATGCGAGAACCGATAGTAGAATTATCGCACGGTGGGGTGACCGATGCGGAAAGTGGGAGATTTATTAAAAAAATTGGAGTTGATCAGTTTTGGCAGAGAATAAAGGAAACGGAAATAATAAGGAAGAAAAACAAGAAAAAACCAATCCAATTCAAGAAGTAATGAAATTTACACGAAAAATTAACACGCTTCCAAAATTTGTTGATTTTGTCGCAGATGAATTGATCCCCCAACTGTTTAGAAATCAAGTTAAAGAAATCTATCAGAATTCAGCCACGATTATCGATGGCATTATAAGGAATATTTAAACGAATTATAGGTCTCATCCGCCTTCCTCCCGACAATTGAGCACTTAATTCCTAAGTGAACTATTGCTCGGGAGGATTTTTCTTTATTTTTCTTTATTTTTCTTTATTTTTCTCTATTTTTCTCTCATTTCAAAGGTTAATTGGGCTAATATATTTTACATTTATGAAATTCCAAGGGAAAGTGGTTTAAAGAATGAAATAAAAAAAAAATTCGGCAGAATATTTAGATTAATTCTTTTTATTGATTGTTAATTTTTTCCGTTTTATATAGATTAAGGTACACAAGGTTCCAATAAAACTGATTACGGCAACGTGAGGATAGCCGGGTATATCTGATTGTTCACCACCCGCAAACCTAAAATCGACTAGCACTATTGCTTTTTGATCATTTCTGACAGAGTCTGGTGCAATTGTTATTGATTCAATCAAACCCATTCTTATTGGATCTTCATAATATTTCACTCTCATAAAAGAATTCGTATATCTCGCTTTAAAATGGTAATCGAATTGTTCCGGTTTCGATTCTGCGGGCAGATATTCAAAATATTGGGATGCAAGGGGACCTCCATATTTTCTTGTGTAGAACGCGCTTGTGGCTTGCGGTTCCAGAACCGATCTTTTTTCTATTGGAGTTTCCGGATTATTCACGTAATGTAAAATTGAACGAACGTTAAGATCATGGTTAGTTTCTGAAACGATGAGCGGAAAAGAATACAACCACAAAGGTGCAAAGGGCCAATTTGTGAGCACCGTGGGATTTGATACGGTTCTGGTGTAATCCGCATTTAAACCGATATTTCTTGATTGATCCGGATATTTTGGTGGTTGATATGATGAGATTGCGGATTTATTCATATATGAAATCCCTCCAGGTGTGACTTTAGAGATTGTATTATTTTCCAACTTAACATCTGCATATACTGCTGGAAATCTAAAGACCTCTGATTTAAAATTGTCGATATATGCGATACTCCTTGCACCTACGGATTCTGTTTCGATCCAAAATCTTGCAGTATTTACTAATTGCGTCGATATGTATCTTGCGCCATGATAAGATAATGTCCAACTCGTCTGGTTAAATCTATTCCCCCGAAATACCGATGACACCGGATCTACCAAATTTCCCGGCTGACCAATTCGATATTGCTTTATCGTGATATTATACACATCATTATACACATCGAAAAATAAGTGAACATTAATCCAATTGAAAATTCCATCTTGGCCTTGAAATATTTGTGTTTTTACATTTTCCACTTCGGTAACCTGATTTATTGCATCTACATAAGCGGCTAATGTGAAATTATTCTGCAAAGCCAATCCTTTTGTTTGGAAATATACATTAAAAGTATCGTTCAAATCCTCTTCATGCCCGAGTCCAAAATAAAATGATCCTAATGGTTCAGAATCATTATACGGTAAAGTGGCGTTCATAAAAATAAGCGCATCGAATGAGACCTCGCCAACGGATGCTGAATCAAAAACATAATAGGCGGATGGCTTTTGTTCAACATAATTCAAGAGTGCACGGTGTTCAATTATTAATGAATTAGGGGTGTCTTTAAAAGGCGTGTATGTTTGTACCCCGACATTTGGAAAGAGAACACTTAAATTATCTAAATTGACCCGCGAATAATGTGAAACGAATTCTTGTGGTGTTTTCACCTCTTTAGTATGCCATGCGGTAGTATTTACTTCCTTATATCCGCTGAAGTCATCGGACTTCGTAAGATTTTCTTGGCCGGTGAAAATCTCTTTTATTGTGAAGGTACAGATTTGCTGTGGAATATCCGTTTGATAATCTCGTTTCCAAAGCATACTGAAATATTCTCCTTTGATGGTCTCCGGATAGGCGATAGATGCACCGAAATTCATCCCGGTTAAGAACATCGAAATGAAGAGAAATCCCAGAACCAGCTGCTTTGTTTTTTTTACCATGCGATTCTTTTGACTTTTAAAAATTTAATAGTTTTGAATAATCCCCAAAATATTCGAGTAACTTGAAATCGGTTGCTCATTTTTGTTTTGTAAATTCAGAAAAAAAATGAAAATGAACTTCGAATTTCCGATTATAAATTTGTCAATTTTTGTTTTTTGACAAATTTAATCATCCAAATAATGCCGATCGCTGTGAAGAACATCAACATGGGAAATCCATCAATATCATTGATTTGACCAGCAACATCCACAAAATCCACCATAAAAATTGCTCTTGCTTCATTTGTAATCGATTCCGGATAGATTCCGATTTTTCTAATTTGGCCAACATTCTTTTCTGAATCATATTCGATTCTTATGATATTTTTTGATGACTCGGATTTAAACCAATAATCAAAGGGTTTTGAATCGTTTTCCGAATATGTGAAATTTTGGCTTGATAAGGGGCCACCCATCATTCCTGTTTCATAATACCCGATTTGATCGGGTTCCATAATACCCATTTTTTCGATAGGGGTTTGTTTGTCATTGATGTATTTTAGCAAGGTTCTCACGTTCATTTCGTGATCCGTGGGCGATAAAATAAGTGGGAAAGAATAGATCCATGATGGTGCTAATTGCCAACTCGTGTATACATCATTTGGTTCAGCATTTGCCGCATATGATTCTGGGTTTGCCAGTAATATTGTGTTCGAAGGATATTTTGGCGGATTCAATGCCGATATTGCGGTACGATTCATATATGATTTTTTTTCTATCGTTGCGTTATCATGAATGACATCTGCATAGACGGCTGGGAATCTGAATACATTCGCTTGAAAATTATCAATGAAGACAGAACTTCGGCTTGAAATCGCATTGCTTTCTAACAATAATGAAAATGAGTTTATTAATTGCGTTGTAGAAATTCTTGTTCCGCTGTAGGCACGTGTCCAACTCGAAGAATTGTACTGCTGACCCCGAATAACGGTTGAAACTGGCGATCCCAAAAAGCCCTCATCGGGTCGATATTGTTGCATCGTAATGTTATAGACATCATTATATGCATCAAAGAAGACTTTGACATTAATCCAATTGAAATTCCCAATTTGGCTTTGGAATAATTGGGTTTTTTCAGATTTTTGGCCGGTGGAGGGATTTATGGCATTATAATATGCATTTACTGTGTAATTATTTTCGGCGGCATGCCCCTTCGTTTCAAAAAACATTTCGATAGATTCGGATTGATTCATGACATCATGCCCTAACTTGGCCGTGAATCTTGCTTTAGGTATTGATGAGGAAGCCGGTGTGGTGGCATTTAATAATATCAATGCATCAAAAGAGATTTCTCCAATGGATGCAGCATTAAAAACATATTTGGCTGTTGCATAATGTGTTCCGAAGCCATTATAATTGGGAAGGCTGAAATGGGATAACTCCAATGATTTTGCGTTTCCTCTGTAGGGATTGTACGTTGTTCCAAACCATGAAAACCCAAGGGAACTCTGATTATTAATTATGGAATAATATGCCACATCGTCTCGGGTAGTTTTAACGATTTTAGTATTCCAAGTCTCAGTAGTATCTCTTGAGTAACTTGTGAAATCATCTTGTTTACTTAAAGACTGATTTGAGTCGTACGTATCCGTGACCTTGATTTCACAGTACTGAGCGTTAATCTGTGTTTGTCGATCTGTCCTTAAACTCGCCGAAAAATGAGACGTCTTTATTGAATCACTGAAATTGGCAGCGAATGCAATCCCCATGCTCATTAAAAACAGAGTTAAAGAAAAGATCCCTAAACACACTTTCCTAAAATTACGTTCCATGTTCCTTTTTTGAATCTATATCAAAATAAAGGTTTTTTTCTTTGAAGAATTATTTCTGAAAGAAGTAAAACATGAATATAAGGGATAAAAAGGGAAGAAAACTCCTATAAAAAAAGATTTTTGCAAATGGGATTACCAAATGCTTTCTTTACCTTCCAAGATTCTGCATCTGAGATCTAAATAGGAATCCAATTCGTGTTGTAAAATTTCTTCGGCCCGTTTGCTTGTATTTGCGAAGTTGACGTTATCAGCAACTATTAACTGTATATCACCTAACCATGGATCGTTGATGGGTCTTCCGATTTGAGATAATAATTTAATTTCTGCTTCTAAAACGTCTCCGCCAAGTTCTTTGATGATTTTTCTTGCAGCATTGTTTGCTATGAGTGAATAGAGTTTTCCAACGTGATTCATTGGGTTCTTACCCGCAGCGGCTTCAAGGGTTTGCACTCTTCCGGGTGTGATTAATCCATTTGCCCGGTTTCCGCGACCTACTTGTCCATCATCTCCATTTTCTGCCGATGTTCCGGTTACCGTTAAATACATAATATCTTGGTCGAGTAGATCTCCCGTATTTACAAAGACTTTAACGTTATTTTCTGGAATCAACTTTGCGGCTAAATCCAACGTACTCTTTTTAATAAATTCGATTGCGTTGATGTATTCGGATTTGTCATGGATATATTTTGAGACCATTGCATTACAAATTGTGATGTTGATATCTTTATCAACCCTGTGGGACATAACTTTGATATCTTCACCCGATGCGGGGCATTTCTTCTTGAATTCAAGAGAGTTTAATAATTTCTCCGTTTCATAGGTGATTCTTTCGCAGTTCGAGAATGGAGCAAAACCCACCCCAAAGCTGGTGTCATTTGCGAGCGGGATCGAATCGTGGCAAGCTTCTTGTTCAAAGACACCGGTCAAATCGATCGAACCAGGTCTAATTGCATACCCCACCTCTAAATCTTTTTCAAAATCCATGTTCAAGAAGGTTTTCTTAAACACTTCAAAGCATGCATTTCTGCAAATGGGACCAACCGGGAGCCGTTTCAGTTTTCCGTTTACGATTATTGCGTCCAGACCTCTCCCAATGATTTGGAATCGTTGGGGTTCGATAATCGTTCCTCCACCGAATTCCGGCATCGCAATCCCTCCAATATATGCTGCTTTATCAACATTGTGGTGGAAATAGCGTCCAAATTTTTCAAAGTAATATTTGCTCAAAGCACGTGAAGATGCCTCAGCACATTCATCTGCAACCGAATCCGGATGACCCTTTCCTTTCCTTTCAACCATTTCGGGAAATTCTCGGAGGTTCATCGGTTTATTGTTACTCTTCGTGGTTCTGAGTACCATAGATAAAAGTTAGTTTGATCAAATAAAAAGTTGAGCAAATAGACCCTTTTTAAAGGAAAAGAAGAACGTAGATAAAAAAATCTTTGAAATTTCCGTTTTAAAAGATGAGTCGTTCCTTAGATTTTGCACGTTCGCTGTATTCGGTTGCTTTTTCTTTTTCTCCGAGTTCAGATGAGATCTTTGCGGCAATTTCAAAGTGTTCCGCCGCTTTCTTGTAATCTCCTTGCATCATCGCATTTTCGGCTATGCTGACCACTTTATTTCTGTCATCCGCCAATTCTTTGCGACCTCTCCCAGCAAAGTCAAGCAAGCTTCTGGTGGCTTTTCGGACTTGATCCGTGAAATCCGCTTTTCTCTTGGCTTGAACTTCGGATATTTTTTGCATAAACAGCCCTCGGTGGACATCATAGGATGATGATAAGAGTGAACCCACAACTTGGTCGAACAATGCATCAAGCGCGGTAATATCTGCTTTTGCTTGAACGATTTCATCCACCGCTTCAATACCGAGCAATTTAG